>NZ_JAAWWD010000069.1 GCF_021404545.1 Aestuariivita sp.
CCTCCCCCCCCCCGGCGTAGCCCCCGTGCATGCACCATCCAGTCCTTGGATGCCTGCCCCCCCCTCACACCGCGAGCAGTTACAAGCTGTGCTGCCTCGCGCTTATACTCTCGACTGTAAACTCTTCTCGTCATTGCTGTTCTCCAATCCCATAAACACCCTATCTCGGTGTCCACGAAACCGGCAGCAGCTCAGCAGTTGCAACCGCGTTGATCGATTTTTTTGAAAACAGGCTGAGCGTTGAGTGAAACCGGCCCGGGCACCAGCAATCTTGCGTGTAACTTCGATATCTAGAATCTGGAAGGTGGATTGTCATGCTCAGGTTTGATTCCCTAATGGCCGCGTTGTTTTTTACCGTCTTTTCTGCCGGTCTGATTAACAATGCGCACGCTGAAGAGCGCGCTTTGCACCAGATACAAACGGACGACGTCGAAATTCCCGCCAACGGATATCTTGTCGAGGAGATCGGCGACCGCCTGTTCTGGTTTTCGGACGGTTTTCAGCAAAGTTTCTTCATGACAACAGGCGAAGGCGTCATCGTGGTCGATGCGCCCCCCTCCATGATCGACAAATATCTTGACGCCATCGCCCAGACAACGCGCGAGCCGATCACCCATGTCATCTACTCCCATGCTCATACCGACCATATCGGTGCTGCCGACCGCATGCCGCAAGACGCAATACGCATTGCGCATCAGCTCACCCATGAGTCGCTGGCCCGAGCAAATGATCCACGGCGTCCGTTGCCCACCCAGACCTTTGTTGACCGCATGGTGCTGACCATTGGCAACCAGGTTTTGGAACTCAGCTATGAAGGGCCAAACCATCTCTCGGGCAACGTCATCCTCTATGCACCCCGTCAGAAGGTCCTCTCGTTGATGGACTTTCTGTTTACCGGGTCATCTCCATTTCCCTATCTCGGGCATGCGGAAGACATTCCCGGCCTGATGCGCCACCACGACATTTTGCTCGGCTATGATTTTGATGTGTTCGTCAGTGGCCATATCGCCCGGGCGGCGACGCGCGCCGACATTGAGCTTCAGCGGCAATATCTGCACGACCTCCGCGACCACACGGACGCCGTTCTGGCCGAAACATCGGTCTTCGATACGTTCCAGCGGCTTGGCCCCGAGACGGCGATGATGTCCGCAATGTCGATGTGGCTCGACGAGATGGCTGAGGAGGTTTCGAACCGCATGCTCGAAACCTGGGCGGGGAGAATGCCGGGTATAGAAACGACCACCAGATACAATGCCGTCCCCATGATACAAAGCAGGCGCGTCGATTGAATGTCGAGGTCCAATGGACCTGTCGCGGTTTGATGCCGCTCCTTTGAGAGCGTTTACTGCAACAAAGGAGACTGACTATGGGACTGAAACGGACGGACGCATTCCGCAAGGATGCGGTGCGTAGTGCACTGACCAGCGGGCCTGCGCGCAAGCAGGTGGCTGGTGCGCCGTATCATCCGCAAACCCAAGGCAAGATCGAAAGATGGCACCAACTCTTGCAGAACCGCATCTTGCTGGAAAACTACTTCCTGCCTGGTGCCCTCGAAGCGCAGACCGCAGCCTTCATCGATCACGACAATCACCAGCGTTACCACGAGAGCCTGAACAACGTCACACCTGCCGACGTCTGCTTCGGCCGTGGTAAAGCCATTCTAAAAAGCAGGGAAAGGATCAACCCAAAAACGTTCAAAGCGCGATGCTTGCAGCACAGCAAACACGCCGCATAATCAAACCAGCCAGACCCTCAGTTAGCTTAGGACCCCACCTGTCCCAAAATTCCTGACAACGGACCGTCGCTCAATCTGCTTCAGCACAAACGCCATCTGCGCCTCTGTAAACTTGCCTTTCTTCATGGAACCCTGCGGGGCCCTAAATGGACACCTCCAGCCCCGATCGGTCCGGCTCTGCGGAACAAGGTTAAATTCAGGTGTCTTCCTCAGCTTCCCCCTGATCGGCGATCCAGGCGACGCTCACCACCTCTTCACCTTTGCCGGTATCGAACACCTTCACGCCGCCCGCACTGCGCGAGCGGAACGAGATCCCCTCGACCGGCACCCGGATCGATTGCCCCTTCGAGGTGGCGAGCATGATCTGATCGTCCATCTCCACCGGGAAGGAGGCCACCAGCGCACCGCCGCGCATCGCCTTGTCCATCGCCGCGACACCCATACCGCCACGCCCCCGCACGGGATAGTCATGCGATGAGCTGAGCTTGCCTGCGCCATTCGCCGTGATGGTCAGGATCAGGTTTTCGGCTGCCGACATCTCGGCATAGCGCTGCTGGGAGATCGTCGCGTTCGCGTCGGTTTCCTCTTCATCCGTTGTCTCGCCATCGTCCACCAGACCGGCCACCGCGCGGCGCATCTTGAGATACGCGGCGCGTTCATCGGCGGTGGCATCGAAATGCCGGATGATCGACATCGACACCACGCGGTTGCCATCGTTGAGCTTGATCCCCCGGACGCCCACGGAAGCGCGGGAGTTGAACACCCGTACATCCGTGGCCGGAAAGCGGATTGCGCGGCCCGAATTGGTCACCAGCATCACATCGTCATCGTTTGACGCGATCCGCGCATTGATCAGCGTGGTGTCGGCATGCTCATCCTCGAACTTCATCGCGATCTTGCCATTGGATTTCACATTGGTGAAATCGCTGAGCTTGTTGCGCCGCACGGTGCCGGCCGATGTGGCAAAGACCACTTGCAGATCGTCCCAGTCCTTTTCATCGCGATCCACCGGCATGATCGCGGCAATCGACACACCCGGCGGGATCGGCAGGATGTTCACGATCGCCTTACCCTTGGATGTGCGTCCGCCCAACGGCAAACGCCAGGTTTTCAGCTTATAGACCATCCCATCGGTGGTGAAGAAGAGAAGCTGCGTATGGGTGTTGGCCACGAAAAGCGTGGTGACCACATCCTCTTCCTTGGTGGCCATGCCCGACAGCCCTTTGCCGCCGCGTTTTTGCGCGCGAAAATCCGAGAGCGCCGTGCGTTTGATATAGCCGCCGGAGGTGACGGTGACGACCATATCCTCCCGCTCGATCAGGTCCTCGTCTTCCATGTCGCCGGACCAGTCGACAATCTCGGTGCGGCGCGGCACCGCGAACTGGTCGCGCACCTCGCGCAGCTCATCGGCGATGATGCCCATGATACGGTCGCGGCTTCCCAGGATTTCCAGGTATTCGGTGATCTTGCCGGCCAGCTCTTCGAGCTCGTCTGTGACCTCCTTGACGCCGATCTGGGTCAGGCGTTGCAGGCGCAGATCCAGGATCGCGCGGGCCTGCGTCTCGCTCAGGTTATAGGAGCCGTCCTCATTCGCGGTATGGGTCGGATCGTCGATCAACGCGATATAGGGCAGGATGTCCTGCGCGGGCCAACGCCGCGTCATCAGTTTTTGGCGCGCCTCGGCGGCATCCGCCGACTGGCGGATTGTGGTGACAACCTCGTCGATATTGCTGACCGCGACGGCCAGACCACACAGGATGTGGCTGCGTTCGCGGGCCTTGCGGAGCTCAAACGCGGTGCGCCGGGCCACCACTTCCTCGCGGAAGTCGATGAAGGAGGTCAGGAACCGACGCAGGGTGAGCTGCTCGGGCCGCCCGCCATTCAGCGCCAGCATATTGCAGCCGAAATAGGTCTGCATCGGGGTAAAGCGGAACAGCTGGTTCAGCACGACTTCGGCCGTGGCGTCGCGCTTGAGCTCAACCACCACGCGCACGCCGTCGCGATCCGACTGATCCTCGACATTTGAAATGCCCTCGATGCGCTTTTCACGCACGGCGTCGGCGATCTTTTCGATCATCGAGGCCTTGTTCACCTGATAGGGAATTTCATTCAGGATGATGGCATAGCGGTCCTTGCGCACCTCTTCGATGCGGGTCTTGGCGCGCACGATCACGCTGCCGCGCCCCTCAAGATAGGCTTTGCGCGCCCCCGACCGGCCCAGCATGATGCCGCCGGTGGGAAAATCGGGGCCGGGGACATACTCGATCAGCTTTTCGGAGCTGAGATCGGGATTGTCGATCAGCGCCAGCGTGGCATCCACGACCTCGCCCAGGTTATGGGGCGGGATGTTGGTCGCCATGCCGACCGCGATACCGCCCGCCCCGTTGACCAGCATATTGGGAAAGCGCGCGGGCAGCACCGTCGGCTCACGGTCTTTCCCGTCGTAATTGTCCTGAAAATCGACCGTGTCCTTGTCGATATCGGCCAGGATATAGGCGGCGGGCTTGTCCATCCGCACTTCAGTATAGCGCATCGCGGCGGGGTTATCGCCGTCCATCGAGCCGAAATTGCCTTGCCCATCCAAAAGCGGCAGCGACATCGAGAAATCCTGCGCCATCCGCACCAGCGCATCGTAAATCGCACCATCGCCATGCGGGTGGTACTTACCCATCACGTCTCCCACCGGCCGCGCCGATTTGCGATAGGATTTGTCATGCGTGTTGCCGGTTTCCGACATCGCATAGAGGATACGCCGATGCACCGGTTTCAGCCCGTCGCGCAGATCTGGGATCGCGCGGCTGACGATGACCGACATCGCATAATCCAGATAGGATGTGCGCATCTCATGCTCGATCGAGACGCTGGGCCCGTCATAGGCGGGGCGCTCGGGCGGCATTTGTTCTTCGTTCTCAGGGGGTTCCGGCGTATCGTTCACTTGTCGTGCCCAATCATTCAGCAGGGTCTATATTTTGTGTCCGTACTCTATCAGAACCCGCATATAAGGTGCAATGCCTGAGGCTGCCTGCGATTGGCAGCCACCCGCAGGATTTGCTAACACACTGTTTTTATTGAAATGTTCATGAATTGGAGGGATCATCGGTCTGAGCGAGCAAAAAAAGGGAAAAAGAGACATGCAAATGACCGAGACCGAAATGATGCTGAAGGGCTATGGGTTGACCACTGCGGAACTCTATTATCGCATGCCCGATTACACCCATGTGCTGAACACCTTCATCTGGCAGGATTACGATCTGGCGCCGGATCATCCCAAGCTGTTTGAGTTCATCGGGTTTTGGCAGGAAGAAATCGACGGACCGCTGCATTCGGTCCGCTTTGCCCATCGCAAGATGATCTCGCCGGGCGAATGGCAAAACTCGGTTGGGGAATTTCGGGTTCACTGACGGCGGGCCGACGCGGACCTGGCGGTATTGCTTGGTGGCAGGCCGATATGAAATGGCCCTTGCGGGCCATGCCTCCGGCGGGCGTATTTTGAGCAAGAAGAAGATGCGAGCGATGCGCAGTCAGAGCCTGCTGTCACCTGGCTTTGACGCCGTGCCTGCGCTGAGGAGCCTGGCGGACAGATGTACCTCCGGGCGACGGCTTCAAGCCGAACAGCTCGCTCCGCCCAGCACGCAGAATTTCGCGCAATGGGGGTGGTTGAGCTGCACGTCCCGCTCGGCTTGGGCCAGGGTCTCGCCCAGCTCGAATTGCGGATCATAGGGCAGGAGGGTGCAGGCCAGAACCGCCGGTTTTTCGGCCCCCTTGCGTTTGACCACCATGCGCGAGGAGGAACACATCACCGCATCGGGCGATTTGCCCAGAATACCCCAACACGCGGTCGTGATCTCGGGCACCTCGACGCTCATGTCCATCTCGGGGAAAATCACCGTCTCGCCGGGGTTACGCGCGTCGATCTCAAAGCCATGCCGGGCATAGAGGGCGGCAAACCCTGCACGGGCCTCGGCGTCGCTTTCGTCCCACATGCTGCGGCCCGCCACGGCCATGCGAATGCCATTGTCGCGCAGCCATTCCATGCCTTCAATCGTCTTGGCGAAACTGCCGACGCCGCGTTCGGCATCGTGATGGGCGGCGGTGTAGTGATCGACCGAAATCCGCAGCGTCAGCTTGTCGCCATAGGAGGCGTGCAACTCCAACAGCCCCTCGCGCATGGATTTGCGCATCATCGGGCGCATCGCGTTGGTCAGGATCAGCACCTCATACCCGCGCGCCAGCGCCGCACGTGTCATCCCGATCATCTGGGGGTTCATGAACGGCTCGCCGCCGGTGAAGCCGATCTCGCGCACGTTCCAGCGCCGCGCCTCAAGCTGGTCGAGATACGCCATGACCTCGGTCTCGGTGATATAGACCAGCGCGTCGTTGCTCGGGCTCGATTCGATATAGCAATTGATGCACTCGATGTTGCAGAGCGTACCGGTGTTGAACCACAAGGTCTCGGGCTTGGTCAGGCTGACACGGGCGCGCTCGTGCCCATCCGCCGTCACAAAGGGGTCGCGGAACTTGCCGATATTGGCGCGGGCGGTGTCTTTCATGGACCTGTCACATTCTTGCTGGCGTCTGGCGGGGCAAGACCCCCGGTCTTTGCCTTAAATCAGAGCGGGCAGGCGGGGAAAACCCGGCATCGCCGCTTTGACACAGTTGTGAAGCGCCGCCATCCTGATAGGCTGCGGCGCGAGCGGCCCCGGTCGCATCAGAAAGGCCCCGTCATGGTATCGCGCATCATCCCTGTGGATCCGTTCGATCTGGTCGTCTTTGGCGGCACCGGCGATCTGGCCCGGCGCAAGATTATCCCGGCGCTGTTCCGGCGGTACTGCGCGGGACAGATGCGGACAGGCTCTCACCTGATCGGGGTGGCCCGCTCCGCGCTTGAGACCGCCAGCTATCGCCAGCTTGTCGCCGAGGCGATTCGCGAGTTCAGCGGCGGGCGCGCCTGCGAGGACGGCACGCTGGAGCGGTTCTTGGAATTTGTCGAGTATATTCAGCTTGATGCGCAGGGCGAACAGGGTTGGCCGGCACTTGGTGAGCTGTTGCAGGGCGACCGTACCCGGGCGTTCTATATGTCCGTTGGGCCGTCGCTTTTTGGGGATATTGCCGGGCGGATCCGGGTCAACGGTCTGGTCAACGACGCCACGCGTATCGTTGTGGAAAAGCCCTTTGGCCACGATCTGGAGAGCGCGCGCGCGCTCAACGCCACGCTGGCCGAGCATTTCGGCGAAGCGCAGATTTACCGGATCGACCATTACTTGGGCAAGGAGACGGTGCAGAACCTGATGGCCGTCCGGTTCGGCAATGTGCTTTTTGAACCGTTGTGGAACTCGCAATATGTCGATCACATCCAGATCACAGTTGCTGAAACCGTAGGCATCGGCGGGCGGGGCGCGTATTACGATAGCGCAGGTGCGATGCGGGATATGATGCAGAACCATCTGATGCAGCTTTTGTGCCTGATCGCGATGGAGCCGCCGGCGCGGTTTGAGCCCGATGCGGTGCGCGATGAAAAGCTCAAGGTCATCCGCGCGCTCGACCCGGTGGAGCCGCATCACATCGTGCGGGGCCAGTTCGCGGCCGAGGGGGATACACCGGGCTATCGCGATGAAGTGGGCGCGCCGCGCTCGACCACAGAAAGCTATGTCGCGCTCAAGGCGCATGTGTCGAACTGGCGCTGGTCGGGCACGCCGTTCTATCTGCGGACGGGCAAACGATTGGTGGCGCGGTCTTCGGTGATCAATGTTGTCTTCAAGGACGCGCCGCATTCGATTTTCGGCGCCGAGGCAGGCCAGCATTCCAACATCCTGTCGATCCGGCTTCAGCCCAACGAAGGCATCACCATGCATGTGACAATCAAGGAGCCGGGCCCGGGCGGCATGCGGCTGATCGACGTACCGCTCGATATGTCCTTTGCCGAGGCTTTGGGACCGGACGGCCAAGATCCGCCCGATGCCTATGAGCGGCTGATCATGGATGTGATCCGTGGCAATCAGACCCTGTTCATGCGCGGCGATGAGGTCGAGGCGGCCTGGGCCTGGACCGATCCGATCATTGCAGGCTGGCAGGCGCGCGGCGAAGTGCCCAAACCCTATGACGCCTTCGGCAAGGGACCCGAGGATGCAGATCATCTGATGCGCCGCGACAAACGGGACTGGCGGGGGATCAAACCGTGACCTTTAAGGAATACCCCGATCGCGATCTTCTGGCCATTGATCTGGCCAATGCGCTTGCAGGCGAGCTGGAGAATTGCCTCCTTCGACACGAGCATGCGTCCTTCGCGGTGCCGGGCGGCACCTCGCCTGGGCCGGTTTTCGACGTGCTTTGTGCCGCCGATCTGGATTGGGGACGGGTCCATGTGATGCTGACCGATGAACGCTGGGTGCCTCAGGATCACGCCCGGTCCAACGCGCGCCTGATCCAGGACCGGCTGCTGACCGATCGTGCCGCGCGTGCCGTGTTTTTGCCGTTCTATGCTCCGGCTGAAGATCCCGAGGCGGTGCTGGCCGAAGTGACCGCGCCGCTGGTGCCGGAGCTGCCGCTCTCGGTGCTGTTGATGGGGATGGGGACGGATATGCATGTGGCCTCGCTTTTCCCCGGCGCACCGGGGATTGAGGCCGCACTGGCGCCGGACGCTCCGATCCTGGTGGCGCAGAGCCCGCCGACCCAGCCCGAGGCCCGTGTCAGCCTCAGCGCCCGCGTTCTGGACGGCGCGCTGTCAAAACACCTGCTGATTACCGGAGAGGAGAAGCGCGCCGCCCTTGAGCGGGCCATGGCATTGCCTCCGGAGGAAGCGCCGATTAACGCCGTTCTGTCAGAAACAACAATACATTGGGCCCCATAATTCATGTTCGACGACCTCCATGGCCACCACGCAAGGCTGAGCGAGACACGGATCACCGATCTTTTTGCCGCCGATCCCCGGCGCGCGCAGGTTTTTCGCGCCCAGGCCGGTGATGTACTCTTTGATTATTCCAAGACATGCCTGGACGCACCCGCCCGTGCCGCGCTGCTGGCGCTGTGCGACAGCGCGCGCCTTGCCGAGAAACGCGCGGCCATGTTCCGTGGCGACCGGCTGAACAGCACCGAGGGGCGCGCGGTTCTGCACACCGCGCTGCGCAACCTCGACGGCGGTCCGGTTGAGGTGGACGGTGCCGATGTGATGCCCGCCATCCTCGACACGCTGAGCGCGATGGAGGTGTTCTCGGACGCGGTGCGGGACGGGCGCCATGACGGTGCCGGGGGGGCCATCACCGATGTGGTCAATATCGGGATCGGTGGCTCGGATCTGGGTCCGGCCATGGCAACGGCGGCCCTTGCGCCTTATCACGACGGTCCGCGGTGCCATTTCGTCTCCAACGTCGATGGCGCGCATATCGCCGATACGCTGCGCCCCCTCGATCCGGCCCGGACGCTGATCATCGTGGCCTCCAAGACGTTCACCACCATCGAGACCATGACCAATGCCCGCACCGCGCGCGCCTGGATGCGCGACGGGGGCGGCGATCCGGTTCGGCAGATCGCGGCGGTGTCCACCGCGCCGGATAAAACGACCGCCTTCGGGATCCCGGACACCCAGGTCTTTGGCTTTGCCGACTGGGTCGGCGGGCGCTATTCGGTCTGGGGGCCGATCGGGCTGCCTGTGATGCTGGCGGTTGGCGGTGCCGCGTTCCGCGCGTTTCTGCGCGGGGCTCAGGCGATGGATGTGCATTTTCAGTCGGCGGGCTGGGCCGACAACCTGCCGGTCATGCTGGCTTTGCACGGCATCTGGCACCACCAGATCTGCGGCTATCCCACCCGTGCGGTGCTGCCCTATGATCAGCGGCTGAACCAGCTTCCGGCCTATCTCCAGCAGCTTGAGATGGAGAGCAACGGCAAAGGCGTCGCTGTTACGGGAGAGGCTCTCCCGCAGCCGGCAGGACCGGTGATCTGGGGGGCTGCCGGTACAAACGGTCAGCACGCCTTTTACCAACTGATCCATCAGGGCCAGCAGGTCATACCTTGCGAGTTCCTGCTGGCGGCGCAGGGGCATGAGGATGATCTTGCGCATCATCACCGCTTGCTGGTTGCCAATTGTCTCGCCCAATCCGAGGCGCTGATGCGGGGGCAGGACCTTGCCGCAGCGCGCGCCAAGATACAGGATCGCTATGATGACGCCGAGCTGGAACGCCAGGCGCGCCACCGTGTCTTTCCCGGCAACCGACCGTCTACGACGCTGATCTACCCGCAGCTTACCCCCTTCACGCTGGGTCAGATTATCGCCGCGTACGAACATCGGGTTTTCGTCGAAGGGGCGATCATGAATATCAACTCCTACGACCAATGGGGGGTTGAGTTGGGCAAGGAGCTGGCGACGGCCCTGGGCCCCATTGTCGATGGCGCGCAAGACGCGAAGACCAAGGATGGGTCCACCCGCGCCCTCGTCGATTATGTCCTCAAACACAGGAGCTGAGATATGCAAGGTGGGTGTTACTGCGGCGCGCTGCGCTATCAGGCCAAGGGCGCGCCGTTCATGGTCGCGCAATGCCATTGCCGCGAATGCCAGTACATTTCGGGCGGCGGGCCGAATTACTTCATGGTCATGCCGGGCGATGGGTTCAGCTTTACCAAGGGCGCCCCGGAACGATTTGCGCGCAGCGATCTCGACACACCGGTCACGCGCGAATTCTGTTCCACCTGCGGCACCCATATCCTGACCCGCCGCAGCGACACGCCGCATGTGATCCTCAAGGTCGGTACGCTGGACGATCCGGCGGCTAACTATCCGGGCCCGGCGTCGGCGATCTACACCAAGGATCAGCAACCCTTTCACGTCATCCCCGAAGGCCTGCCCTGTTTCGAAGGGCTTCCGCCAAGGCGCTAGCTCAGAGCGCCCGCATCCCAGCTGCCGAGCCTGACGGGAGTTTCATCTAAGACCCCCACCGCCGCAAAAGGCGGTCGCGCGCCTCTGCGCCACAGAGATGGCATTGAAGGTGCGGCATCCCCCGTTCCTGGCGTTAAGCCCCGCGTTCTTCTCGCCAAAAATACGAAGGGGGTTTGGGGGTGAAACCCCCAAGAAAACCAAAACCTCGCGCCAAAGGCGCCCATCCGGATCACGCTTCCGCCCGGGCGCCATCGATGTCGGCAAAGCGCGCGCGCAACGCCGCGGGGAGGGGATAGCGCCCCGATCCATCCGGCCATAACGTCACGATCACACAATCGAAACTGGCCCGCAGCCGCCCTGCGGCCCACAACTCCTGATGCATGCTGTAGGAGGTGGTCCGAAACGCGCGCACGCCCGCGGTGGTGACGTAATCCTCGCCCATCAGCATTTCTTCGACATAGCGCACCTCGCCGGATCGGATCACGATCCGCGGCATCGGGCCCTCTTGATAATGGGGCAGTCCGTAGAGATCCATATAAGCCACCCGCAACGTTTCGAACCAGGTCATGTATGCCTTGTTGTTGACATGGCGCAGCACGTCCAGCTCGGCGAAACGCACCTTGTCGGCCATGGCAAGCGGTTGCGGCGTCGCAAGGCCCAGGGCCCGTTGCTCATCCGCGCTCAGCGGGGTGTGATATCTGATCGTCATGGCCCTGGGGCTACGCCCCGGGACCGCTCACCGCAAGTCTCTTTGTGATCGTCGGATGCGCGCGCCGCCTGCCCAAAATAAGCAGGGGACGCAGCGTTCGGCTGCGTGCTCTTCGGTTGCATAGCGGCGTGTGATTTGGCAGCAAGACACAAATCATATTGGGAGGATTGCGTATGTTGGGCCAGATGATGACGGCGCCGCTTTTGATATCGTCGCTGATCGACCATGCCGCGAGATATCACGGCGGCACGTCGATTGTGTCGGTCAACACCACCGGCGGCATTGAACACACCACCTGGGCCGAGGTCGCCCGGAACGCCCGCCGCCTGGGCTCGGCGCTGACCAAACTGGGGCTGGAGCCCCAGGCGCGCTGCGCCACCATCGCCTGGAACAACCGGCGGCATCTGGAGATCTATTTCGGCACATCGGGCGCGGGCTTTGTCTGCCACACGATCAATCCGCGGCTTTTTCCAGAACAGCTTGTCTATATCATCAACCACGCCGAGGATCGCGTCCTGTTTATCGACGAGACATTCGTGCCGCTGGTGGCAGCGATCCGCGATCAGCTCCCCGCGCTCGACCATATCGTGATAATGGGGCCGCGCAGCGAGGCAGCGGTCGAAAAACTGCCCGGGATCACCTTCTATGACGAGCTGATCGCAGGCGGAGACCCGGATTTCGACTGGCCCAGCTTTGACGAAAACACCGCCTCCAGCCTGTGTTACACCTCGGGGACCACGGGCAACCCCAAAGGCGTGCTCTATTCACACCGCTCGACCCTGCTGCATTCCTTTGCGGGCAATACCGCCGATGCATTGGCGATCACCGCGCGCGACGTGGTGCTGCCGGTGGTGCCGATGTTCCATGTCAATGCCTGGGGCGTGCCCTATTGCGCGGCGATGGTGGGCGCACAGATGGTGATGCCGGGTCCGGGGCTCGATGGCGAAAGCCTGGTGGGGCTAATCGACACCTATGGCGTGACCCTCGCGCTGGGGGTGCCCACGATCTGGTTGGGCCTTTTGGGACACGCCAAGGCCGTCGGCAGCAGCCTGACCAGCCTCGAACGCACGGTCGTGGGGGGCTCGGCCTGTCCGCCATCCATGATCACCCAGTTCCGCGAGGAATACGGCGTGGACACGATCCACGCCTGGGGCATGTCTGAGATGAGCCCGCTTGGATCGGTCAACATGCCGCTGGCCAAGCACCGCGATCTGCCCATCGACCAACAGCACAGGCTGCGCGAAAATCAGGGGCGTCCCCCCTTTGGGGTGGAACTGAAGATCATTGATGAAGACGGCGCCGATCTGCCCTGGGACGGCGAAGCCCAGGGCGATCTTCTGGTGCGCGGTCATTGGGTGCTCGACAGCTATTTTCACATCTCGGATGAGGGTCTGCTTCAGGACGGCTGGTTCGCCACCGGCGATGTCGCGACCATCGATCCCGATGGCTATATGACCATCAAAGACCGGTCCAAGGACATCATCAAGTCGGGCGGGGAATGGATCAGTTCGGTTGAGTTGGAGAACATCGCCATTGCCCATCCCGCCTTGCAAGACGCCGCCGTTGTCGGGGTGGCGCATGCGAAATGGGACGAACGGCCGATCCTGATCGCGGTTCCGGTCGAAGGGCAAACCCCCTCCGAAGACGAGCTCTTGGCGTTTTTCGAGGGTAAGATCGCCACCTGGCAGGTCCCCGACAAGGTTGTCTTCAAGGACGTTCTGCCCCGTAACGCCACCGGCAAGGTGCTCAAACGCACCCTGCGCGAGGAGTTCGGGCAGGTTCTGACCGGTTAAGGAGACGCGACTACAAAACCCGTTGACATGCCTGATTGAAATAGTCAGGTATGGGGCAGCTACACCGCGCCGGGCGGTCAGCCATTCAACCACCGATGGAGGTTTTCATGACTGACCGCGCCCTGCGGACACGTGCGTCCCGTATGATCTGCCCAATCACCCAGCCGCAAGGCCGGGCCTCTCTTCTGTGCGATCGCGCATCGGGCACGGCCCTGTTGCACCGGCCCACATGGAGGAGGGGGCAATGAACCAGATGACGACAGTGATCCGCTCCGGCGAGGATGACGCCCCCAAACGCCCCCCCATCCACCGGGCCGAGGTCCTGACGGGCGGTGGCCAGACCGCGCGCATCTTGCTGGGCGATCAGGTCTATCAGCTGCGTATCACCAAACTGGGCAAGCTGATCTTAACAAAATAGGGCGTATTCAGGGTTAGGCGGGGCGCCATGTGGAGTCCGACCGCCTGACAGGAGCGCCGGATCATGCCCTTTACAACACGACCCGACATCACCGGCACGTTTGGTGTTGTTACTTCCACCCATTGGATTGCCAGCGCGGTCGGGATGCGGATACTGGAACGCGGCGGCAACGCATTCGACGCGGCGGTGGCCACCGGATTTGTTTTGCAGGTGGTCGAGCCGCATCTGAACGGCCCCGGCGGGGAATTTCCGGCGATTTTTCAAAAGCCTGGTCAGACGCCTCAGGTGCTCTGCGCGCAGGGCTGTGCCCCGGCGGGTGCCAGCATCGCGCATTACCGCGATCAGGGCCTGACCGAAGTGCCCGGTTCTGGCCTTTTGGCAACGGTGATTCCAGGGGCGTTCGACGGCTGGATGCTGATGCTGCGCGATCATGGCACCAAACGGCTGCGCGAGGTGTTGGAGCCTGCGCTTTACTATGCCCGGCACGGCCACACGATTCTGCCGCGCGTATCCGCCACGATCGAGGGGCTGGCGGAGTTCTTTCGCAGCGAATGGCCCGGATCGGCGCAGATCTGGCTGCCCGGCGACCAGGTGCCCAGGGCGGGTACGCTGTTTGCCAACCCGACCCTTGCCGACACCTGGGACAGGCTCCTGTCCGAGGCCGAGCGTGCCAAAAGCCGAACGGCCCAGATCAATGCCGCGCGCCGGATCTGGCGCGACGGGTTCGTGGCCGAAGCGGTGGACCGCTTTATGCGCGACACAAGCGCCATGGATGCCTCGGGCGGGCGCCACAAGGGCGTTCTCACCGGGCAGGATATGGCCGGGTGGCAGGCCGGGTATGAGGCGCCCGCGCGGTTCAATTATGAGGGGTGGGACATTTTCAAGACGGGTCCGTGGGGGCAGGGGCCTGTGCTTTTGCAATCTCTGTCGTTGCTGGGATATCACGACATCGCCGCGCGCGATCCCAACAGTGCCGATTTTGCCCATCTGGTGATCGAGGCGATGAAGCTCGCCTATGCCGACCGCGACGCGTATTACGGCGATGGCGCCGATGTTCCGCTGGATCTGTTGCTGGATCCGGCTCACACGGCGGCAAGGGCACGCATGGTGGGTCCTCGCGCCGCGCTGGAGCAGCGGCCCAGCCGGATCCCGGGGCTTGAGCATCTGGCCGACGCGGCCATTGCGCGGGCGGCGCCCCCGTCGGCCTCGGGCGGGATCGATGCGGGAGAGCCGACGCTGGCCGCCCTCGGAGACCGGCGCGGCGATACCGTGCATCTGGATGTGATCGACCGCTGGGGGAACATGGTTGCGGTGACGCCGTCGGGCGGGTGGCTGCAATCGAGCCCGGTGATCCCGGAACTGGGCTTTTGCCTGAACACGCGCGCACAGATGTTCTGGCTTGAGGAGGGGGCGTCGCAGTCGCTGGCCCCGGGCAAGCGGCCGCGTACGACTCTGTCGCCCAGTCTTGCCCAAGGGCCGGAGGGAGAGGCGTTGGTGTTCGGCTCGCCCGGCGGCGATCAGCAGGACCAGTGGCAGCTTATCTGGTTCCTGCGCATGGCCCATCATCGCATGGGACTGCAGGAGGCCATCGACTCCCCGCTCTTTCACACCAGCCATTTCACCAGTTCCTTTGCCCCGCGGCGTGCCGATCCCGGCGCTGTGATGATCGAGCCGGGCTTTGGCGCGGATGTGATCGCGGATCTCAGGACCATGGGCCACCGGGTCACCGTGGCCGAGCCGTGGACCGTGGGCCGTTTGACGGCGGCGCGCCGGACCCACGACGGGGTGCTGACTGCGGCGGCCACCCCGCGTCTGATGCAAGCCTATGCGGTCGGTCGTTAAGCGACGGGACTTGTAGCCGGGCGCGCTTTGCCGCCTTACTGGGTCCTCTCAAGGGAGGGCAGGATTATGATTACGCAGTATAACTGGAACACCTCGAACGGTTACAAGATCGCCATCGCGCTCGAAGAGCTGGGGCTGACCAACACCATTCACCCCGTTGATATCGGTGCGGACGAACAGTTCTCCGAAATGTTCACAGGCCTCACGCCCAATGCAAAAATCCCGGTGATCACCGATGCGCAGGGACCGGGTGGTCATCCGATCACAGTGTTTGAGAGTGCGGCGATCTTGATCTATCTTGCTGAAAAGACGGGCCGTTTATGGCCGACCGAGCCCAGGGCCCGTCAGGAAGCGCTGCAATGGATGTTCTGGCAGGCGGCCGGGCTGGGACCGAATTTCGGGCAGTTGCACCATTTCAACCGCGTGGCGCCGGCCGATCAGGACTATGCGCGCGCGCGGTTCACGACCGAAACGCGCAGGCTCTATCGGGTGCTTGACGCAAGGCTGGCCGATCGGGCCTGGGTGTTGGGCGCGCAGTACAGCATCGTCGATATCAACATCTGGCCCTGGGTGGCGCGACATGGCTGGCAAAAGATGGACCTGGCCGACGTCCCGCATGTGCAGCGGTGGTTCGACACGATTGCCGCGCGGCCTGCGGTCCGGTCCGCCCGCGCCGCGCTCGACACGGCCTGTCTCGCGCAAAAGATCTGATCCGCCCATTCGCGTTTCGCGGATCTTCGCCCATTGCGCCGATCAGGACCCGATCTGCTGGACAGCGGGGCCGCGCGCAACTGCGACAGAGAATCACCTCCGCCCCCCTGATGCCCTCAATGCGCCACTTTTCCCGTAAAAGCCGAGCAAATGAGGCAAAACTCGTCCAATAGAGCGACTTACGCGTGTCACATTTATGCCAAGCTGGCTTGCGGCAAACGCGTGTTCCTCACAGATATGATACAGGATTGGCGCAATAATGGCGACAATGATCCGCAAATTCCTTGGTTGTGACAGGAAACAGGCGGTTTTCGTGCAGTTATTAACCCAGCATCGGAAACACTTTGTTTTGCCACAAAGTCCTCTAAAAAACTGAGAACATGTTAAAGTGATCGTGGCGAAACTGTGTCGTGTTTCAGACGGGTTTGCCGGCCAGGGTCCGCAGGATGGAAGGCGGAGATTTGGCGTAGTGAGTGTCGGCAGATTGCTCTGCCGTTGTTTGTGGATAGGTCCGCCGTATCGCGCTGGTGTTCGCGATTTCCGATAGTTCGGCACGGCTGCTGACCATTGCTTTGGGGGGCAATGATGAAGGATTTTGCGCGCGAGCACGCGATTGCGTCTCGTTTTCCTGACGTAGGCGTACCGTCGTCGGTAGGCGTAGCGGGCCTGAGCGCCGTCGGGCTTGGTGCGGTTCCGTTTCGCCCTGCCTTACTGCCCGACCGCTACCAGGGGCGCTACCGGGGCTGGGGCAAACGCGTATTGGATGTGGCCATCGTCGTATTCAGCCTGCCGGTCACGCTCTTTGTCGTAGCTGTCTGTGCCATCGCCCTCTGGATCGAAGGAGGGCAACCCTTTTACACCCAAGATCGTCTGGGCCGGAACGGCAAACGGTTCAAGATCCTCAAACTGCGCACGATGGTGCGCGATGCCGATACACTCCTCGAAACCTGCCTGGCCGCTGACCCGCAGCTGCGGCAGGAATGGAACATCACCCAAAAACTCAAGCAAGATCCGCGTGTTACCCGGTTGGGAGCGGTTTTGCGCGCGACGTCTCTGGATGAGCTGCCCCAGCTTTGGAACGTATTGACTGGCGAGATGAGCCTGGTCGGACCGCGTCCCATGATGCCCGACCAATTGTCGATTTATGGCGATCCGCGTGCCTATTTCGCCTTGCGCCCCGGCGTCACCGGCGCCTGGCAGGTCAGCGCCCGCAACGAGCGTGGCTTTGAGACCCGCGCGCCGATTGATGCCGATTACCACACCTATGTCAGCCTGCGCGAGGATCTGTTGATCCTCTTGCGTACGATTGGCGTTGTTCTGCGCCGTACTGGCTACTGATAACCCGACCGAAACCCGATCCAGGACATGGTTGAACCAAAGGACCGATGCAGCGACCCACAAAACCCACGCACCCCGATCATCGCGATGATGATCCTACGCGTCAGGCGGATCCGCTGCACAGCACAAGAAAGGCTGAGAGAGCCATGAAAGACACATTTTCGCATCAGTCCGACGTTGAGTTCGATCAAGATCTTGCAGCGGACGAGGATTGGGTCGTGATCCGCCGTCGCAACTCCCCGATCGACATGTCTGATGTCCTCCCCGCCCAGGCGCCTCTTGACGACATTCAGATGGAAGAGCCCGCCCCAGATGTGGACGGGCAGGGCGATGTCGACCCCATGTCGGCAGAGGCCGCAATCGACGCGGACCGCATCTCTGAGCCTGTCGCGTCCGGCAGCCCCGATGAGGGCGATCTGGAGGACATGGCGCCCGCAGCCGATCCCGAACCCGTCCCGGTGGAGGCAAAGGGCTCGGTGGAGATGCCCGCGGATCACGCGCCTGAAAAGGCCGCTGAACCCGCCGAGGCGACACTCTCTCTGGGCGCACGCTATGCTCTTCCGGTCACGACGATCCCGCATCGCACCGGTGCCCATGTCTGGGCCGATCTGCCACGCATTTCGATTGGGGCCCAGGTCGAGGGCAAGCTGGCGCGCCGCGCCGTGCCGTCCCTGATCGAATACTTCCGTGCCGACCCGATTGCCAAGGGGTTCGACCTGCTCAGAACCCGCCTGGTGCGCACCATCCGGGCCTATGGCTGGCGCCGCATCGCCGTTGTCGCCCCCGGCACCCAGAGCGGCGCGACCTTTACCGCCGTCAATCTCGCGCTCAGCCTGTCTCGGGTGCCCGGCAGCCGCACGGTCCTGATGGACATGAACCAGCGCGCCCCCGGTGTGGCGGACGCATTGGGTGTGCGCAATCCCGGACGCCTGGACAGCTTTCTGAGCGCCGAAACCCCGTTGGAGGATTATCTGGTGCGCGTCGGCGACACGCTGGCCCTGGGACTGGCCGATGCGCCCTGCGACTATGCGGCGGAAATGCTGCACGATCCGCTGTCGGGTGAAGTGCTCGATGACATGATCGAGACATTGGACCCCGATCTGGTGATCTATGACATGCCGCCGATGCTGGCCTATGACGATCTGGCGGCCTTCCTGCCGCAGGTCGATGCGGTGTTGTTGGTGACCGACGGAACCCAGACCACGCCCGAGCATATATCGGCCTGCGAGCGTATCCTCGAAGGGCAGAGCCAGCTCTTGGGTGTGGTGCTGAACCGGGCGCGCGCCTCGGCTGATATGGATGGCGTCGCCTAAGTCCTGCCGATTATGCCGCACGGTTTTTTCTGATTTGTCATAGTTTCGCCCGTTTGTTTTACTACCCATCCCGAAACGCCATTTGATCAACACGTGGTTTCGGGCAGGCAAAACGCCGCAAAGGCTGTTAGGGTAAGGCGCATGGGGCCGATTTACTCATTGGAAGATGTCATCGACATGGTGCGGCGCCGCATCATGATCATTTTTGCGGTGACCGTTCTGGGCGCGTTGGCGGGTGTTTTTTTCGCGCTGTCGCAGCCGCATGCTTATGAAACCGCCGAAGTGATCCAGATCGAGCGGGCCAAGATCGCCGACGATCTGGCGCCGTCAACTGTCGAGGGATCCTCGGCGCGCCGGTTGCAGGCGGTCCAACAGCAGCTGACCACCCGGGGCGTGATGCTGGAGATCATCGACAAGCACCAGATCTTCGCCGATCTTCCGGGGCTGAGCGCGATGGAAAAGGCGCAGATGCTGCGTGAGGCGATCAGCATCGACGGGGTCGCCGCCGCCCGCGAAGGGTTTGCCGATGACGGTGAGATCTCGGCGCTGACCATTTCCGTGCGCCTGGCCACGGCCGAGCAGGCGCATATCGTGGCGCGGGAGCTGTCGGCCCGCACGATCGAGCTTTATGCCACCCGTCGGATCGACGAGGCGCGCACGACCCTGCAGTTCTTTACCGAACAGCAGGATCAGATCATTGCCCTGGTGCAGGCCCTTGAGGATGAGATCACCGGCTATCGCGCCAGCCATGAGTTGAGCGTCGCAGGCAGTCTGGAGTTCCAGCGCTCGCAGATGGCTGCCCTCAGTTCGGCGATTCTGGATATCGAGCGGGAACAGATCTCGGCGCAGCG
Source organism: Aestuariivita sp. (assembly GCF_021404545.1). Taxonomy (GTDB): domain Bacteria; phylum Pseudomonadota; class Alphaproteobacteria; order Rhodobacterales; family Rhodobacteraceae; genus Aestuariivita. The sequence continues at coordinate 19,577 of NZ_JAAWWD010000069.1, forward strand.
CGCGTTGGACCAGGTCAATCGCGACGGTCAGCGCCAGGCCACGCGCGAGCGCGAATTGACCGCGCTGCGGACCCAGTTGGACAGTCTCGATGCGCAGCGCAGACTTTTGCAGTCGCGTCTGGAAAGGTTGTCGGCCAGCATCGAGACCTCGCCCGAGGTCGAGCGGCAGCTTGGAGCCTATGACCGCGAAATGGACCAGCTGCGCGAACAGCTTTCGGTGATCAACACCCGCCGGGCGGAGGCCGAGGTGGGCCTGCGTCTGGAGACCGAGCGCAAGGCCGAGCGGTTGACCGTTCTGGAGCCCGCGGCCCTGCCGCTCTATCCTGTGACGCCCAGCCGGAAGCGGACTGTGATCCTGGCAACGGCGGGATCGGCCCTGCTGGGGTTCGTGATCGCCTTTGTGATGGAGCTGCGCAACCCGGTGATCCGCACCGCCCAGCAGATGGAGCGGGAGGTGGGCATCGCGCCGGTCATCACGCTGCCCAACGTGACCGTTCACCGCCGCAAGCCCGGTCGCCTGACCCGCCTGATCGCCTGGTTCAATGGCCAGGTCCCGGTCGAGACGACAACGGACAAGCCACGCAAGTTGCAGCGCCACTCCTGAGCTCTCCCACCGGAGGCCGGGGATGGTCCGGGCGATGGGTTCAAGAGGCTGTTGCCGGGATAGGGGCAAAGCGCCAGACCGGGCCGGGCCGTGCAAGCCGCAAAGCAAAGCGACGTGAGACGCAGCAAGATCCGCCCCTCCCACGACTGCCGGTCCTCTGTCGAACGGCGCATGCCACCGGCTTTACAGGAAGCGCCTAAGCGTAAGGCCCTGATTAGATCATTTGCTCCAACGCGCGGATGGCACCGCCATTCAACCACAGCACCGCCGTCGCGAGGCAAATCAAGATCCCGAACCAGATCAGGTCATGTTTGGGATCCCAGGCGCGGTGTTTGCGTGACAGCCAGATCAACACAGGATGGGTCAGCATCGCGGCACAGGCCAATCCGATCAACGCCCCGATCAGGCCGAAATTGATCACACCGATCAGCAGAAAGGTCACCTGAAAGGTCGCACGGCTGGCCGTATAGACAAAGAACGCGCGCGAATTGCCCGCGGCGAGCGCCGTGTTGTCGTAGGTCAGCCCGATGGACTGGATCATCTTGGCCATGGAGATCAGAACCACGATGCCGCCTGCCAGCGCATAACGGTCATCGTAAAGCACGCCGATCAGCCACGGACCGCTCAGTGCCATCACCGCCAGCATCCCCATGATCAGCAGGGTAATCAGATGCCGCATGCGCGATATCTTGGCCGCGTTCTCCGCGCTCTCCCAGGGGGGACACTCGCGATAGATCGGGATCAACAGCTTGTGTGTCAGGTTCATCCCCAAAGCGAGGGGAAAGTTGGCCAGGAAAAAGCCGATATTATAGATCCCCAGGCTGGAAAGGCTGAGATATTTGCCCAGGATCGCCTTGTCGCCCTGCGAACTGAGGAAAAAGAACGCGGTGGACAGAAAGATCCACTTGCCGAACCCGATCAACTCCTGTCCTGAGCTCTTGTCCCAGCGCAGGCGGTTGCGGTGACCGGGCAGGTATCTGCTGGTCAGGATCAGCCGCACAATGGTCTGCACCACGGTTCCCAAGACCAGCGCAAACACCGACCCTGTCAGCAGCGCCAGCCCGATCATGACAGCCAGGCCGATCACCTGCGCGGTCAGATCCAGTCCCGTCAGACGCCCCAGCATCAGATGCCGGGTTGCCGTCTCGACCCGCGTGGGAATGAATCCCGCAACAAGGAGCGACAACCCAGCCACCGGCAAATAGGTGGCCAAGAGCGGCTCGTCATAAAACTCGGCCATCGGTCGGGCGAGGAGGAAGGTGATCACCGTCAGGATCACACCCCGGATCACCTGAATGGTCCAGGCCGTGTCCAGAAACTCCGGATCGTCGCCGCGCTTGCTCTGCGAGATCGACGGGCTGATCCCAACGTCCGAGAACAGCGAAAGGCCGATCGTCACCACCGTGATCAGCGCCATCAGGCCAAACGCTTCGGGAAAGAGGATGCGCGCCAGGATCAGGTTCGACGCAAGCCGGAGCGCCTGGCTGGTGCCATAACCGACAATCACCCATGAGGCGCTGCGCATAATCCGCGCCATCAGCCGATTGCCGTGAATAAGCTGTGTCAGCTGCACATTCTTGTCCCTTACCCTGATTGATCGGGACGCTATTGGCGCAAGGGGAACGCGTCAATCATGGCCATGGAAAAGGGGGGCTTTGTGTCTTTCGGGTCGGCCTTGGCATCGGTTCGTCGGGCGAGGTGAAACAGTAGAGGGTGGGATGGCGGATTGGTGCCCGCACGCGCCATGAGTCTTTCCACACGCGTCCGCACCCGCTAGGACTGGGGCTGCAACGAACGGACACGCCCCGGTGAAGCTCGCCTATATTCTGAACACCTATCCGCAACCCTCCCACAGTTTCATCCGCCGCGAACTGGCCGCGATCGAGGCTGAGGGCACGCCTGTTTTGCGGCTGGCGATGCGCCGCGCCTCGGTTCCATTGGTCGATCCGCTGGATCACGCAGAAGCGGAGCGCACCGGCTATATCCTGGATGCCGGCGCATTTGGGCTGACGAGCGGCCTTCTCAGGCAGGCCCTCAAGGCACCGCGTGTCTTTGGCGCGGCGCTGCGCCTGGCCCTGCGGTTGGGCGCCAGATCCGAAGCGGGGCGGTTGCGCCATCTGATTTATCTGGCCGAGGCCTGTCTGGTCGCGCGTGCCGCGCGCGAGGCGGGGATTGACCATATGCATGCGCATTTCGGCACCAATGCCGCGGCGGTGGCCTGCCTGACCCAGGCTCTGGGCGGTCCCGGTTACAGCTTTACCGTACACGGGCCGGAAGAGTTCGACGCGCCCCGCGCGCTGTCGCTGGGGACCAAGATAGAGCATGCAGCCTTTACCGTTGCGGTCAGCGAATTCGGCCGCAGCCAGCTGTGCCGCTGGGTCGAGGCCACGCATTGGCCGCGCCTGCATGTGGTTCATTGCGGGATCGAGACCGCGCGTTTCACCGAGCCGACACCGGTGCCGGAGGGGCCTGTTCGGCTCGTCTCGATCGGGCGGTTTTCGGAACAGAAGGGCCAGCTTGTGCTGATCGCCGCCATGGCGCGTCTGCGCGCCAAGGGGCTTGATGTGTCATTGCATCTGGTGGGTGACGGGGAGATGCGCGGCGTGCTGGAGGCGGCAATTGCCGAGGCCGGTTTGAACGATCACGTGACGCTTACCGGCTGGTTGGACGAGGCAGGCGTGCGGGCCGAACTGGACGCCGCCACGGCGCTGGTGATGCCCAGTTTCGCCGAAGGCCTGCCGATGGTCATCATGGAGGCGATGGCCGCCGCCCGGCCCGTGATCGCGACCTATATCGCGGGCATTCCGGAGCTGGTGCAGCCGGGAAAGACCGGGTGGCTGGTGCCCGCGGGCGATGACGCGGCGCTGGCGCAGGCGGTCGCAGATATGGCGCGCGTGCCGATCTCGACCCTGCGGGAGATGGGGCAGGCGGGGCGCGACCGCGCAATGCTGCGCCATGACAGTGCGCGCGAGGCAGGCAAGCTCTTGCGTTATATGCAGGCGGTGTCCGGACCTGCCGGTTAACGCCCGCGGGCCCAGCGATGGGCGCTGGAGAAAAGCGGGCTGCGTACGCCCAGTCTGACCCCGGCATAGACCCCGAACCCCAGTGGATCGTTGAGGGCAAGCCGCGCCAGTTCGCCCATACCGGGGCCGGTCGTGTCCTCATTGCGCATCAGTTCGGGATAGGCGCGCGCCAGTTCGGCATTGCCTGCGTTCTGCCTGCGCCGCACCCGGATCAGATTGCCGAACCCTTCGACCGGAGGCCAGTCATAGCGGGCGCTCACACGCATGCGCTCATCGGGCGTGAAATTCAGCCGCGCGAACATATCGTCGGCGATGATATCGGGCCATTCCTGCCATCGGGCGCGTCCCGCTGCATTGACGGCAAAAAGACCAAATCCCGGCGCTCCGCTTCTGACAAAAGGCAGGCGTTCCCAGAACCGCGCGTAGGCGCGGCTGATCCTGCTGGCGGCGCGCGCGATCCGCGGGCTGCCGGTGGCATAGCGGGGCAGATCTGTGGTCAGCACCCCGGCCAGTTCCGCGACAAGGCCGGGTCCCACCAGAACATCGGCGTCGAGATACACCCGGATGTCGCCAAGCGCGGCGCTGTCGCCAAGATTGAGCGCGTTGAGCTTGCCCGGCGTGTCGGTCTGGATCACGTTCAGGATCCACCCCGCGACGTCCAGTGCGGGGCGCATGGCAAGAGCCTGGTCGGCGGTGCGGTCACGGCAGGCATTGGCAATCACGATGATCTCGCGGGCCGGCAGATCGCCCTGTGAATGCGCCACGGCGTCAAGACATCGTGGGATCCAGCCCGCCTCGTCATGGGCCGGGATCAGCACGCTGAGGACTGGTTTCTGGCTCATCCGTCCGGGCCCTTCAGGAAAAGCTGGATCGCGTCCCATCTGGGGTTTTCATCCGTCAGATGCCGCAGGGCACCCCAACTGCCCCATTTCAGCGGGCGATAGACATCGTTGTAGATATTGAACGGACCATCCGTGTTGGCCGCCCAACCGGCCAGCAGATGGGTATAAAGCGCGCCCATCTCCTCGCTGTAATTGAACGCGCGAAAGAACGCGTCGATTTCGGTGTCGTCCATGACCGGACCCAGACCCACGATATGGGTGCCGCCCTCATACATGATCAGCTCCATCCCGTAGCGATCCGCGATCTCGCGGTGATAGGGCAGCACCCGGGTCACCAGATCCTGGATCGAATTCTCAGGGTTACCGCTGATGCTGCCATCCAGCATCTCGGCGCCCGCCAGCGCAAAGGCGAGGTCATAGCGATGCGTGTCGATAAAACGGGTGCGCGCCGCCCCGGTCAAACCTTCGGCATCTGCGGCGGCTTCGGCCCGCGCGGCACTTTCGTCCAGCCACTCATGCACCATGGGTGCGCCCTGCTCGGTCCCGATATTGCCGGAGAAATAGCCGGTGATCGCATAGGCATCGAAGAACCCGTGGGGCGGGCGGTTGTCGGGGCTTTCGCTGAGCCAATGCTCGGCTCTCAGCGCCTGATCCTCCAGCCCCAGCCAGGCGGCTTGGACGGCCATCACGGTGACCAGCCGGTCCGGCGCGTCGGCAAAAACCTCGCGCCAGATCTGCGCCATTTCCATGGCGCGCATGCCGTAGAAATTCAACCAGCGATGCTCGATCCCCCAACGTGCGCGGGCCTGCTCCTCGGCCCAGTGGGCCTGCTGAAACGACCAGTTCCAGACCTCGTTGGAATATTCCACATAGACCGGCAGATCCGGGTCCAGCTGTGCCGCGATCAGTTCGGCCATGCCGCGGAAATAGCCGTCATCAGCCAGATGCGGCAGCGTCACCCAAGGCATGGTGCCGGTTCGGTTCGACAGCTCGATAACGATCTCGGCGGGGATACCGCGCCAGACATAGGTGTAATCGCCCGGGCGGGGGCGCTCGGCCCACTCCGACAGGGTGGAGTTGTTGGTGTGCATCCAGTCCATGTATCGCAGGCCCTCGAACCCGTCGATCACCGCCAGGAAATCGGGGTTGAAGATCGCGCCCTGATCGAAGGTCTCCACCCGGTCCTCGCGCACCACGGTGATGTTGCGGACATAGTCGCCGTTGCGCGCCCGGTCCGAACGCTGGATCTTGACCTCCACCCCGCCGGGGCCGGGGGTGAAATCGAACGACACCTGGTTTTTGCCATAACGTTGATTGCTGGCCCGCCCGCCTGCCTCGACAATGCCGTCGCCCTCGAACCGCAGCACATAGCGACCGGCAAGCGAGGTGGCCTCGGCCGGCAGATCGACCATGATCAGCGTCGCAACCGAGGTCACATCATGCGGCACCTGGGTGGGCCAGCCATCGGCATCGAGCAGACCGCGGGCAGCCAGATCGTCGTGGGTGACACCGCCCCAGCGGCGCGGCAGATGCCCGATCCAGGGGCGCGCCACCTTCATGCGGTCCATGAAGGGTTGCTGCACCCCCCAATCGGCGAGCGGCGCCAGGTTGACCATCATCGGGACCGCTGCCTGAGGGCTGACGGGCGTGACCGGCTCAAACCCATCGGCGCGGGCCACGCCCCCTGCAACAAATAGCGCAAGCCCCATCGACCGGAGCCAGCCCCTCATGACCCAACCCCAGTTTCTGGCAAGCGCCGCACGACGCGCCAAACGATTTCCTGCATCAGCCGCGCCGCCTCGGGAGAGGGGGCGTCGGCGGGCAAGCCATCGGCGCGGCTGAGCTGGGCGGGCAATCCGAGGGGCGAGCGCTTGTAAAGCACCGCATAATGGGTGAGGGCGACCAGGTATTTGCCCGGATCGCTCAGATGGATCATGTCCTGTTCTCCATTCGCATCGCGCGCAAAAAGCGCCGTGCGGTCGCCGATATTGCCGACACCGCCTTGGCTCTCGATGGCACGCACGAACTCGGCCATGACCTGCCCGGCGGGGATGATACGTGTCGCGCGTTCGGTGCCCGAGGCGGTGATATCGCCGGCCAGCAATTCACCTCGCCAGAGCGCGTCGAAATCCTGATCCAGCCGGTCGAGCCAGCCGTCGGGATCATCCAGCCTGTGCCAGGTCTCATAGAGGTAAACCCGCGTATCGGGCGAGGCGGCACGCGCCAAATCGGCCCAGATATGCTTGTAGGTCGGGCTGTCATGGTAACGGATCGCATCGCGCAGCTCGACCATCTCGGTCAGGATCACCGCGTCATACTCGCCCGATCCGACAGCGTCGCGCGCGGGGCGAAAATGGTCGTGATCGTTTTCCTGTTCAAACCCGTTGACCGGCTGATCGGGGTACCAATGTTCGCGCAGGGACGTACCCCAGCCCAACTGGCTTGCGTGGGTATGGCCGGGGCCCGCAAGCTGTTCCAGCATCGCGGGCATGTCTCGGCCCACCAGCGAATGGCCCAGATGAAAGACCCGCATCGGCTCCAGCGGCGGCGTCAATGAGGTCGCATGCGCGGCCTCCAGCAGTGCCTGACGCTGGTGCTGTGTCCAGGTCTGATAGACAAGAACGCCGGTCAGCAGAACAACCATCGCTGCCGCCACTGTCGTGAGCCGAATTGGAGCCATACGCGTTACCCCCTCTGTGTCACGCCGGTATCCGCGTGGCCGTGACAATGTGACCTGCCACCCGATCCATCCGGCCGTGGATCCGGTCTCCGACCGTGAAACTGGCCACGGGCTGACGGATGGTGGCAAAAAACCGTTTACCATCTGCAAACGTGATCTCGAAGGCGTCAAAATCAAGCAGCACGCCAGTGAGGGCGTATTGACACTTATAGGCGGCCTCTTTGGCACAGAAGATCTGCTTGGCCAGAACACCGCGCTCGGCCTCGGGCTGCGCTGCCAGCCAGCCCCGCTCGGCCCGGGTGCAAACGGTGGGCCACAGCCCACGATCAAGCGGTGTGGCAGGCTCCAGATCCAGGCCAAGCCCGACCGTGGTCTCAAGCCGGTCTGCCACAGCAACGCACAGCGTCCGGCTGTGCGACAGGCTGGCGCAGATGCCCACAGGCAGATCCGGGGCGCGATCGGCGCGGATTGGTATCGGCTGCGGCGCCCATCCCAGACCGGCGATCGCACGGTGCAACGCCGCGCGACCGGCCAGAAACTCATGCCTGCGCGCTTCGCGCATCTGGGGCAAATGCGCCGCCTCCTGCGGGAACGCGGCGGGGCGCGGCTGGGTCGGATCAGTCGCCGCCACCGACACAGAGCGCGGAAAGAGCGCACATATACGCGTTTCCAGATCAGAAAGGCATTTAGTGACAGGGCTTTGCAGCGGCATCATCATCCTGTTCGGGCGCCACGATTTGCGCGCATTGCCTTGCGTTTCGACATCACATCACCGCGCGATGGCATCGTGATGGCAGGCGCGGCCTCCTCCGCGGCATCAGCTCCGTCGATATGCTGGACCAAACCGCTCAGAGTGGGAAAGCGGAAGATGTCGGTGATCGAAATGTCCGACCGGCCCAGCCCCGCCTTGATCTCGCGATGCGCCTGGACAGCCAGCAGCGAATGACCGCCCAGAGCAAAGAAATTGTCATCCGGCGCGATCTGGGGCACGCCGAGGATCCGCGTCCAGATCTCGGCGATTTGACGGGCGGTGCCGACCGGATTGGCCACAGCAGCGGGAGTGGCCATTGGCATTGGTCGTGCGGGCTGCGGATCGGGCAGGGCCTTGCGGTCGACCTTGCGATTGGGGGTCAGCGGAAACTGCGCAAGCTGGGTCAGGGTCGTGGGCACCATGATCTGGGGCAGGCATGCGGTGAGGTGATCGCGCAGCGCGGCCTCCTCCGTTGGACCCGAAGCCGTGAAATAGGCGGCCAGGGCGGTATCTCCGGTGGGTGTTTTTCTATCCACAACAATGGCCTGAGTGACAAAGCTCATCTCGGTCATCACGGCCTCGATTTCCCCCAGCTCGATCCGCTGGCCGCGGATCTTGACCTGGTTGTCATTGCGCCCAAGGAAACTGAGACCACCGTCGGCGTCCCGACAGACCAGATCGCCCGTGCGATAGAGCCGCTCGGCGCCGAAGGCGATGAACCGTTCCGCGGTCAGATCGGCGCGCTGCCAATAGCCCGGCGTGACCCCGTCGCCACCGATGCACAGCTCACCCGGCACGCCGATGGGTGCGGGATGCGCGTCGGCATCCAGGACATGCAGGGTCGTGTTGGCAATCGGTGTGCCGATGGGAATGACCGCGGGGCTGTCATCGCTCACCCGTTCGACCGATGACCAGATCGTGGTTTCGGTGGGTCCGTACATATTGGTGATCCCGGCCCGTGTCGCGCGGCGCAGATCGCGCACCAACGCTCCGGGCAGCGCCTCGCCTCCGATCATCATCTGCTTGACCCCCGAAATCGCGAGCCGCGCCTCGTCGTTCATCGCAATGATCTGCGCCATCGACGGGGTACATTGCAGATGGCTGACATGGTGGCGAATGATCTGGGCCGCGAGCGAAAAGTCATCCTCTGCCAGCTCAACCGGCGCGTTGGCGGCCTTGAGCACCCGTGCCAGCGGTTTGAGCCCCTCCATCACCTGCGCAACGGGGATGCCATAATCAATCAGGCAGGCCACTTCGGTCACGCCGATGCGCTTGACCTGCTCGACCCGTGCGAGGGCGTCCTCGACCATGCCGAAGAGGCCCGAATCCTCGAAATACCGCTCAAAGGCGAAATCGAGGATCGCTTCGAGCTCGTCACCGTCCAGAGAGCCGAGATCCATATCGAACGCATTGTTCACGCCCTGGGGCCGTTTGAAGGCCGGAAAGGCCCAGGCATATTGCTTGATCAGCCCGGCAGCCGAGCGCAGGTAGTCCTTCATTGGCTCGCGCGCCACATCGCGCGCGGCCTCACGGTCTGCCGCCAGATAGGTATGCAGCATCAGCGTGACCTGGAAGTCATCCGGATCATGGCCCGCGCCGCGCAACGCGTCGTGATAGATCGCGATCTTGTCGGCCACCTCGTCGATGCTTTGGCCCAGCAGGTGGGTCAGGACGTTGGCACCGATCTCCCCGGCCTCGCGCCAGGTGGCGGGGTTGCCTGCGGTCGTCACCCAGATCGGCAGGTCCGAGGATACCGGGCGCGGCTGCGTCAGCACGGCATGCGGCGTGCCGTCGGCCTTGGGGAACTCCACCGTTTCACCGCGCCAGAGCCTGCGCAGATCCTCGATCGCGCGGTACATGGCGGGTTTGTTCTGGGGGGGCGTGTTTTCGGGGCGCAGCACGAAATCATCCGGCTGCCAGCCGCTGGCGATGGCCAGGCCCGCGCGCCCGTTGGTCAGGTTGTCGATCACGGCCCATTCCTCGGCGATGCGCGCGGTGTGGTGCAGCGGGGCCACACAGCTGCCCGCCCGTACGCTGAGATTGCGGGTCACGGCGGCGACCGCAGCGCCCGTCACCGACGGGTTGGGGTAGGGGCCGCCAAAGGCGTGAAAATGCCGTTCCGGTGTCCAGACCGCGTTGAACCCATGGGCATCGGCGAATTTCGCGCCCTCCAGCAGCAGCGTATACTTGTCCCGGCCAACACCATCGTCATTGCCCCAGTAAAAGAGGTTGAAGTCGATCTTCCTGCCCGGCAGACGGATCGGCCCGTTTGACACGGCGGCGCGGTTCTCATCGCCCATCAGCACCACTTTGAAGCCGCGCGCGAGGGTGTAGAAGAGCTCCAGCACCGAGATGTCGAACGCCATCGAGGTCACGGCGCCCCAGGTCGTGCCCAGAGCCGGATCGACCTCCGCATCCATGCCGGCAAAGAAATTGATCACGTTACGATGCGAGACCATCACCCCTTTGGGCAACCCCGTAGAGCCCGAGGTATAGATCAGATAGGCGATGTCCTCCGGATCCGGTTGTGGTGTCGAAGCTGTCCCCGCGGTCGGAACCTGATCGAGGATCAGGTGCTGCGCATCCGCGCGGGGCAGGTCCGGCGCGATGTCGGCTTGGGTCACGATGACGCGGGTCTCGCTGTCGCGGATGTAATGCGCGATGCGGTCTGCGGGATAGCCGGGATCAAGCGGGACATAGGCGGCACCCGCCTTCATGATGCCGATTGCCGCGGCAACCATGTCGATGCAGCGCTGACTGTAGAGGCCCACATGCGCGCCGGGTCTTACGCCCATGCGCGCCAGCTCGGCGGCGATGGCATCGGCCCGCGCGTTCAGCGCCGCATAGGTTATCGATTGATCTTCAAAGACGATTGCGGTCGCATCCGGTGTACGCGCCACCTGCGCCGCAATTGCTGCGGGCACGGTCAGGGAGCGGTCATACTCGGTTTCGGTCGCGTTCCAGCTGTCCAGCAGGGCACGTTCGGCCTTGGGGAGCGGGCAGCCGCTCAGCGCGGCGTCATCCGGGGCATCGGCGAGCCATAACGCGATATGGGTCAGCCGATCCGCGAGGAGTTTTGCAAATCCGGCGTCGATACGGGTGCCATCGTAATGCAGAACACCAGTATCGGGGGTCAGCGTCAGCACCGTGCCCTCAATCGGGCTATCGCCTGCGGCAAGGCCGATATCCGGGACCTCCAGCGCGCTCAGCGCGGGGTCACGCAGCACGAGGTCGCGGGCAAAGCTCTGGCGATTTGCGATGATCTCCAGCCGGTCGGTGGTCTGTGTCAACAGATCGCCGCGGGTTGCCGCGACCGACGGCAGGCCCAGCGGAACCCAGTCCGCAAAATGCCCCGGCGCTGTGCGACAGGCCTCCTGCAAGGTGATAGGGGCTACGGCCAGTGTGCTGTGCGCCTCTCTCCCGGTGCTGATCCGGGCCCAAAGCAGGGTCGCGGCCAGCGCGTTATCGCTCAAATCGACGGGCAGGCTGGACCATTCCGGTGCCTCATTGCCCGGGCCCGCGGCCTGCAACCGGAGCGGCGCGCATTCGGCCAGATGTCCGCGCCAGAACGGATCATGCGGTGCGATGGCCTGATAGGCGTCTCGCAATGCCGCGTCCTGCTGCGGCGAAAACACCGGCAGAGCCGCCCCAATCGGCGGCAGGTCTGCTGCTTGACCGTCAAGATCGGTCAGTCCGCCAAGGCGCAGCACGCCATCGGCGCAGGCGACATCGACCGTCCCATCCCCGACCGCCAGAACGGTTCCAGGGGCGGCGTCGGTTGCGTCCAGCGCTTTGGCGTCGCGGATTGCCAGAAGGGTGGTGCCGGTATCCAGCTTGGGCCGAACCATGGGGTTCCAGTAGGTTCCGAAATCCATCGCGCGGATCAGTGCCAGTATCCTGGCGGAGGGCGCGCCGAGGTTCAGCCGACCCCCGGCCTCGGGCCTGTCATCCCGCGCGCAGTAACTGCGCTGGCCGAAATCCTGTGGCTGCGCATCGGGCGTGCCGGTCTCGATCCCGTGCAGCACGGTCTCAAAGCTTTCGATGCCCGCGGCATAGCATTTGGCGTTGAGCGAGAAGGCGGTGTCATCCGCTGCGATCTCGACCTGATGCTGTGCCAGCAGATCGCCCCGATCCACGCCGGGTTCCATCACATGCCAGCTCACCCCGAACTGGGTTTCACCGTTCACGATTGCCCATACAGGTGCGTTGAGCCCGGCATAGGCAGGCAGCGGTCCGTCGTGGAAATTCACCGCGCCTTGGCGTCCCAACGCCAGAATGGGCTCGGGGATCAGTTGAAGGTTGGCAATGGAAAAGAGCCAGTCCGCGGCATGGGCCTGGGTCAGATCGCCGAGCTTTTGCAGCACTTCGACCCCGTGACGAGTGGCCCAACCGGCAATCTCGGCATCTTGGGTCACCACCGCTGTGAGGGTATGGCCCTGAGCAAGCCAAATCTCGCTACAGCTGACCAGAAGGGATTCGTCCCCGATGACAATCGCTGAAAAGGTCTTCATTTAATGTCCTTCGCTAAATTCTGATGCGGTGCCTGAGAATAGGTCGCTGGAACCTGGCTGTGCCGCCCGGGCAGATGCGCGCGGATCGCATGGGCGATCAGATCGCGCAGAAACCGCTCCGGTTCAGCCAAGGGACGGGGCGAGACCAGCCGCCGCGCGCGCCAGATCAGACCGCCCGCCACACGCGCCAGTGTGGCCAGCGCCAGATAGGCGCGCCCGTGGTTTTTCAGGAAATAATGACGGCGGCTGTCGAACCAGTACGTCGGAGCGCGGCCCCAGTCTTTCATCCCGGTCGAGACCGAGCCGATATGCACCGTGCGGCTGCACGGGACGAACCAGGTCTGCCAGCCCGCGCGCGCGGCCCGCAGGCAAAGGTCGGTTTCCTCAAAGTAAAGGAAATACGTCTCGTCAAATAGCCCGATCTGGTCCAGCACCTCGCGCCGGATCAGCATCGAGGCGCCTGCCACCCAATCGGCCCGCACCGGCCCGTCCGAGGGCGGCATGGGGATCGTGGCGTGACGCAACAGGCGCGAGATGACGCCCAGCTTGGCGGCCTGCTCCAGCTCTCCGGCGATGGTGGGGAAGCGGAAATGCGTGGTGTGATAGACGTCATCCTCACCGCGCACGTGACTGCCCGCAAAACCCGCCAAAGGCCTTTCGGCCATAAAAGCCATCAGATGCCGGATCGCCCCGGGATCGAGGAACGCGTCGGAGTTCAGAAGGTACACGAAATCCGGCGCGCGGCCATCGCTGAGCCCATGGCGCATGGCAAAGTTGTTGCCCGCGCCAAAGCCGCCATTGTGACCCGAGGCCAGAACGCGCACCCGGTTGTCTTCGGTCCAGCCGCGCGCGGCGGCCTCCTGGCCGAGCATCTCGAAACTGCCGTCCTGGCTGTCATTGTCGACGATGATCATCTCACCCGCGATGCCCGCCATCTCGCGCAGGCCCGCCTCTGCCGCCTTGAGCGTCATCTGCGGCGTGCGGTAATTCAGCACGATGGTCAGAAGCGTGGGCTGGGTCATGCTCTATTCCGCCGCACTCATGCGCGATGCAGGGCGCGCGGCCTCGGCGGCGGCGATTTCCGCGGCCAGACGCGCGGCCAGCACGCGCACATTGGGGGCCAGCACCATGCTGTCGTGATCGCCCGGCACCTCGATCACGCGGGTGTTCGGGACGAACCGCGTCCAGTCATTGTCAGGCAGCACATATTCGCGCGCCGCACTCACATACTGCCCGCCAGAGACCTTCCAATGCAGATCCAGCGGGGGCCGGAAAAGCACCAGATTGCCGTCCCAGCCGCGCAGCTCATACGCAGCGACGGCGGCGCGGAAGGCCATCTCGATCTTGTCGTTGTTGAACTCCGATCCTTCGGGCTCTGCGCCCTCGGCTTCCCGCCTGCGCGCAATCTCCCAGGCGACGCGGTTGGTGGCCCATTCGCCGAGATAGCCCAGACCCTTGCGGCGGAACTCCTGAAGCTTGATCAGCGCCTTGTCCTGCCGCGTGAGGTACGGGCGCACCGGCAGCGGCGTGTCGAGCATGGCCAGCAGGGACACGGTTTCGCCTTCGGCCTCCAGTTGCTGGGCGATCTCATAGGCGGTGATGCCGCCCCCCGAAAAGCCCGACAGAATGTAGGGGCCCTGCGGCTGCACCTGGCGCATCTCGGCGATATAATCTGCGGCGGCCTCGGCAATCGTTTCATGCGGGGCGTCCGATCCGATCAGCCCGCGCGCCTGCAAGCCGAAGACCGGGCGGTCGCGGCCGATCTGCACCGCAAGCTGGCGCAGGTTCAGCACATTGCCGAACATGCCCGCCACGATGAAAAGCGGCGTGCCGCCGTCGCCCTTTTGCAGCGGCACCAGATGCACGAAACCCGGCGTATCTGGTTTCGCGACCGGCGTCTTTGGCGCGTCGCCATCCAGGCTGCGGCCGGTCGCCTCGGCGATCCGGGTGGCGATATCGGCGATTGTGGGCGCCTCGAACAAAAGCGAGATCGGGAATTCGGCATCGAATGCGCGCTTGATCATCGCAAAGAGCCGCACCGCGATCAGGGAATGCCCGCCCAGATCGAAGAAGCTGTCGGCGATGCCGACCTGGTCGAGGCCCAGAAGCTTGCGCCAGAACCCAGCGAGCGCCTCTTCGACGTCGTTGCGCGGTGCGATGAAATCGCTGTCGAGGTCGGGGCGTTCGAAACTGGCGCTATCCTCGCCGGTGGCGGCCATGCTGCGCCCGGCCTCGTCGATCAGCGCGGGCAACGGCAGGGAGGAGACGACCACATCCGCCCGACCCAGCGCCAGCGCGCGGCGCAGCGCCTCGGCCCCCTCCTCGGGGCGGATACCTTGAGCGATATTGTGCATCAGCCGCTCTTCCTCGGGCGATAGCGGGGCGGTGGCGGCGCTGTCTTCAAAGCGAATCTCGGCCTCTGTCAAGGGGGCCGTGGCAAAGCCGTCGGCGGCCTCGATGCGCTGCATGGTAAAGCTCTCGATTTCGACGATCACGGCGCCATTGGCATCGCACAGCGTGATGTCGAACCGGACCTGACCGGTGTCCGAGCTGCCGGAGACAAGCCGCGCCCAGCTGAGAATTTCGGCAGGCAACGTGCGGTGAACCCGGATGCGCCCATAGCTGAGCGGCACCCAGAGATGTCCGCCGGTATAGCCCGGGATCAGCCCCATCGCCCAACCGGTCGCCAGATCCATCAGCGCGGGATGCAGCACATAGCCCTGGTCCAGATCGCCACGGGCGGCCTCCGGCAGGGTCAACCTTGCAAGACCTTCACCTGTCCCAAGGGCGGTCGATTGAAGCACATGCCAGCGTGGACCAAAGGCCAGATGCGCCTCCTGCGGAGAGGTCAGGCGGTGACCGCCCGAGCCGGTCTCGGTCCGGGTGCAGCGTTTGGCAATCGCGCGCGGGTCGATATGGGCCACCGGCGTGGCCTTGGGGACCGGCATCAGCGTGGCTTGCGCGTTAAGCTGAGTGCCCCTGCGCCCGCCAAGCTGTGCATCGCTGCGGATCTCCAGCAGGGTGGCGGGGCCGTCGCGGTCAACCGAGACGGTGATCTCGCGCGGCTGGTCCTGCGCCTCGACGGGACGGAAGAAATAAAGATCGGCGATCTCGAACGGCATCGCGTGCCCCGTTTCGCGCGCGGCCTCGGCAGCCAGCTCGATAAAACCGGTGCCCGGCAGCAGCGCTTGTCCGGATTTGGTGCGGTGCTCGTCAAAGATCCAGTGGCTGTCGGCGAGGCTGGTATGCAGACCATGCGCTCCGTCCGCCTCTTGCAGAAGCGGGCCGGAGATCAGGCTGCGTGCAACCTCCACCGGGCCACCGGTGCGGCGGGCCATGGCGTCGGCGGCCATGCCGACTTCGGCCCAGACGCCCCAGTTGATCGCAAAGACCCGCGTCTTGCCACCCTTGCGCGCTTGCGCGGCGGCATTGAGCCAGGCATTGGCGGCCACGTAATCGACCTGGCCCGCAGGCCGCGTCGCGGTGGAGGAGGACGAAAAGAGCACCAACATCTCGAGCGTGCCGTCGGGAAACACCTCCTCAAGCACCTTCAGCCCGTGCAGCTTGGGGGCAAAGACGGCCTCGATATCGGCCACCTCCTTGGTCAGGATCGGCGCGTCGTCGATATGGCCCGCCGCATGCAGAACACCGGTGACGGGGCCATAAAGTGCCTCGATCTGCGACCGCACGCGGCGCATCTGGTCGATATTGGCCACATCCGCGGCCATCGCGGTGACCTGACCGCCATGTGCGTCGAGCGCTTGCAGCGCGCGGATGCGGCGCGCGGTCGGGCCGTTGCCCTTGGCACGCGCCTCCCACTGGTCGCGGGGCGGCAGGTCGTGACGTCCCAGCAGGACGACATTGGCGTTGTGGGCGCCCAAAAGCTCGGTCGCCAGCGCCTGACCGATGCCGCCAAAACCGCCGGTGATCAGATACGTGCCACCGTCGCGGAAGGCGGGCCGGGTGGTCTCGGTCAGAGCTGCGGGCGCATAGCGCTGCTGATAGCGTTTGCCGCCGCGCCACGCGGCGATGGTGGCGCCGGGCTCGGCCAGCACCTCTTCGAGGATCGTCTGCGTCAGCGCAGGCTCTTCGGGCGTGTCGTGCTTGCGGGCAAAAAGACCCTTGGGCGCCGGGCTCGGCGCCAGCTCGATATCGAGCGTCGCCATCGTCAGGCCCGGAAACTCGCGCGGGGCCACGCCGACGGGGCCTGCGATCATCGCCTTTTCGGGATAGGGCAGCGCCTCTGCCGCGACCTGCGCGGCACCCGAGGTCAGCACAGTGATCTGTGCCGCCTCCGCCCCCGCATCGCCCAGCGCCTGTGTCAGATGCAGCAGGCTGTAAAATCCCTGCTGGATGTTGCGGTCGAAAAAGCTCGACCCGGGGCGGTGTGTCTCGTCGCGGGTGATCAGCCAGCCATGCACGATCCGGTCGGGCAGGGGGCCATCCTGGCCCAGCGCGTCGATCAGCGCGTCATAACCCGCGCGCCCCTCTTCGGGGGCGAGGGTAATGCGGTCGTCGGGCAATTGGGCAAAGCTGTCGCCCGCGCGCACAATGCGCAGGCGGTGACCTGCGGCCTCCAGCCGGTCGATGACCGGGGCCAGCACGCCCGCGTCATCCTCGAAGATCAGCCAGTTGCCGGGCGCCGTGCCCAAACCAGTCGTCACATCCACATCGCAGGCCGCATAGCTGGGCCGCCAGACCGGGGCATAGCCCCAATCGGCCATCTCGGGCTGGCGCATCAGCGCCTGGGGCGCATCGGCGGCCACCTGTCCGGGTTCGATGAAATAGCGGCTGCGCTGGAAGGCATAGCCGGGCAGGGGCACGCGGCAGCGCCGCGCCTCGCCCCAGATCTGGGTCCAGTCGGCCTCCACCCCGCAGGCCCAGAGACGACCGATCACGGTCAGAAACCACAGATCGTCGGCGACCGCCTGATCGGGATGGCGCAGTGTCGGCAGCACCTGCGCGGATTTCACGCCGGGCGCCATCTGCGCGAGCGAACTGAGCGCGCGGCCCGGGCCGACCTCCAGATAGACGCGGTTGGGCGCGTGCGACAGCGTCTCGATCCCGCGGGCAAAAAGCACCGTGTTGCGCAGCTGTTCGACCCAATAGTCGGGATCGGTGGCTTGCGCATCGGTGAGCGGCGCCCCGGTGCGGTTGGAGATGACGGGGATCTTGGGCGCCTGTAGGTCGAGGCGTTGCAGAAACGCCCGGAACTCCGGCAGGATCGCATCGAGCATGCGCGAATGCGCCGCGATATCGATCTGCACCCGCTGGTGATCCACCCCGCGTCCGGTCAGATCCGCCGAAAGGCGATCCAGCGCCGCCTGCGGCCCCGACACCGCGCACAGCCCCGGCGCATTCACGCTGGCGATATCCAGATCGGCCCCCAGAATCGGGCGCAGATCCTCCTCGGCCAGCGACACGCTGAGCATGCCGCCCCGCGGCACGGTGTCAAAGAGCCGCCCGCGCAGCAGCACCAGGTCAATGCAATCCTCAAACCGCATCACTCCGGCCAGACAGGCGGCCGTGTTCTCGCCCATGGAATGCCCGATAAGCGCGGCAGGCCGCACCCCCCAGCTGAGCCAGAGCTGCGCCAGCGCATATTCCACGATCATGATCAGCGGCAATTGCGCGGAGGGCTTTTGCAAGGCCCGGGCCGCGGCCTCTGCCGCCTCGGGTGCGGGCATCCAGAGCGCGCGGATGTCATAGTCAAGCTGCGCTTGCAGGTGATCCAGGCCCCGGTCCATCCATTCGGCAAAGACCGGTTCGGTCTCGTAAAGATCCTGCGCCATGCCGGGATGCTGCGCGCCGCCGCCGGGGAACATGAAGACAACCTCGGGCGTGTCGCCCAAACGGTCATGGGTAAAGACGCGGTGTGGATCGCCGCCCTCCAGCAGGGTGGCGGCCTCGTCGTGGGTTTCGGCGACCACGATGCGGCGCTTGTCGAACCCGCGCCGACCGTTCTTCAAGGTATGGGCTACATCGGCGAGCGGTTGATCGGGATGCGCGCGCAGATGCGCGGCCAGAGCGGCGGTGTTGGCCTCAAGCGCGGCTTTGCTCCGCCCCGAGACGGCGATCACGTGAAAGGGCCAGTCGCTCTCCTCCGAAGGCGGGCTGACGGGCGCCTCCTCCAGAATGGCATGAGCGTTGGTGCCGCCCACGCCCAGCGCGTTCACGCCCGCGCGGCGCGGGCCTTTTGCCGAGGTCCAGTCGGTCAGCCGGTCGTTCACCAGAAAAGGGCTGGTGTCGAAATCAATCGCGGGGTTGGGCGCCTCGTATCCCAGTGAGGGCGGGATCTGCCCATGTTTTAGCGCCAGCGCGGTCTTGATCAGACCGGCCACGCCGGCGGCTGTATCCAGATGCCCGATATTGGTCTTGACCGAGCC
This sequence comes from Aestuariivita sp., assembly GCF_021404545.1. GTDB lineage: Bacteria > Pseudomonadota > Alphaproteobacteria > Rhodobacterales > Rhodobacteraceae > Aestuariivita. The sequence continues at coordinate 38,374 of NZ_JAAWWD010000069.1, forward strand.
CAGACGGCAATACCCCTCCTCATTGGTCTCGGCGCGATAGGCTTGCGTCAGGGCCGACACCTCGATCGGGTCGCCCAGATAGGTGCCGGTGCCGTGGCATTCGACATAATCGATTGTGTCGGCGGGTACTTTGGCGGCATTCAGGGCTGCGCGCACGGCTGCGGCCTGCCCATCGACAGACGGCGCGAGATATCCCGCCTTGGCAGCACCATCGTTGTTGACCGCACTGCCCTTGAGCACGGCATAGATGTGATCGCCATCGGCCACCGCGTCGCCCAGACGGCGCAGCACCACAGCCCCCGCGCCCGAGCCAAAGACCGTGCCTTGCGCCCGGTGATCGAAGGCATGGCAATGACCGTCGGGCGACAGGATCTCGTTTTCCTTATAGAGATAGCCGCGCCCCTGCGGCAGCTCGATGGTCACACCGCCCGCCAGCGCCATGTCGCAATCGCCCTCGCGCAGCGCGCGTGCCGCGTAATGCAGCGCCACCAGAGAGGTGGAACAGGCGGTCTGGATATTCACCGACGGCCCGTTCAGGTCGAACACATGGCTGACCCGGGTGCAGAGGAAATCCTTGTCATTGCCGGTATGGCGCAACAGGAACATGCCCACATCACGCACCAGATCGGGGTTCGAGCAGATGTTGAAATAGAAATAGCTGCCCATCCCGCAGCCTGCATACACACCGATATCGCCACTGAACTCTTCGGGGACGTGGCCTGCATTTTCCATCGCCTGCCAGCAGATCTCCAGAAACTTGCGGTGCTGCGGATCCAGGATCGCGGCCTCTTTCGGTGAAAACCCGAAAAACTCCGCATCGAACATGTCGAACCCGTCCATCGGCGCGGAGGAGGGGACATAGTTGGGTCTGGAGACCAGATCCGCGCGCTCGCCGGCAGCCAAGAGCGCCTCTTCGTCCAGCACCTTGATGGATTCGACACCGTCTCGCAGATTGCGCCAGAATGCCAGCGCGTCCTCGGCGCCGGGCACATGGGCGGCAAGGCCGACGATGGCGATGTCATCATCCTGGACGGAAAGACGATCTGTGTGAGGCATGGCGGATCCGTTCATTTGACCAGTTCGGTCCCGTGACCCCCGAAGGGATCACAGGGCCAAAGGTTACTCATACATATCAACCACCACCGGCGATGGTCATAGCTCAGCAGCGCCCCAACTTCATGATCAGATCGGACCCTTTTTAAGGCATTTTTGTGACATGTTGCCAAAAACCGAACAATACCGGGTCTTACGCCTAGGACTGTAGTGTAATCAGAACCATTGCGACAGGCTCGCGGGCGGATTACCGCCGGAAAACGGGCCGGAATGGGGCGTCTTTGGGTCCATCCGCTTGGCATCACAGCACCGTGCGTCGATCAGGCTTGTGCCTGCGGTTGATGGCCGGCCCTTCTGGGAAAGGGCGCTTCTTGCCGGGCCGCTCGGGCGCGAACCGTTCGGCATAGCCCAGAATGGCGCCCACCAGCAGCCAGGTCATCGGCACCAGCGTGTCGTTCAGCAGCATGTCCATCATTGTGATGCCCAGCATCAGGCAGAGCGGCGCGATCAGCGGCGACATCTGGACTGTCGGCAGCTTGCGCTTGTACCAGGCCACCAGAGCGATGGGCAGGGCCACAAGCCCCATCTGCGCGATATATCCCATCCAGCCGAAGGTGCCAAAGACGATGATCCAGCGCCCGTCGGGTATGGTGGCGATCTCTCCTGTATGGGGATCCCGCTCAAGGTTGCGGCCCCAGCCGCCCCAGCCAAAGGCCGGTTTCTCGGCCGCGCGCGCCAACAGCTGTTCCTCATTCCAGAACCGGTATTCCAGGGATTGAGCGCGGGCGGGGTCCAGTGCCTGGGCCTTGGCCAGGATCAGGTCCAGCGGCACGAGGCCAAGGCCCCGGAGCATCGGATAGATCACCGCGATCAGCGCACAGACGACCGCAACCCGGATCTGCCATGTCGCCGACCCAAACAGGATCAGCGGCAGCAGGAGCAGGGCATAAAGCTGTGACGCCTGGCTTTTGGAAAGGTAGAGAACCACCACCAGGTAAAAGGTCGCCAGCAGATAGCGCCAGCGATGTTTCGGTTCCGCCGCCCGCACGAGCGCCGCTCCGGCCGAGAGCGCCATCACGAAAAAGAGCGCCAGCCACAGCGCATGCGGCATGAAGACAATCGGGCGAAACCCGCCCTCGCGCATCATCTGGAGGAAATTGTGCTGGAAAAAGCCATAGACCCAGGTGTTGATCTGCGGGCTGAGCCGGATCTCGATCAAGGCGGGGATGGTATAGATCAGCCCCGCCAGCAGGATCGCAAACATCAGCTCGCGCAGGCCCTTGTCGGTCGACAGATATGCCCGCGCCAGAAAGAACGGAATCAGCATGATGATCTGCGAGGACAGGACAGACAAAGTGTCCAGGACCCGCAGCCCGGGCAATTGACCATAGCTGAATTCGATTGGCAGCGCATCGGTGCGCACCAGGAACTTGATCGGGTCGGAATTTGTCAGGACGGTGATCACCGTGCCCAGCAGGATCGCGGCAACCAGCAGCTTGGTGATGCCATGGCGCGGAATGAAGGACGGGCGCAACCCCAAGAACGCCACGATAATCAGCAGCACCGCGACATTGGGAATGGAAAACTTGTCCATGTCGGGGACCAGCGGCAGGTCGAACTCGGTAATCGGGGGCAGCAGCATATAGGCGCCGATGATCGACCAAATCAGCGCACGCTCCAGACTGAGCCGCGCAAAGAACGCGACACAGACCGCCGGCCAGATCGCCAGCATCAGATATGCAAGTCCGTTGCCCATGGTTCGCGGGGCGCTCCCCGGTATCCTTTTCGTGTTCCGTCACGCCCGTCCGGTTAGGTCCGGGTGGTGGCGCCTGCCGTTTTTTGCCTCGCCAAGGAAGGTGGCAACAAAAGGCGGCGACATAATGGCACAGTTACAACGCTTTGCGCCATTCTTGACGTCATTTTGATGGCGGGCGCGGGCAAGACTGGCCTGAGCCCATCGCGGGCTCTAAGACAGGCGCAGCACGCAGGAGCAAGAATGCAGTTCAGTTTCGGCACAGATGTGATCGGGGTCAATGTGCCCGATTGGCCCAGCCTAAGAGCCGAGGTGACCCGCCGGTTTCGCGCAGGCGAAGGGTTCGCGCTGGCTACGATCAATCTGGATCATCTGGTCAAGATGGCGGGCGATGCCGGTTTTGCGTCGATCTATGCCCAGCAGGATCTGATTGTCGCGGATGGACGGCCAATTGTATGGCTCTCGCGGTTGGCGGGCAGACCGGTCGGGCTGGTGCCAGGATCCGACAGTGTGATGCCGCTGGCCCAACTGGCAGCCCAGGAGGGTGTCGCGGTCGCGCTTGTGGGCAGCACAGAGGCCGCGTTGGCGGATGCCGCCGAGGCTCTGTGCCGCGCCGCGCCGGGCCTTCGGATTGTGATGCAGCGATCGCCCGCGTTCGGGTTCGATGCCCAGAGCCAGGAAGCGACGGCCATTCTGTCGGATCTTACGACCCGTGATGTCGGATTGTGTTTTCTGGCGCTGGGAGCACCCCGGCAGGAGGCGTTGGCCGCGCGCGGACGGGTGCTTGCACCCTCGGTCGGGTTTGCCTCGATCGGCGCGGGTCTGGATTTTCTGGGTGGCCATCAGCGCCGGGCGCCGCAGGCGATGCGGCGGTTGGGGCTGGAGTGGCTCTGGCGCGCATTGACCGATCCACTGCGGCTGGGCCCACGTTATGCGCGGTGTATCGCAATCCTGCCGGGGCAGGTCTGGGCCGCGTGGCGGTTGCGGCGCTGAGGCTCACTTGTATTCAATGATCCTCCCGTGCTGACCGCGCAGACGCTTTTGCCAATAGTCGACAACGCCAAACGCCTCGGCGAATTTGCCAAGCACCGAGAACAGCGCCTGCTCCCAGCCCGCGCGGGAAATCCGCTTTCTGGCGGCCAGCCGCAGTACCTGCGCCGGGTAGATCAGCAAAAGTACAAGCGCCCCGGGCCAGATCACGGCGCCCAGCAGCACCGCCACCGGCAGAACCAGCCCCCAGATCAGCGCCCTGCGGGTTTCGGTGACCCAATGCCGTTCCGGCGGTGCCCCATGCAGCGCGGCGCCTTCGGCAAACGCATGGCCCGCCCGCCAGGCCCGACGCCACCATTGGGGGAACCGGGTCATCGCCGCATCATGCCAGGTCATTTCATGGTCCAGCCGGTAGACAACCCAACCGGCTTGCCGCAGTCGGACGCACAGTTCTGGCTCCTCTCCGGCGATCAGATCGTCGCGATACCCGCCCACCGCACGCAAGGCGCCAAGCCGCATCAACGCATCCCCACCGCAGGCGCGCGCGGGACCGATGGGCGTGTCCCATTCGGCATCGCACAGCCGGTTATAGAGGCTGGCCTCGGGATGCCGCTCACGCCGGCGGCCGCAGACAACCGCGGTCTGGGGGTTGTCCCTCAGATATCGGGATGCCGCCGCGATCCAGCCGCGCCGCAGCGCACAATCGCCATCGACCAATTGCACGAAATCGGTGGTGCCATCGAGGCGCGCAAGGCCCGCATTGCGCGCCCGGGCTGCCGTAAACGGTCGGGCTGGGTCCAGCTCCACCACCTCGGCGCCCAGGGCCCGAGCAGCCTCCACGCTGCCATCCTCTGATCCGGAATCGACATAGATCATGCGGCGCACATCATCCCTCATGCTTTCCAGACAGGCGATCAGCCGTGCTCCTTCGTTGCGTCCGATCACGACCGCATCAAGGGCCGGAGGGGCGGTCATCGGTGGATCTGTGGTTTCAGAACACATGAGCTTTGGATCTTAAGAATTTGCTTAAAAACATAAAAATCATCTAGAGGTCACTCATGACACCAAGAACTGCACCATGACGCGCGCCTGGGCTTGGGGAAATGGCCCTGGCTCCGGCACCTGGGTCAACGCGGCCCGGATCCGGCGGTGGATGTCTAAATCGGTCATGGAGCGCTTTCAGTCTCAGCGGTGTTTCGGCGCAGCCTAGCGCGCTCTGCGATCAATGCAACGGGCAGGCGGCCTTCTAGGGTCTGTTGAGATTCAGGATTCCCTAACAGCTTAAGTTCTGATTCAAGCTCCCAAAAGGGAGGTCTGAATGGACACGAGCAGGTTTGTCATCCGAGATCATCAATGGGCGAAGATGGAGCCGCATTGCCTTGGGCTGAAGGCGCTCCGGGGGGCACCGGGAGGGGTGCCCGGGTTTTTTATGGGGGGGGGTTTTGGGTTGGGGG
>NZ_JAAWWD010000077.1 GCF_021404545.1 Aestuariivita sp.
CGCCATTGACGAAATCGTCGCCCGCGCCGCCGAAGACGAGGTCCGAGAAGGCCGAGCCGGTGATCACGTCATTGCCGTTCTGGCCAAAGAGCTCGTCCGCGCCGAACCCGCCCGCGATGGTATCGTTGCCGTCCTGGCCGTAAACCAGATCGTTGCCATAGCCTGCGTCGATGCTGTCATTACCGGCACCGCCAAAGATGGTGTCGCGGCGGTCGGCTTCGGTCTCGCCCCCACGGATCGTGTCATTGCCCGCGCCGCCATTCACGGCATCGCTGCCATCGCCCGCGTTCAGAACGTCATCGCCGCCCTCGCCCCGCAGCGTGTCATTGCCGGCCCCCGCATAGATCGTGTCGGCCCCGTCGGTGCCCTCCAGCACATCGTCGCCCGCTGCGCCGGGGACCGGGTCGGGAGCAGGGACAGGGCTGGGGGCAAGGAGATCGGCCAGCAACACGGTCGCATCGGTAAATTGCAGCGCTTCGATACCGGTCAGCCTGTCGGTGCCATCGGCAGAGACCACCTGGGCTGCCTCGCCCTCCCCGGTAATCGTCGCCGAGGCGAGCGGGACATCGAACCGGGCCGTGTCATATCCGCCGCCGCCCTCCAGCAGATCGTTGCCCGACCCGCCATTCAGCACATCGTCACCCGCGCCGCCATCCAGCCGGTCGGCCCCGGCCTGGCCGATCAGCACGTCGCGCCCCGCGCCACCCGCGAGCCTGTCATCGCCGCCGGACCCGTTCAACGTATCGTCGCCCGCCATGCCGCGCATGTCGTCGGCTGCCGGAGTGCCGAAGATGACATCGGGCCCCTCCGCTCCGATAAGCGGCGCGCTGTCGCCGCTGCCGGATTCCTCGAACGGGCCATCAAAGCTGCCCAACGGTGCGTGCTGCGCATTCAGCAGATCGGCGGTACGGAACGCCTCGGGGTCCAGACCGGCCCCCGCCAATTCCACACGATACCCCCCGAACCGCAGCACCAGCGCATCGCGGTCGCTGTCGCTGTCGAAGGCGATCTGGCTGACATCGTAAAGAAAGGGCAGGCCCGACAGATCGAGCCGGTCGGTGCCGGGTGTGAAATCCTCCACCCGGCCCAGTGACCCGTCCGCATCGGCATTCTGGGGCAGGAATACAAAGCTGTCCGCGCCGGCCCCGCCCCGCAGCGTCTGGCCACCATGACCGGCGATCAGGATATCGTCCGACGCGGTGCCCTCCAGAACCGCGCCCGAGCCCTCGCGGATCTCTCCCAGCCCCGACAGATCGACGCTGAGCTGGGTCAGATCGCCCCGGCCTTCGGCGGCGACGAACAGCTGCAGCCGGTCTCCCGTGACCACGCCGGTCAGCGCGGCGGGATCGCCGAGATCCGCAGCCGCCGTGCTGGTCAGGCTGGTCAGATGGAACAGCCGCCCGCCCGGCAGAACCGCAAAGAGGCTGAGCCCGTCATCGGAGCCCGCGGCGGCGACAAAGCTCCAGCCGCCGCTTTCGATCAGCGCCAGCCTGGCGGCACCGGCAAAGCGCGTTCCGAGATCGTCCAGCACGTGATCGGTCGGCGTCAGCGTCCCGTTTGCGTCCACCTGCAGCACGCTCAGGGAATTGCTGCCCGATCCGGCGACCACCACATAATCGCGCCCCGCCACCTGCACCGTGGCCAGCGCCATGGGCGTGCCGATACCCAGCCCGTCCGCCGCGCCCTGCGTATCGGCAGGCCGGAGGCGACCCTCGCTGTCCAGCCGCAGGGCCTGCACGCTGTCACCGCCTGGCTGGGCGATCAGCACCACCCCCGATTGGGTGACCGCAAGCGCGCCGATGGCCTCGGCCCCGGCAAAACTCAGCGCGGGGCCTGCCGCCTGCACCGACAGATCGGCACCCAGCCGGTAGACGCCCAGCCCGGTTCCCGAAAGATCGCGGGCCACGAACAGGTCAGTGCCGGGCAGGGCCGCCACCTCTCCGGGCTGCCAGGACAGGCCGGGGGCCGGGCGCAGATCAACCGCCGCCTGCAACCCGCCATCGGCGCGCAGCCCGGTGGCCTGACCCGCGCCCAGACCGGGCCCGGTGCTCAGCGCATAGGCCTGATCGCCCAGGGTCCAGGACGCCAGGGTCATGCCGGACAGGGCGGCCCCGTCCGCGCCATGATCACGGTACTCGACGAACCGGGCGGGCAGGTCGGGGCGCACCGAAAATCCGGCCAGACCGCCGCCGACGCCGCTGGCCGCGATCAGGCAGATCCCACCGTCCTGCACGATGATGTCCAGATTGGTCAGGGGGGCGGCAGCAGGCAGGCCCGGCACCGCCAGATTGGCGACCACATCGATAGAAAGCATCCCGTATCCTCACAGCTGATCCCGATTTCAGGGCGCATCGTGACCGGGCAGCCGGGCAGGGGGGCGGACCGGATTACGGCAGCCGCGCGGCCTTTAAACTGCATTCAAGACGAGTTTTCTCGATCGCCACCGCCCCGATCGCCCCCGCCTGGGTCATGCAAGACGATCCAGAGGCCCGCAGGGTCCGAAAGGCGCGGGCGGGCGCAAATAAAGCGGTTTGCGAAAGCCGGGCTTTCTCCGTACCAGACGGCATAGCAGACGGCCGGTGCGCGATGCGGACCCGGCCGGGCATAACAGTTGATGGGTGCAGGCAGGACCCATATTCATGATCACACATCCCCCACAAGACAAGCGGCTTGCATGACACGTATCCTCGTTACCGGCACGGCAGGGTTCATCGGCTTTCACCTGGCCCGGGCGCTGTTATCCGAAGGGATCCAGGTGCATGGCTATGACGGGATGACGGATTATTACGACGTCGCAATGAAGCAGCACCGTCATGCCCTGCTGATGCAGATGTCCGGCTTCTCGGCAACCGAAGGGATGCTGGAGGATCAGGCGGCCCTGGATCAGGCGGCTGACGCGTTCAAACCGGATGTGATCGTGCATCTCGCCGCACAGGCCGGGGTCCGCTACAGCCTTGACCATCCGCGCGCCTATATCGACTCCAACCTGGTGGGCACCTTCAACGTGATCGAACTGGCCCGGCGGCTGAAGGTCAGGCATCTGCTGATCGCCTCCAGTTCGTCGGTCTATGGGGCAAATGACGACATGCCCTTCCAGGAGACGCAAAAGGCCGACACCCAGCTTACGATCTATGCCGCAACCAAGAAGGCCAATGAAAGCATGGCGCATTCCTATGCGCATCTGTGGGATCTGCCCACGACCGTGTTCAGGTTTTTTACGGTATACGGGCCCTGGGGCAGGCCCGATCTGGCGCTGTTCAAATTCGTTGACGCGATCCTCAATCAGCGGCCGATCGACATCTATAACAACGGTGACATGTATCGCGACTTTACCTATGTCGACGATCTGGTGCGCGGGATCAGGCTGCTGATCGATGTCATCCCCCAGCGCCCGGCGTCAAAGGACGACATCGCCCCCGGCGACAGCCTGTCCCCGGTTGCCCCATATCGCATCGTCAATATCGGTAATTCCGAAAAGGTCCGGCTGCTCGATTTTGTCAACGAGATCGAGAAATGCCTCGGTCAGAAGGCGGTGCGCAATTATATGGATATCCAGAAAGGCGATGTCCCGGCGACCTGGGCGGACGCCTCCCTGCTGCAGCGGCTGACCGGCTACCGGCCCCAGACCGATATCCAGGACGGGATCGCCCAGTTTGTCGCGTGGTTCAAAGAGTATTACGGAACCTGAGCGGGCATCTGCCCGGTGAGGCTTATCCGACAGCCCAGAGATTATAGGCGCTTTGACCGGCTCAGTTGGCTATAGTGCTTTCCCATTCATTTTCCTCCGCACAAGGGGTCTGTTCCGGCTGGGGGCAGAATGACACCTTAAGGTCGGATGCAGGCAGGCCCGCGATCCTCAAACCAGTGATGATCTGACCCGTCAATCTGGATCAGCTCGCCATAGCATTCCCGGCGCAGCCTCGGCCGGTGAAACTTGCGGCGTTCCTTCCGCGGCAGCCAAAGACCATCTTCGATCATCCATTTGCGCAGTGTCTCGTGCGAGACCTTCAGACCGTGATCCTCTCCGAGCTTCTCGGCGGCAAAGGTCGGCCCGAAGTCGATGTAGTTCTCTCGAACCAGCGTCATTGCGAAGTCCCGAACCGCTGGATCGATCCGGTTGTTCGAAGCCCGGCCACGTGCCTTGTGTCGGATCGACGCCGGACCGTCTGATTGAAACTTCTTCAGAAGTCGGTGAACCTGCCTGCGGCTCAAACCCAAAACATTTGCCGCAGTTGGCGCCGTCATCCGGCCTTGCGACACCTGGCTCAACACCTCGACCCGGTTCAGCTCGCGCTCGCTCATCAAAACCCATCCCATGTCCGCTCACCTCATTGATTTTGAGGGCAGAGTGACATTCCTGAATTGCTCATGGGTGACAGTTTAGCTTTGCGGCTACACATCAACTTAACGGATAAGAGTTATTATGTTTATTTTCTGCTCGCAGAGGTTTCAGAACAGATGTTGTTTTGGCATCGCGAGGTCACCGGTCTGAGCTGCCCCCAGATTTGCTGAGGCTTTCCCCCCCAGGGCACCTCATCCGCCCAAGGTTGCCCACAGCCAATAGACAAATGCTCTCGTACAGCGATATGGAGGGCTTTGAAAAAGGATCCGCCTGGGATCGAGAGAATTGAGAGTGTAGCTCAATATGAACACAACAGCCAAAGGCGCTACCCGTCGTTCGCAATCCCCAAAATACATGATTGGGGTGCTTGGCATGCACCGTTCGGGCACATCCGCGTTATCTGGCATTCTGCACTATCTTGGATGTGATCTGCCGCGCCATACGTTGCAGGCCGATGACAGCAATCCCAAAGGGCATTTCGAAAGCTCCGCGATCTACAAGTTCAACGACCGTATGCTGGAAGAAATGGGCTCGCGCTGGGATGACTGGCGTTGGGTCGATCCGGCATGGTTCAAATCCCCGATCGGAGAGAGCTTTCTGAACCAGGCCCGTGATCTTCTGATCGGCGAATTCGGTGAGGCTCCGCTGTCGGTTTTCAAAGACCCCCGGAATTGCCGCCTGCTCCCGATCTGGCAACCCGCTGTGGCGGCGGCAGGGTTCACCTTTGTCTCTATATTGACGCACCGAAACCCTCTGGAAGTTGCCAAGTCCCTGAAGTCTCGCAACGGCATAGACCTGTCAGAAGGCATGATCATCTGGCTGCGCTACGTGATCAACGCCGAGTACCACACACGAGATCAGGCCCGCGTCTTCACCAGCTACGATCAGATTTTGAAGGATTGGCCCACTCAGATCGTCCGGTTTCAGAAGGGTTTGGGCGTCACGTTTCCCAATTTCCAGAACCATTCAAGCACACAGATAGAAGAGTTCCTGTCACCCGAACTGCGGCATTTCTCAGAGGTCCCGGAAAAGGTGATCAACAACCCGGTCATGTCTGACTGGGTACGCAAAACCTATGCCGTTCTTGAACGATGGGCCGCCCACGGTGAGAAAAAGAGCGATTACAAGATCCTCGACAAGATACGCAGAGAGCTGGATACCGCCACGCCGATCTTCTCACAACTCATTCAAAAGGAGCATGCTACAACCAGGAAGTTGACGGCCAGGACCAAGGATCTCGAAGAGCAGATCGCCGGATTGAAAGATCGTGCGCAATCCGAAACGGCCGAGCTTGAGATGCGGATCAAGCAGCTCAGCCAGGAACAATCAACGCACGAGCAGAAATACAACCAGCAATATAACGCGAGAGCCAAAGCCCAGCGTGCAATGGAGAAAAGCGAGGAAGAGCTCAAGGCCCTGCAGGCCGAGTTCTCCAGCCTGACCGAAACCGTCGCCGAGCGCGAAAAGGCATTGGCCGACAAGAAAAAGGCAAGCAAGCAAACCGCCAGGGCCCTGCAGGCCAGCCAAGAAGAGGTCAGGGTCTTGCAGGCCGAGTTCTCCCGTCTGACCGAAACCGTCGCCGCGCGCGAAAAGGCATTGGCCGACAGGAAAAAGGCAAGCAAGCAAACCGCCAGGGCCCTGCAGGCCAGCCAAGAAGAGGTCAACGTCCTGCAGGCCGAGCTCTCTCGTCTGACCGAAACCGTCGCCGCGCGCGAAAAGGCATTGGCCGACGCACGAAAAACCGGCCAGGAAACCGCCCAGACCCTGCAGGCCGGCCAGCAGGACATCGAAGCGCTGCGCGAACAGCTCGCTCAACACGAAACACAGCTTGCCAAGGCGCAAGAGCAACTCCGAGAGCACAGCGCCGAGAAGGAAGAGACACGGCACAAACACGAGCGTCTTCAGGAAGACCTTTCCAAAAGCGAGGACCGGATCGCCGAACTGGAGGAGGAGCTCAACGATCTCCGCAATACCCTGTCACAGACCGAAAGCGCCCTGGCCCAGCGTCGTGTGGAAGCGTCCGATACCCTGGATCGCGCAAAACGCGCGGAAGAAGAGCTCAAGGCGCTGACTGACGAGAATGCGCGGCTCGAAGGGGAGGCGCAAAGACGCACCTACGATCACGAGGTCGCTCGGGAGCATATTCGCAAACTGGAGATCGGCGCGGAAGCACGTATCAAGTCTCTGCTTACCACGACCCAGGCTCTGCATGCAGAACGTGAGAAATGGATCGGCTTTGCGGGTGAACTCTATCACGAGATGACAGGCGAAAAGATCAGTTTTCCTGATGGATCCGAATCCGATGCTGGCGCAAGACAGAATGCAGTCATCGCGGAGGTTCTGGAAACGGTCACGTCGTCATGGCGCGACACACAGCACCAACTGTCACAGGCCGCCGCGGCAATCGCCGCGCGCGACCAGGCCGAGCGGGAGATCGAGACATTGCAGATCGATCTCGAAACCCGCGCCCGGCAACTCGAAGAACAGACCAGGCAATACACCGAAGCGGCGCGCACCGCGGAGATGGAACGGCAGGAGGCCACCGCGGCAATCGCTGCGCGCGACCAGGCCGAGCAAGAGATCGAGGCCTTGCGCGTCGAGATCGAGACCCGCGCCCAGCAGCTTGAAGAACGGACCGAGCAATACACCGAGGCGGCGCGCATCCTGGAGATGGAACGGCAGGAGGCCGCCGCGGCAATCGCCGCGCGCGACCAGGCCACGCGAGAGATCGAAACATTGCAGACCGCGGGGCAGGTCCGCATCCGCGAACTGGGCGATCTTGCGAAGATACTGACGAAGATCCAGGTACGGAATCGCGAATTGGAAGGCATCGCACGCCACGGAGCGGACTCAGAAGCCGCATTGCGGTCGAAGGAAGCCGAACTTCAAAGAGTGATCGAGCAAAACCAGTCCCAGATCTTGCAGCGCGATGCCCAGCACATCCAGCGCGAGACCGCGCAACAGATCCAAATCGAAGAGCTTCAGGCTCGGCTGGACGCGATACACAACAGTACGAGCTGGCGCCTGATGAAACCTCTACGGCGCCTGTTTGACGTCCTGCGTGGCAACGGCCAGACAGTCGCGCGGGATCAAAGGTAAACCCATTGAGAAACCCCATCGACACCTCACCGGCAAGGGTGCCAAAACCCGCAAACCTGCCCAGGCAGAACGCTCCCCAAAAGCCGTAACCGCATACGGCAAAACATCGTAAATCCTCGCGACCCTTTAAAAGAAGCTGCACGACAGATGAAAAAAGCCAAGAAAGACGCCTTGAAAGACGCGGCCAGTCCGGCTCAACACGCCGCCGAAGCATTGGCAGCGCTTCAGGAAGAAGCGGCAGCCACCGCGCAGGCCCTGCTTTCCGCGCAGGCCCTGGTCCAGGACTGTGAACGGGAGCTGGAAAACCAGCACGCCGCACACAGAGCGGTCACCGATCAGCTGGCCCAGCAACGCCAGACCACTCAAACCGCGACCGAAACCTCTAATCAGCTGCTGGCGGCTCTTGAGGAACTGACCGAGCAACACGCCGAGACCACCGAAGAAAACAAGAGGCTGCGATCCGAGTTGACAGCCCGGTTCAACGAGCTGACGGTCTTTACCGATATGCTGAAACGTGCCGAAGCGGACAAGGCCGCACTTGCGGACCAGGTCAAGGCCCTGCAGACGACGATCCATGGGATCAATACCCTGCCCGGTCAGATACAGCAGATGCTCTCGGTTCTGTTGGATCAGACCAGGCGGCCTTATCTGCCACAACGCACGATTCTGAACCGGCAGTTGACACTGCTCAGGGCAACAGCGATTTTGGACGAAGACTGGTATCTGGAATACTATCCCGATGTTGTCGGAACCGGCCTGACGGCGGCGGCGCATTTCATCATGTTCGGGAATGCCGAAGGGCGTGTGCCCAATGCCAGAATTGCTGCTCTGAGCCCAGCGACCGACACCTGACACCGGATGTCGGATCGGGACTTGGGCAGACATCCAACCCTCTCTGCCCCGTGTTCTGCCGTCAGGACCGCAGCGGCGGCGCCAAATGCCCGTGGCTTTCATGCTCCCGCGGACCGGCGGCACACGCCCTGCGGACAGGCCGGAGCACCCGTTGCGGCGGCGGTGTTCAACACCGTTCCAAAGCCTGCTCGGCGAAAGCCGGTCGCGAATAGCGCGCCGACCCTAGACCCTCTCTATCTGGGCGCATAAACAACGTGGCAAACATTAAAACAAATAAATTAAAGGCCCTGATGTGACAGATACCGATATCGCCCAGGAAATTGAAGCTTCCGGTCTGTTTGACCCCGAATGGTACGTTCAGAACTACAGCGATGTCGCCGCAACCGGGATGGACCCTTTCGAACATTTCACCTGGCTGGGGCTGCGCCTTTATCGCGATCCGGGGCCGGGTTTCAGCGCCGCGCTTTATCTGGCAGGCTATCCCGATGTCCGCGAGAGCGATCTGCATCCGCTTTTGCACTTTATCCGCTATGGTGCGGCCGAGGGACGCTCGGGCACGCCCGCTCCCTTCAAACCGGGCCAGCCTGCCCAGACGGCCGCCGCGACCGATACAACCGGCTTTGCGCCCAGCACCCGGCCCCAGGACGCCCATTGGGTTGCCCGTCGCGCGACCGATGCGTTCATGCAGCGCGGTCTGCGGCCCATGGCCGAGATTGCCGTGGTGGTCAACGCCACGGCCCCCGCAGACTGGCTGGCCGCCCGGGATGTGCTCGCCCGGATCGCCACCCCCCATGATGTGTTCCTGGCCGGCACCGAAACCTTCGATTTCTCGAACATGCCCGCGCAATCGGTTTCGGTAGGCTATCTCGGAGCGGCGGATCCGCCGGCCAATGCCCGCGAATTCGTCCGCTTTGCCGGATCGGGCGCCTTGGTCGATTACCGGGCCGTGCTCTGGCTCTCGCCCTCAGATCTTGCCGACAAGACCGGGTTTTCCAAAGCCGCCGAGCAGATGGTCGCGCAGCTGGAGCCTTTTGCCGACGATGCCGATTGGGGCCTGTCGGGACCCGCGGTAAAACCGCTGGGCAACCAAAGCGATCCCGCCCTGGTCTATGCGCTGAAGGTCATCCTGCCCCGGCTGGGCCTGCACTTTGCGCAAACGGATATCCCCGGCGTCACCGGCCCCGCGATCCTGATCAAACCGCTGCTGCTGCGCGCTTTGGCAACTGCCCTGCGCCCGGTCGAGATGACCCCGGATGGCGCCCAAAAGACCTTTCCCGGGCGCGCGACCGTTCTGGGCGTGCTGGCGCAGCTGGCCCACCAGGCGGGGATGCAGACCGCCACAACGCGCAAAGCCGTGCCCGCCCAGGCCGCCGAACGGTCGGTCAAGACGGTCGCGTTCTATCTGCCGCAGTTTCACCCGATCCCGGAAAACGACCTGTGGTGGGGCAAGGGCTTTACCGAATGGTCCAACGTGATCCGCGGCAGGCAGCTGTTCCGGCACCATTACCAGCCGCGTGTGCCCGCCGATCTGGGCTTTTACGATCTGCGGCTCGAAGACACCCAAACCGCCCAGGCCGATCTGGCGCGGCAATTCGGCATTAACGGGTTTTGCTATTACTATTACTGGTTCAACGGCAAGAAACTGCTGAACCAGCCCATCGAGCAGATGGCCCGCTCGACCCGAACCGATGCGGGATTCTGCGTCTGCTGGGCCAACGAGAACTGGTCGCGCAACTGGGACGGCCAGAACCGCCACGTTCTGATGAAGCAGGACTATTCGCTGGACAGCAACCGCGACCTGATCCGCGAATTGATCCCGATGATGAAGGACCCGCGCTGGATCCGCCATAACGGCAAACCGGTGATGATGGTCTATCGCATCTCGATCATCCCCAACTGGATGGAGACCGCCCGGATCTGGCGCGAGGAATGCCGGGCCGCGGGTCTGGGCGAAATCCACCTCTGTGCGGTCCGGTTCGGGCTGGAGATGCTGGAAGGCCAGCCCGAAGAACATGGGCTCGATGCCTATGTGATGTTCCCGCCCCACGAGGCCCCGCGCGAGGATCTGCGCGACAAGGTGATCGACCTGCACCGCGATTTCGGAGGCGAGGTCTTCAGCTATGACGCGGTGGTCCGAGGCGACCTGGAGAAATACGAAACCGGCTATGACTGGCCGGTGCATCGCGGCGCGATGCTGGGCTGGGACAACACCGCCCGGCGGCTGACCGATGCGCGGATATTCCATGGCGCCACGCCTTACGGCTTCCGCACCTGGATCAAGGGCATCCTGGAACAAGACACGCGGCACGCTCCAGGCGCGGACACGCTGATGTTCATCAATGCCTGGAACGAATGGGCCGAGGGCACCTATCTCGAACCCGACCAGCGCTGGGGGACGGGCTATCTCGAAGCGTTCTCATCGGCCGCCGGCGCGGTGCCCGGCACCACGCTGAAAACCGTCGCCCCCGGCACAGCGCGTCTGCCGCGCCACGGCACCTATCTGGATCATGTCGGCAATCCGCTGGCCCGCGACGGCGCGGCGCTGGCCCCGCCGGTCTGGTACGCGGGCGCGCAATCGGTAGAGCCCGATCGGCCCACCGTTCTGGTCTGTGCCCATGTGGCCGGACATCAGCTTTTCGGCGGTGAGCGCAGCCTGCTGGACGTGATCCAGGCGATGGCGACCTTGCCGGTCAATATCGTCGTCACCCTGCCCAGCGACAACAATGCCGCCTATCTCGACGAGATCCGCAAACACTGCCTGGGCATCTATGCATTCGCCTATCCGCAATGGATGGATGCACGCCAGCGCTATGGCTGGCTGACGCTGAGCTTTGCCGACATCCTGGCGCGCCATGCGGTCGATGTGGTGCATGCCAACACCATCGTTCTGATCGAACCGCTGGAGGCCGGGCGCGCCCTGGGCCGGACCACGGTGACCCATTCGCGCGAGCTGATCTCGCTCGATGAAAAGCTGCTGAACCGCATGGCCGTGCCCGCGCCCGAGATCATCAGCACGGTGTTTGAGCGCTCGGACTGGGTGATCGGCAATTCGCAAGCCACCTGCGATCTCTTCCACCGCCCCGGCCAGACGCTCTATGTGCCCAACGCGGTCACGCTGGAGACGTTCGACATGGGCAACAAATTCGGCAACACGATCAAGTTCGGCATTGTCAGCTCGAACATCCCCGCCAAGGGGGTCACCGATTTCGTCGAGGCCGCGCGCCGCGCCGCCCCGCTGACCGACCGGGCCAAATTCGTCGTGATCGGCCCGGCCACCGATCAGACCCGGCTGTGGCAGGACGAGGTGGCGCGCGGGGTGCGGCCCGACAACCTGGTCTTTGCAGGCTATGCCGACACCCCGCGCGCGGCGATGTCGCAGATCAACGTGCTTTTGAACCTGTCGTCTTTCGCGGAATCCTTTGGCCGCACCGTGGCCGAGGCGATGGCCGCCCGCCGTCCGGTGATCGGCTATGACTGGGGTGCCCTGCGCGAGCTGATCCGGGATGGCGAAACTGGATATCTGGTGCCCTACCGCGATATCGACGCCGTGGTCCGCGCGGTGGTCGATCTGTGCACCGCATCCGAGCGGATCCCCGAGATGGGCGAGGCCGGCCGGGCCTGTGTGACCGCGCATTTCTCGCAGGACAGCCTGCGCACCGCCCTGGCCAAAAGCTATGCCCAGGTTCTGGGGCGGCCGATGACACACACCGCAGAGGCCGAGACAGAAACCGGGGCGGTGGACACACCCCCCGCCCCCGCGCTGATCGCCCAGACCATTGGGGCCGCCCCGCGCACCACCGTGGTGATCGCGGTCTATAACGCCGCCGACGAGGTGCGCGCCTGCCTGGCATCGGTGCTGCGCCACACCGATCTGGATCGCCACCGGGTGCTGGTCATCGACGATGGCAGCCCCGAACCGGACGTCGCCCCGATGCTGGAAGAATTCGAAGGCACCCCCGGCCTGACGATCCGGCGCAACGATCCCAACAAAGGCTATACCAGGACCATCAATATCGGGATCAGGGCCGCCGGCGAGGACGATGTCGTGCTGCTCAACAGCGACACGGTGGTCACGCCGCGATGGCTCGAAGGGCTGCGCGCCACCGCCTATAGCCGCGACAAGGTCGCCACCGTCACCGCGATGAGCGACAATGCAGGCGCGTTTTCCTTCCCCACCTTCAACGCATACTGCCCCAAACCCGATCACCTGAGCTTGGATGAATACGCCTTGCTGATGGTCGAGGCCGGATTTGACTGCACGCCCCCCGAAGTGCCCACCGGCTCGGGGTTCTGCATGTATATCCGCCGCGCCCTGATCGACGCGTGCGGGCTCTTTGACGAAGAGGGCTTTCCGCGCGGATACGGGGAAGAAAACGATTTCTGCATGCGCGCGATGAAAGCGGGCTGGGTCAACCTGATCTCGCCCTGGTCGTTTGTCTATCACGAGCGCACCGCCAGCTTCAAAGGCGAGAAGACCAAGCTGGGGTCCTGATCCGGGAGGGGCGGGTGACGCTGCCGACGAATGGTGAGGTTTTGGCCTTTGTCGTCGCCGGTTAAAAAAAAATGAGCAACAATAGGGCGACCGGCTGGTTGGGTTGGAATGCGGGTGCTCCCTGATCTTGCTGTTCTCGGGATGCGCAGCACTTCTGCAGGTGTTCAACAAC
>NZ_JAAWWD010000033.1 GCF_021404545.1 Aestuariivita sp.
CACCAGCCCCGATCTGAACCCAATTGAGATGGCCTTCTCGAAGCTCAAAGCGCACCTGCGCCGGATCGGCGCTCGAACCTTCACCGACATGTTCCACGCCCTCTCAGAAGCCTGCGACCTCTTCACACCGGAAGAGTGCTGGAACTCCTTCAAGGCTGCAGGATATGTCTCAAGTTAAAGGTCGAGCGCTTTAATATGCAGTCTGCCATTGAGGCGCTCCACCAAACCGCTCTGCATCGGCGGTCCCGGTGCGATGGAATGCCACTCAATCCCGCACGCGGCGACGAAGGTTAAGATGGCGTTACTGGTCAGTTCGGTGCGATTGTTGGGGGCGACCATGCCGAGCCTACCTGCCTTGCCAACCCTTGGACGTGTCTCCGCCTGCCGCCCCAAACGTGCCAGCCCGATGGCGTGGTGCCAATCGGCGGGTTTGAATTAGGCAATTGGCACCGTATCATCGCGAAGGACCTTCTTGCCGGGGCTGGGCCGATTTTGGGCGCCACGCGCATTGGGGGCCGCGAACTTCAACCAGTGTGAGGCCAGATCCATCGAGACAAAACACTAAGACATGCCTGATCCCGCCCCCCTTGATCCTGCCACGCCCGCGAAGTTGCGTCGGGCGCTGACCACTCCTTTGCTAACGCTCTATGGGCTTGGCGTGACGGTCGGCGCCGGTATCTATGTTCTTGTCGGTGCGACGACGGCCGAGGCGGGCCCATATGCTCCGGTAGCGTTTCTTGTGGCGGCTCTTGTTGTCGCCTTCACGGCCTTTTCCTATGCCGAGCTGTCGACCCGCTATCCGGTCAGCGCAGGCGAGGCGGCTTATGTCGAGGCCGGGTTTCGGGCTGGATGGTTGGCCACGGTTGTCGGGCTTGCCGTTGCGCTCTCTGGGATGGTTTCCGCGGCCGCCGTGGCCATTGGGGCGGCGTCCTACCTCCAGAGCCTTTCTGGAGTGTCTCAAGGGCTTCTGACGGTTTTCGTCGTAGTCGTGATGGGATTGATCGCGCTTTGGGGCATCACGCAATCGGTCACCGTCGCGGCGGTCATCACTGTGATTGAGATATCGGGCCTGCTCTTCGTCATGGTCTGGGGTTTTGGCATTGCCGAGCCGCTGGGCGTGGCCATGAGCGAGGTTATCCCGCCGCTTGCCGGACCGCACTGGATCGGTATCGGGGCCGCGTCGCTTTTGGCGTTCTTTGCCTTTGTCGGGTTCGAAGACATCGCGAATGTTGCCGAAGAGGTCAAAGATCCCGTGCAGACCATGCCAAAGGCGATCCTCTGGACGCTTGTGCTGGCGACACTGCTCTATATCGGCACGTCGACCGCTGTGCTGGTGGCGGTTCCGCTGGACGATTTGGCCTCGTCGGCCGCGCCGCTGTCCTTGGTCTTCGTCGGCGCGCCCGACACGATCCAGCAGAGCTTTGCCGTGATCGCCATCGTCGCCACGGTGAACGGTGTGCTGATTCAGATGATCATGGCGTCGCGTGTCCTCTATGGCCTTGCGGATCGGGGCCATTTGCCAGGGCCTTTGGCGACGGTCTCGCGCAGAACGCAAACGCCGGTGATCGCAACGCTCTGCGTGGTGGCCATTATTCTTGTGTTGGCCTCGGCCCTGCCGATCGATGCATTGGCCGAGCGCACCTCGCAAATCGTGCTGTTTGTTTTTGTGTTGGTCAACCTCTCCCTCATTCGGCTGAAGCTGAGGGGCATGTCAGAGGCCGTGCATTTCCGGGTTCCGATGGCGGTGCCCGTGCTTGGCGTGGTGACGAGTGCGCTGCTGTTTGCGACTGCGTTTCTTTAGGGGGATCACGATTGGTCGGGGCAATCGGGGGAGATCACCGGAGGCCTGCATGCAACCCGTGCGCCTGCCCCATGGTGCCATTTCTGTGTTGCGTAATCCGCCCCCGCCAATCGCCTTGTTGTCGATAACAGCCCGATCAGGACTGGCCGCGCAGGGCGTTCTCCAATTTGCTGGCCCCAAGCTTGAGATCGCGGCGGATCAGTTTCGCGGCAAGGGCCGCGTCACGCTGAGCAAGGGCGCTCAGGATCTTTTGATGGAAGCTGTACCCGCTCAAACCCCGTCGATAGGTTTTTGACAGCATGTTCCGCGTCGGTCCGATGCGCAGCCAGAGGTTGTTGATCACCTGCCAGAGCACCGGCGATCCGCAGAACCGATAGAGCCCGAGATGAAACCGGGAATCGAGGATCAGCCCATCCTGATATCGGCCAGCTTCTACACAGTCACGCATGTCTTCATTGATCCGTTGGAGGTCGTGCACTGCCTGATCCGTGATCCGGGCGGTTGCCAGTTCGGTTGCCATGGGCTCCAAGGCCAGGCGCACACGGGTGACGTCCAGATAATCTTCGGCCGAAAGCTTGGGAATGGAATACATCCGCGTTTCGGACAGCAACAACCCTCCCTCGTTGGCAAGCCGGGTCATGGCATCGCGGGCTGGGGTCAGGCTGACGTCATATTGCTTGGCCACGTTTCGGGCCGTGATCTTCGCGCCTGGCATCCACTCTCCGATCAGGAGCCCTTCGCGCAGCGCCTCGTAAACCTCATCCGACAGGGTCAGCGGGTCGGCGGCGGAAAACGCCGCTTCGGTCGGCGGCGAGGTCTTTGCGGTTTGGGGGGGTGTCAACGGGGCCATCTGGTCCTTCAGGGCGCGTGTCGGGGCTGGGTGCCCACACCGGAAATCTGCGCTGGATCTCCGGGCTGCGAGGGGCGCTGTCGCAGTTGGTGTCGAACAGAGCGTGAGCATGCCATTTTCCCGTCGGTCCTTGCAAGGCCTTCAGCCCGCGTGGTGTCGCAGAAAAATGACATATCATTTTTAGTTGCGCGAGATCTAAAATGATATATCATTTTTACAAATGGAGGACAGGATGTCTGAGTCTGAATTGCGCCACGCCTTTCCCAAGGGAGGCGCGTCATGGCCTGATCTAAAGGCCGAGATGGCGGAATACTCCGCCGATGATGCCGACTGGCGGCACGGGCGCGTGCCCATGTTCGTGTTCAAGAATGACGCGGAAACGCAGGACATAGGGCGCAACGCGTTCTTTGAATACTTCACCGAAAACGGGCTGGGCGGGACGCGCGCCTTTCACGGTGTGGGCCGGATGGAACGGGAGGTTCTCGATTATGGTCTTGCCCTGTTCGAAGCGCCAGACACCGGCGTTGGCGTCTTCTCTCCGGGCGGCAGCGAGAGCATCTTTATCGCCGTAAAGGCGGCCCGCGATGCATATCGTGCCAGAGCCGGCGCGGCGCAGCTTGGGTTGAACATCGTTATGCCGGTATCCGCGCATGCCGCATTCGACAAAGCGGCTCAGACCATGGATCTTGAGATCCGCCGCGCGCCGCTGCGCCCGGACATGCGGGTCGATATCGCCGCCTTGGGCGCCCTGGTGGATGATTGCACCATGCTCATTGTCGGCTCTGCGCCATGTTATCCGCATGGTGTGGTGGATCCGTTGGAACAGCTGTCGGATATGGCGGTGGATCGCGATGTTTGGCTGCATGTCGATGCCTGTGTCGGTGGCTGGATCCTGCCGTTTTACCGCCGCAACGGGCGGGAGGTCGGGCCATTTGATTTCACCCTGCCCGGCGTGCGGTCTCTGTCCGCCGATCTGCATAAATTCGGGTTTTGCCCAAAGCCGGCCTCGACCGTTTTTTTCCGGGACCGCGCCGATCAGGAGCGGGCACAGTTTGTTGCCGATGCCTGGCCTTCGGGCGTGTTTCGCACCGCCACCCTTGCCGGAACGCGGCCCGCTGGCGCGGTTGCGGCCGCCTGGGCCGTTCTCAACCATCTGGGCAGTGTCGGCTACGCGCGCGCTGCCGACCGGCTGGCCACGATGACCGATGCCTATGTCGCGGATATCCAGGCCATTGACGGGATGCAGATGTGGGCAAAACCCGACATGTCGCTGATCAATTTCGGATCGCACATTCATGACATGACGAAAGTCGCCGCGCAGATGACGCAACGGGGCTGGCTGACCACACTGACGCGTCGGCCTGTCGGTATCCACATCATGATGTCGCTCCTGCATGAGGAGCCGCGCCAGCAATACGTGGCCGATCTTAGGGCCGCAGTGCATGCCAGCGCGTCTGACACACCGGTACCGAACATGGCCTCAACCGGCTACGCGAGTTGACGCTTATGCGCAGCCTTTGAAAGACCACGTCAACAGGGAGAGAACAAATGAAACGGAAACAAGGGCTTTCACGCCGCGACCTGATGAAGCTCAGCGGGAATATCGGTCTGGCCAGCCTTGCGGTGACGCCCTTTGGTCTTGCCACGCCCGCGTTCGCACAAGACCGGAGCCTTGTGCTCAGTCATTTCGCGTCGGTCAATCCGCAGAACTATGCGCGCGCGACCGGATCGCTGGATCAGGCGTTTGGCGATGCCGCTGCGGTCGAGTTTCGCGGGGTGAAATCCGGCCCCGATATCCTGACGGGCATGGCGGCGGGAGCGATTGATATGGGCAATATGGGGTCCAGCCCGATGATTGTCGGCATGGCGCAGGGGCTACCGATCTCGATGATTTACGTCCACAAGATCATCCGCGAAAGCGAGGCGCTGATCGTGCGCGAGGGCGCCGGTATAGACAGCCTCGAAGATCTGCGCGGCCGCAAGGTGGGCACGCCCTTCAACACCTCGGTTCATTTCGCGGTTCTGGCGGCGCTCGACAGCGTTGGCCTCAGCACGTCCGATGTCGAGTTGGTCAACCTGCGGCCTGACGCAATCGTGGCGGCCTGGTCTCAGGGCGCGATCGACGCGGCTTATATCTGGACCTCGGTCCTGGCCAAGCTGGAGCAGGATGGTGGCCAAACCATCTTCACCACCGGCGATCTGGCCAAGGACGGTGTTCTGCTGCTCGATGGCTTTGCCGTCCGCAATCGGTTCAAGGAAGAAAACCCGGATCTGGTGCTGACCTGTCTGCGGGAACTGGCCCGGATCGATGCCCGTTTTGGGGCGGCCCCCGATGAGGTGGCCCAGACGATGACCGATTTCCTTCAGATCGACCGCGCATTGGTGCAGCGCTTTATCGATACCACTCACACGCTGACGCCCGAGGAACAGGCCAGCAAAGAGTGGATGGGCCTGCCGGGCGACACCGATACCGGCATCCAGCAGGCGCTGCAAAAACAGGCGCAATTCATGCTCGACACAAACCAGATCATGCAGATGCCCGATCTGACCCAGTACATCGATTCAAGCTTTATCGCGCAGATGCTAGAAAGCTGACGATCCGTCGCCCGGCTTTGTCTGCCGGGCGACACACCGGTTTGCCGCAGGAGGTCCAGACATGCAGATCGAGCCTTATGAATGCGGCACGCGCTGTGCCCCGAGCGAGGCCAAGCTGGCCATAGAAGGGGTCAGCAAGATCTATGGCGCGGGGGCAGAGGCGGTTGTCGCATTGACCCCGATGGACCTGATGGTGCGAGACGGCGATTTCCTTTGCGTGGTTGGCCCATCGGGGTGTGGCAAGACGACCCTACTCAATCTGGTCGCGGGCTTTGATACGCCAACAGGCGGATCCATCCGGCTGGATGGCCAGGAAATCTCCGGGCCTGGCGCGGAACGCGGCGTGGTGTTCCAGCAGGGAGCGCTCTTTAACTGGATGAACGTGCTGGAAAACGTCGCGTTCGGTCCACGTGCCACGGGCCATTCCGTGGCGGTCGCACATGAGCGTGCTCTGCGCACGCTCCAGATGGTGGGGTTGGAGGATTTCGTGCAGAAGTATCCCTATCAGCTTTCTGGCGGTATGCAGCAGCGTGTCGGCATCGCCCGCGCTCTCACCAACGACCCGGAGGTTCTGTTGATGGACGAACCCTTTGCCGCGCTGGACCAACAGACGCGCGAAGGCCTTTTGGGAGAAATCCGCGATCTGTGGAAGCGCACGGGCAAGACCATCCTCTGGATCACGCATTCGATCGAAGAGGCATTGTTTCTGGCCACCCATATCGTTGTGATGTCACCGCGGCCGGGGCGGGTCCGCGCCGCCTTTCGCAGCGAGTTCGGCACCAGCGAGGACCCCATGGTTGCCGTTTCGCCCGAGTTTGTGGCGGCCAAGCGTCAGATTATCGAACTGCTCAGCGCCGAGGCGCCCAAGGAGGTCCTCGCCCAATGACCGACACCTATTCCGGGTCTGAGACAGCCGCCCTTTCCCCGTCCGGGGCGCGGCCCAAAAAGCGCCTGCATGATCGATGGCTGACCTTCGGGACCTTTGCGGTTCTGCTGGGGTCCTGGGCAGCGGCAACCGGCACCGGTCCGTGGGAGCCGATCATCAGCCCGCTTTTCCTGCCCTCGCCCGCATTGGTGGTGCAGACCTTTCTCCAACTTTGGGAGAACGGGTTCCAGGGCAAGAGCCTGGGCGATCACATCGGCATCAGCCTCTATCGGTTTTCGACCGCGTTTTTCTTTTGCATCGTGCTGGGCGTGCCTCTGGGCCTTTTGATGGGCATGAACAAGCGGGTGCGCGCCATCGTCGAGCCGCCGATCCAGGCGATCCGCCCAATCCCCAAAATCGCGCTCCTGCCACTTTTTCTCATCTGGTTCGGAATCGGCAACCTGTCGAAGATCATCGTCATCTCGGCCCCTGTCTTTCCCATCATCGCCATCAGCGCGATGCAGGCCGTCCGCTCGGTCAGCGAGAAGAAGATACAGGCGGCGCAATCTCTGGGTGCCGGGCGATGGACGGTGTTTTCACGGATCGTGCTGCCCGCCAGCCTACCGGGGATCTTTACCGGGATCCGTGTCTCGATCTCTATCGCGGTGACGATGCTGGTCGCTGCCGAGCTGACCGCGACGTCCGAAGGCATTGCCTGGATGGCACTGACAGCAGCAGAGTTTCTGGCGACCAATATCGTGATCGTGGCCGTGTTGATCATGGCCCTGATCGGTTTTGGCCTGGATCGGTTGTTCTGGTTTCTGGAAACCCGCATCGTTCACTGGAGCGGCAAGGACTGACTGGCGATGCACATGGCTGAGCCCGGGTCAGCGCCCTTCGCCGATCGGTCGCGCGGCGGGCGCGGGCGGTGGTTTGGGTCTGAACCGCCTGAAATATGCTTCAAGCGTGCGGAAACTGACCTCGGCGATGGCAATGGCCAGCGCGCTATAGGCAAAAAGGATCAGCCAAGCCTCGGCCAAGCCAACCCTGTCGAGCACCCGTTGCGTGATATCCAGCGCGATCAGATGATAGAGGTAGATGCCATAGCTGACCGCGCCGACCCGTGCGATCCGAGGTTGCCGGAGGGTGGCCATGAAGTCCCCTCTTTCCCGCAGGACAAGGGCGGCAAGGATTGCGGTCATCACGCTGTGGATCACGAAATTGGGCAATCCCCGCACATCCGCCGGAGCCAGATGCATGGTCAGCCCGAGGACCAAAAAGCCTGCAAGCGCCGCGCCGCGCCAGCCTAGAAGCCTGTCGATCAGGTCAAAGCTGCGACCCAGATGCAGCGCGATGGCCAGAAGCGAGCCCATCAGGATCGGTGCATAGGTCGCATAGGGCAGCGCGATGCGCACGGGCGCCTCTGTTTGGGGGGCATATCCCAGATCCAGCGGGGCAAGCGCCACGTTTAGCGCGACAAGGACCAGTGCAAACGGGATTAGAAGGCGCAACGGTACCACCAGCAGCAAGAGCGGCCACAGCAGGTAATACTGCTCCTCAACCGCCAGCGACCATGTCATCTCAAGGGTCGGAATATGCTCGGTCAGAAAGTTCGACAGGAACAGCACATAATAAGGGATCAGCGCGGCAAGCTCTGTCTCTCCCTTGATCACGACATAGTAGAACGAGACCGCGCCCACGACGAGGAAATAGACAGGGACGATGCGGATCAGTCTGCGAATGTAGAAATGCTTGAGGTTGAAATGCCCGAACCTGTCTGCTTCCCGCAAGAGCAAGGTGGTGATCAGATATCCGCTGAGCACAAAGAAGAAATCGACGCCCAGAAACCCGCGACTAAGGGCAGGTGACAGATCGCCTGACACCGGTTGGGCATGATGCCACAGCACCATCGCGATGCAGATGAACCGCAGGCCATCGAGATTGGCAAAGCGGGTGCGGGCCCGGTAGGCCGCATAGTTGTCGCTCATTTTGGGTTGGCTCCCGGAACCCTCGGGCTTGTGGGGCCAACTGTCGTTACACCTGGCATCTGAGGCCATCCGTTGTCGTTTTGGCGCCACTATACTGGGGATGCGCGGTCTGTAACCAGATTTCCTGCGGGCAGGATCGCGGCTGATGCGCAATCCACTCAAGCTGAGGTCGTTTGGTCACAATTGACTGGATCGTGCCCGGGCTGGCCTGCATATTTGGGTGATCAGGGCGGTGAGTGCAGCGCCCACCAGGAGGCGTCTTCGCTGTGGCTTTGAAACCACCCTTGTTCTTGCCAGCCGGTGCGTTGCTGCGGGCCTTTCGCCATTCTGTTCGATGCTCCGCAGTCATGTCCGATTACATCGGCAGCGGGTCTTAAGCTGGAACCCCGTGTAGGGCAGAAACATAAATTTATCTAATGATATTAGAATGTTGAGCCTATGTTATCGCATAACCATATGTCGATATTGCCTGTCGCGGCCTTCCGCCTCCACCCTGAGATCAGTCTGGGGCGACCTTTGCAGCTGCCCCTCCAGTACATCCAGGAAGGAGCCCACCCATGCACCGGAAATTCATCGCCTTGATCATAACCGCCACCATCGCGATCACCGGCTTTTCTGCGGCCCCTGCACGGGCCGATGCCGACGATCTCGCCAAGGCGCTTGCCGGCATCGCAGCCCTGGCCATCATCGGAAAGGCGATCCATGACCGCAGAGACCGGGACGAGGTGAGCAAACGCCAGCACGTTCATCGCGACCACAAGCTTAAGCCCCGTCCATTGCCCAAGCGGGCAGCCCGCAACGCGCTGCCAGCGCAATGCCTGCGCCAGGCCGAAAGTGACCGGGGCCAGATCCGCGTCTTTGGCGCACGCTGCCTCGAGCGGAATTACCGGTTTGCCAATCAGTTGCCTCGGGGCTGCACGGAACGCGTCTGGACTCAGCGCGGCTGGCGCTGGGCCTATGGTGCCCGATGCCTGCGGCGTCAGGGCTTTGAGGTCGCCCGCTATTAAGGCGGGGAGCGCCGCGCGCACCCCGGCGCACGGCACCTGGCAGGGAAACGCCCGGCAACGGCGTTTCCCCTTTTCGCTTGCTCACGGGCGGGGCTTGGGGTTTGACACGGGGCTATGACTGACCCGGATTTTTCGTTGGAAGAAGAGCTGATCGCCCAAGGCTATCTGCGCGTGGCAGGAGTGGACGAGGTCGGGCGCGGCCCTCTGGCCGGTCCCGTTACCGCCGCGGCGGTGATCCTTGATCCGAAAGCCATTCCTACGGGTCTGAACGATTCCAAAAAGCTGACCTCGCGGGTACGTGAGAGGTTGGCGGATCACATCGCCGCCCGGGCCGAGGTCGCCATCGCCCATGCCAGCGTCGAGGAGATTGACCGGATCAACATCCTGCGCGCCAGCCACCTTGCGATGGCGCGCGCGGTGGCGGCCCTGACCCCCGCGCCCGATTACCTGCTGATAGATGGCAACATGCTCCCCACTGGTCTGACCATTCCGGCACAGGCCGTGATCAAGGGCGACGCCCGGTCGGTGTCGATTTCAGCAGCCTCAATCGTGGCCAAAATATGCCGGGATCGCATCATGGTGGATTTGGCGCAACAGCACCCCGGATATGGCTGGGAGACAAATGCGGGCTATCCGTCCAAAAGCCACAAAGAGGCGCTGCGAAATCTGGGCGTGACCCCACACCATAGGCGTTCGTTCAAACCCGTCCACAACATCTTGTATCAAGAGAAATCCGTAACCTCCTGATTCAAAAAAGAAATTGACGCCGAATCGGCTTTGACTCATCTTTGTCCACAACCAACGAGCGTGAAACACGCCGGTACAGAGGCAGAGAATGACCAAAACGCAAACAAAGGGCGCACCCGCGCTCCCGCTTAACACGATCATGGATGGCGACTGCATCGAGGCGATGAACAGTCTTCCCGAGGCGTCCATAGATCTGATCTTTGCCGACCCGCCCTATAACCTCCAACTCAAGGGGGAGCTGCACCGACCCGACAATTCCCAGGTCGATGCGGTGGACGATCATTGGGACCAGTTCTCGTCCTTTTCGGCCTATGATGCGTTCACGACCAAGTGGCTCAAGGCCGCGCGCCGCCTCTTGAAGCCTAACGGCGCGATCTGGGTGATCGGCAGCTATCACAATATCTTTCGCGTGGGCGCCAGCCTTCAAAATGAAGGGTACTGGATCCTCAATGATGTGGTCTGGCGCAAATCGAATCCGATGCCGAATTTCCGGGGCAAACGGTTTACCAACGCGCATGAGACGATGATCTGGGCCTCCAAGTCGGAAGGTGCGAAATACACCTTCAACTACGAAGCGCTCAAGGCGCTGAACGAAGGCATTCAGATGCGCAGTGATTGGGTGATCCCGATCTGCACCGGGCACGAACGTCTCAAGAATGAGAACGGCGACAAGGCCCATCCGACGCAAAAACCCGAGGCGTTGCTGCACCGGATTCTGGTGGGCTGCACCAATCCTGGTGATGTTGTGCTGGATCCTTTCTTTGGGACCGGGACAACCGGCGCCGTGGCCAAGATGCTGGGTCGCGATTACATCGGGATCGAACGCGAGGAGGCGTATCGAAAGGTCGCCACCAAGCGGCTGTCAAAAATCCGGAAATTTGATCGCGAGGCGCTGGAGGTCTCCACCTCCAAACGGGCCGAGCCGCGCGTCCCCTTTGGTCAGTTGGTCGAGCGTGGCATGCTGCGCCCGGGAGAAGAGCTTTACTCCCCGCGCGGCCAGATTGCCAAGGTGCGGGCCGATGGCACGCTGATCGGGCATGATGTCAAAGGCTCGATCCATCAGGTCGGGGCCCATCTGGAGGGCGCGCCCAGCTGCAATGGCTGGACCTATTGGTCGTTCAAACGTGAGGGCAAGCATGTGCCCATTGACCTTCTGCGCAAACAGATCCGCGCAGAGATGCAGAAATAAACCCAAACAAAAAGACGATACCTCATACCGCCGGTGCCTGTGGCCTGACACATGGCATCCACCTTGGGTCCCGCCTGTTTCGGCGGGGCCCTTTTTGTCCTCTCTCAGAAGGCCGAGTTGGTGGGGTCTGATCAACGGGCGGGACGACGTTGACCGCGCGCGCCACACCCGTGCCCCATATCGCTATGGTCTGTATCGGAGCAGTCGTCTATGCCACGTTGTGAGAACTCAGAAATTGCTATGTAAATCGAATAAACATTACTATCTTGCGTAGATGAGCCGCAGACCGGAAAGGGTCGAATATGGCAGATACATCGCATTCATTACCCAGGTTTTCCGCTGACGAACTACCGGACCGGATGAGTGAGGCCGATCTCGAGGCGCCCAGCCATTACACCGAAGAGGCGCTGGAGCGGCACAAACGCGAGGGCATGGAGCTGGGCGGGACTGCACGCTTTGTCGCGCTGGGTGTTGTCGCGGTCATGCTGCCGTTTCTGAACCCGGACTGGGACGTGCTGTGGTATCACTTTCTTTTGGCGCTCTTGATCGTGAACGGCTGGGCCATGGACCGAGTGGGCCGGGTTGGCCAATCCAAGAGCGAGCTTTTCTTGATCTTTGTCGATCTGGCGCTGATGACAGTTGCCTTGGCGGTGCCCAACCCGTTTGGCGATAACGATTGGCCCACGGCCATGGTCTATGCCTATGGCAACTTCATCTATCTCTTTATCATTCTGGCGGCCGCGACACTGGCGTTTAACTGGCGGACGATCATCTCGATCGGCCATTGGACGGCGATACTATGGTTGGGAACGGCCGGGCTGATCTGGTACTTCGGCACGACCTATCCGGAACTGACCGAGGCCGCTCAGGCGGCTTTCGGGGCCGATCCTGAAATGACGAAGATCTTCGACCCCAACCGCGTGCATTTCGACGTGCGCATTCAGGAAGCCGTTGTGTTCCTCATCTGTGCCTACACGCTGGCGATGTCAGTGCGGCGGTTCAACCGGCTTTTGTTGGGGCACGCGGTTCTGGAACGCGAACGCGCGAACCTGTCACGCTATTTCTCGCCCAACGTGGTGGATGAACTGTCCAAGAACGATGATCCGCTCAGACAGATCCGGACCCATAATGTGACAGTTCTGTTCGTCGATATCGTGGGCTTTACCGCGCTTGCGGCAAACCGCCACCCCGAAGAAATCATCGGTATGCTGCGCGGCTTTCATCAACGGATGGAAGTGGAGGTGTTTCGCTTCGACGGCACGCTCGACAAATACCTGGGGGATGGGCTGATGGCGACGTTTGGAACTCCCGTCGCGGGGAAGCGGGATGCGCTCAACGCGGTCAATTGCGCGCGCGCCATGATGCAGGCGGTTGATGCCTGGAATGCAGAGCGCGTGGCGGCTGGCGAGCCTGAGATCCGTGCCAGTTTCGGCGTGCATCACGGGCCGGTGGTTCTGGGCGACATCGGGGTGAACCGGCTGGAGTTTGCGGTCATCGGCAATACCGTGAACGTGGCCAGCCGGTTGGAAAAGCTGACCCGCGACATCGGCGTGCGTCTGGCCATCAGCGATGACACCCGGGTCCAGATCATCCGTGAAAGCTCCGACAGCGATCCGGCGCTTGTCGGGATGGTGAACAAGGGCCCCCAGGCGATCCGGGGCCTGCACGCGCCGGTGGATGTCTGGGGTTTGAGCTGAGGCTTAGCGAGGCATCGGCGTGGCGTGTTTGTTATAGGCGCGCCAATCGGTGATCTCGGGATAATACCGTTCGCGCCACCGTTTGACGCGGGGATTCATCACGCGTTTCCACAGTGGCGGGATCATCGCGGCAATCGTCATGATCGGATAGCCATAGGGAAGCTGCGGTGCGTCCTCTTCGGTATAGTTTTGCAGCAGCGGAAAGCGGCGATCGGGTTTGTAATGGTGGTCGGAATGCCTTTGGAGGTTGATCAACAGCCAGTTTGACGCCTTTTGGGCGGCGTTCCAGGAATGCTGGGGCAGGACATGTTCGTATTTGCCATCGCCCAGATGCTTGCGGGTCAGCCCGTAATGCTCGACATAGTTCACCAGTTCCAGCTGCCAGATCGCTGTGCCCGCCTGGATCAGGAACAGACCGATCCCAGCCCAGCCGCCGATGGCAAAGGCCAGCACCAGCATCAGCGCCTGCAACGCGCCGTATTTCCAGAACGGGTTTGAACGATCATGCCAGGGCAGGTCCTTGCGCGCGAGCATCGCCTTTTCCGCGTCAAAGGCAGAGCCGAGCCCCTCTTTCAGCACCCGGGGATAGAACCGGTGGAACCCTTCATTATAGCGTGCCGTGACCGTGTCCCGCGGCGTGCCGACATAGCGGTGATGCACCAACAGATGCTCGGACCGGAAATGCGAATAAAGCACCATGGCCAACAGGACATCGGACATCCAGCGTTCCAGCTTGTCTTTTTGATGCATCAGCTCGTGGCTGTAGTTGATGCCCACTGTGCCGCTGATCACGCCAATGCCGAAAAACAGCACGATCTTTTCCAGGCTCGACAGGTGGTCGGTCACTGTGGTGTACCACAAAATGCCGAAAAGCGTCGCGAATTGCAGCGGTGCCCAGATCAGGGTGACGGCTTTGTACCAAAAGAGGTCATCTTCGGTGGCGGTGAGATCCGCATTTTCCAGCTCCAGCCCGACAAACCCGTCAAGGGCGGCAAAAAAGTACCAGGTCACCAGTGGCAGCAGGATCACCGTCCAGCCGCCATAAACCGCGCCGATCCACGCCAACGGCAGCAATCCCAGTGAGATCCAGAACGGGGCGGCGCGGTGCCATTGGGCAAGTTTGTCTGGTGCGATCATGATCGGGGTCCATGGCTTCGGTTTGGCTGGCCCGATTATAGCCCGCTTGCGCCCCTGATCCAAAGCATGACCTTACGGGTTTCGCGCCAGATCGAACGCTTTGCGCATCACCGTGGGCAGGTCCGAGGGGCGAAAGGCGTGTTTGTCCAGGAAAAAGCCCCGGCCCGGGTCGCTGTCGGCGCCCAGCGCCGCGGTTTTCACCGTCAGGATCAGGTGAAAATGCGTGAAAGTGTGGCGCACTTCACCAGGCAGAACCTGCCATTTGGCGGGGCAGGGCGGTTGATCGGTCGGCGCGCCTTCGTGCCAGTCGGTGCTGGGCCAGCCCATCATGCCGCCCAAAAGGCCCTTTTCGGGGCGCGTTTCGACCAACCAGGCGCCATCGGATCGCCGGGCCAGATAGACAATGCCGAACCGTGTCGGCTTGGCCTTTTTCGGGGTCTTTTTCGGCAGTTCGGAGGCCGTGCCCGCGATGCGCGCGGCACAGGGCGTGCGCCAGGGGCAGATGCCGCAGGCCGGATTGCGCGGTGTGCAGATCGTCGCCCCCAGATCCATAACCGCCTGGGCATAATCTCCGGGCCGCTCGTGCGGGGTCAGCTCGAGGGCGCGGGCCTTGAGTTCAGGCTTGGAGCCGGGCAGCGGTGCGTGGATATCAAAAAGGCGTGCCATCACCCGTTCGACATTGCCGTCAAGGACGGTCTCCGCCTGATCAAAAGCGATAGAGGCGATGGCCGCCGCCGTATAGGGCCCGATGCCTGGCAGTGTCAGCAAGGTCTCATATGTATCGGGAAAGGCGCCTCCGTGATCGTTGACCACCGCGCGCGCGCATTTCAGAAGGTTGCGCGCACGGGCGTAATACCCCAGGCCGGCCCATTCACCCATCACGGCGGCATCCTCCGCCCCGGCCAGATCGCGGACGGTGGGCCAGCGCCGGACAAACCGTTCAAAATAGTCTTTGACAGCGGCCACGGTGGTCTGCTGGAGCATGATTTCCGACATCCAGACCCGATAGGGATCAGGCGCAATTCCAGCCTGCCTGTCCGCGGGAGAGACCCGCCAGGGCATCACCCGCGCATGCCGGTCGTACCAATCCAGCAGATCGCGGGGCAGAGCGGTCGCCCCCATGGCCGTGTCACGCAAGTTTTATCCCCCGAGCTTCGGTTTGACTGGCGCCGTGCGCCCCACCCTCTAGAATAGGCTGGAACGAGAGGAAACCAAGCGATGGTGCGGCGGCACTCAACCACCAAAGGGTTCAAACGGACGGCGACCCTTCTGGGGGATCGGATGCGCAAGGCTGGCGAAGCCCGGGGCTTTGCCGTCTCACGTGTGCTGACGCATTGGGCCGAGATCGCAGGCCAGGATCTGGCTGCAATCTGCCGCCCGGTCGAGGTCAGCTATGCCCGCAGCGGGTTCGGCGCTACGCTCAGCGTGCTGACCACCGGTGCCCAGGCGCCGATGCTGGAGATGCAGAAAGAAGCGCTGCGCGCGCGGGTCAATGCCGCCTATGGATATAACGCCATCTCCCGGGTGCGGATCACCCAGACGGCCTCGACCGGTTTTGCCGAAGGTCAGGCGACCTTCCTTGCCAAATCGCCGGAAACAATCCCGGCCAAACCCGACCCCGCCATCCAGCGCCAGGCGCAGGAGGCGGCCACCGACATCTCGGATGGGGATTTGCGACAAGCCCTTGAACGGCTTGGGCAGAATGTCCTATCTGAGACACGACATCGAAAGGGATGAAATGAACCGTCGTCATGTCTTGCTCGGCTCTGCGGCCACTTTGGCTACCGGAGGTTATCTTTTGACCCGCCCGCAAGGCGGCACACCGGCGGGTCATCTGATCAGCCCCGCATATGCGCAAGACGCGGATATCGACACCTCGATTATCCCCGAGATGCAATTGGGCGATCCGGATGCCCCGGTGACTGTGATCGAATATGCTTCGTTCACTTGCCCGCATTGCGCGCGCTTCCACGTTGGGCCCTTCAAACAGCTCAAGGCCGATTACATCGATACCGGCAAGATCAACTTTATCTATCGCGAGGTCTATTTCGACCGCTACGGCCTTTGGGCCTCGATGATCGCGCGCTGCGGCGGGGGCGAGCGATTCTTTGGTATCACCGACCTGATCTATGCGCGGCATGATCAGTGGACCCGCGCCGGTGGACCCACCGAGATCGCCGACGAGCTGCGCAAGATCGGGCGCCTTGCGGGCCTGGACGATGACACGCTTGAGGCATGCCTTCAGGATCAGACCATGGCGCGCACGCTGGTTGCCTGGTATCAGGAGAACGCCGAAGAGCATGGGATCGACTCTACGCCCAGCTTTATGATTAACGACCGCAAGTATCAGAATATGAGCTATGCTGATTTCTCTGCCCTGATTGACGAGGCGCTTGGCACCTGATGAACGCTCCGCTCGCGGGCCTTAAGGTCATTGAACTGGCACGTATTCTGGCCGGCCCCTGGGCCGGTCAAACTCTGTCTGATCTGGGCGCCGAGGTTATCAAGGTCGAAAGCCCCGCGGGCGACGATACCCGCGCCTGGGGCCCGCCCTTCGTGACCCGCGACGAGGATGTCTCGGCCTCATATTATCATTCCACCAATCGCGGCAAAGCTTCGGTCACGGTCGATTTCCGCACCAGTGAAGGGCAGGAAAAGGTGCGCGAGCTGGTCCGGGGCGCCGATATCCTGATCGAGAATTTCAAGCTGGGTGGGCTGGCGAAATACGGGCTGGATTACGATAGCCTCAAAAAGGTCAATCCGGCGCTGATCTATTGCTCGATCACCGGGTTTGGCCAGACCGGTCCTTATGCGCATCGCGCCGGGTATGATTTCATCATTCAGGGCATGTCCGGTCTGATGTCGATCACCGGAGAGGCCGATGGCCAGCCGCAGAAATCCGGCGTTGCAATCACGGATATCTTTACCGGCATCTATTCGGTCACGGCCATTCTGGCGGCGCTGCATCAGCGTGGGCAGACTGGCCAAGGCCAGCATATCGACATGTCCCTTCTGGATGTGGCGGTGTCTGTGACCGCCAATCAGGCAATGAACTATCTGACCACGGGCACGCCCCCGGGGCGGATGGGCAATGCGCATCCCAACCTCACACCTTATCAGGTATTCGATTGTGCCGATGGTCATATCATTATCGCAACCGGCAATGACGCGCAGTATCAACGCCTGTGTCGGCTTTTGGGGCTGGATGAGATGGCCGACGATCCCGATTACGCCCGCAACCGTGACCGGATCGCGAACCGGGCGGAGATGATCGATCGGCTGAATGCGGCAACCGCGCTGCGGACCCGCGACGATCTTCTGGCGGCGTGCGAGGCGCAATCGGTGCCCGCCGGGCCGATCAACCGCATGGATGACGTGATGGCCGACCCTCAGGTGGTGGCGCGCGGGATGCAGATCGAACTGGACGGCGTTCCCGGGATCCGCGCACCCTTCCGGTTTTCGGATGCCGAGCTGTCATTGCACCGCCCTGCGCCAAAGCTGGGTGAGGATAACTAAGGCGTCTCGGCTTTTCCTGGAAGCATCTTGAACCACTCGTCGTGTTCGACCGGTGAGAGAGGCAGCGAGGACGCGATCCAAGATACTGCCGAAACGATCAGGGGCCGGGGTTTGACACCCGCGCAGGCCGCAGCACGCACGTGGAGAGGTCAATCAAGGCTTAGAGAGAGGCAATCCTCTCCCGGATCAGACTAAGCACCGTGTCCTCATCCTCGATCTGAAGGCGCACGGGCAGGGTGATTACCTTTGGCCGGAAACCCAGCGGCAGCCGCACCGCGTCCTTTTCAGTCGTAACCAGTTGAGCGTTGCGCAACCGTGCCTCGGCCTCCAGCCGGTTCAGCAGGCCGGGGCCGAATTTCTGGTGATCGTCCAGCGCTTCGGCGCGGACAATCTCGGCGCCTTGGGCGCGCAGCGTGGCAAAGAACTTGCCCGGGTCGCCGATCCCGGCAAAGGCCAGAACCCGCGCGCCCGTCCAGTCCATACCGGTCTGGAGCGGGGCCAGGCGGCCGCGTGCCCGTGGCACGGTGCCCAGCGGCGTCGCGAAACCCGTCTGGGCCTGATCATCGCCGATGCTCAGCACCAGATCGGCACGGGCGAGGCCCCGGCCTATCGGCTCGCGCAGGGGGCCGGCAGGCAGGCAGCGCGCATTGCCGAACCCCCTGGCCGCATCGACCACGACAATCGACATGTCCTTGGCCAGCGCGGGATCCTGAAATCCATCATCCAGGATCAGAACGGTGGCACCGGCGGCAGCGGCGGCCCGGGCTGTGGCGGCCCTGTCTCTGCCGACCCAGACTTCCCCAAAAGCGGCAACCAACAACGGTTCATCCCCGGTGCGCGCCGCGCTGTGCCGCGATGGGTCGACCTGCAACGGAACATTCACGGTGCCTCCATATCCCTTGGAGATCACATGCGGTTGGTGTCCCGCATCGCGCAGCTTTTCCAAGAGCCAGATCACGGTAGGGGTCTTGCCCGTACCGCCGACATTGAGGTTGCCCACACAGATGACCGGAACATCAATGCGCGCGGGTGTGCCGCGCGACAGCCGCCGCCGGGTGAGTGCGCCATAAAGCGCCCCAAGAGGGGCCAGAATCCGTGCTTGCCAGCCAGGATGATCGGCCGGGTTCTGCCAGAACGCGGGCGGGCGCATCAGGCCCCTTGCCTGCGGTCGAGAGTGTCTTGCACCAGGTCCAACAGCTCATCCGTGATCTGCGCCCCGGCCGAGACGACTTCCCAAGCGGCAAGCGCCATCGAGGCGGCGTGATCGGGCGCGATCAGTTGGATCACACCTGCGCCCAAACCGTCGGCATCCTTGACGATCCGCGCCGCCCCCACGCTGGCCAGCCTACTATAAAGCGCCATGTGCTCGCGGATGTTGGGACCATAAAGAACCGCAGATCCCAAAGCCGCCGCGTCGAACGGGTTGCATCCGCCATGTCCAGGGGTCAGCGAACTCCCGATAAAGCTCACCGGGGCCAAACGGTACCACAGGCCCATGTCGGGCCCACCTTCGGCGATAATGACCTGGCAAAAATCGTTCGGTGCCTCGCCCGTTTCCCAATCGACAAAGCGCAGGCCGCGTGCGCCCAGCCGCTCACAAAGCTCGGCCGTGGTGACACCATGTCCCGGCGTCAGGACCAATAGAAGCCTGTGCGCCAATCGGGCGGCATTGATATGGGCCTCGAGGATCGTGTCGATCTCATCGAGTTGGACATTCGCCGCAAGCCAGATCAGGCGCCCGGCGAGGATCGCACCAACCTCATCAACCTCGTCCTCGTTCACGGCGGGTGCGTTGCCCGACACCTGCAAGGGCGCCGTCACCGTGATCCGGCTCATCGGGATGCCTTTGCGCAACAGCATTTGTGCAGTCTCTGGGTCGGAGGCAAAGATCCGCTCGAAACACGACAGGCTCTTACCGGCCAGGCTGGGGATCCATCGCCCCGCGCTGGACCGGATCCCGTCCGCATCCGCATCGACGAGCAGCATCGAGACGCCCTTCTCCTGCGCCGTCACCAACGTAAAGGGCAGAAAATGTCCACCGGTCCAGACGCACAGATCCGGTCGCCAATGGTTCAGGAACGCACGGACATAGGCGGGTGTATCGGCGCCAAGTGCGACGATCCAGTCGGCACCGCGCTTTGGCCCCGCCGGATCGCTCAGCGCAAAACCGTTATAGGTGATCAGCACGTTCAGCCCGGCGCGATGCGCCTTCATCCGCCGCGCCACGTCCTGCATCGCCGCCAGCCTGCCGGGCGAGGTGGCGTGCAACCACACCAGCTCTCCCTCGGGGCGGGGGGCGGGGGGCTCCATTGTGTCGGCTTGGCCCCGCGCGGCAAGCGCGCGATAAGCGGCAAGCGAGATGGAGCGCGCCAAGGGTTATCCCAGCTCTTCGGTGGGCGAGACTTCGATCTCCTCGTCCCGCAACCGGTGCAGATGCGCGATGTAATATCGCATATGGGCGTTATCGACGGTGCGCTGGGCTTCGGCTTTCCAGGCGTCATAGGCGCTGGCATAGTTGGGAAAGATACCCACAACATGCAGGTCATCCACGTTCTTGAAAGTGTTTTTGGTGGGGTCGACCAGCTCGCCTCCGAACACCAGATGCAGACGCTGAACCATGTGCGTTTCCTTTGTCCATAAAGCACGCCGAATGTCGATCGCACCCTACGCATATGGTATTGAGCGTCAACCCGGGCGCAATTCCGACAACAACGCGGCATGAATAGACGAACCCGCCGCAACCACGCTTGGCGCGCGGGGGTTGGCATTGTTGAACCTGAGCGGCGCACCGCTGGTGTCGGAGATGGCCGCGCCCGCTTCGCGCAGGATCAGGTCGCCCGCGGCGATATCCCATTCCCAGGCGGGAAAGACCGTCAGCATCGCGTCGAACCGTCCTTGGGCGACCAGCGCCATGCGATAGGCCAGAGATGGACGATAGACCCGCTCAAGCTCCGGCGGCGCGCCGCGCCAGTGCCGCGGCTCCAGCGATCCGCGATTGGCCAGCAGCGTGGCCCCGCTCAGTCCGGTCCGGTCCGATGGCGCCAGCGCCGCGCCGTTGAGCGTCGCCCCCTGCCCCACGCTGGCGGCAAAGAGGCGGTCAAGCTCGGGCAGGTAGATCACTGCGTCCTGCACCACGCCGTTCCGGGCAACGGCGATTGAATGCGCCCAGGTGCGTTTTCCGGCCGCAAAGCTGCGGGTGCCGTCTATGGGGTCGATGATGAACACGGTTTCGCGGCCCAGTCTCTCGTCGCTGTCCTCGCTTTCCTCCGACAGCCAGCCGTAGTCGGGCCGCGCGCCGCGCAATGTGTCTTCCAGCATGTCGTTGACGGCCAGATCGGCCTCGGTCACGGGGCCCGCACCGTCTGGTTTCTCCCACTGTTTGGCGTCAGGGCCGTGAAAGCTCTTGGCGATCTCGCCTGCGCTGCGTGCCGCGTCGATCAGGAGGGAGAGATCACGCGCCGGCAAGGGTCATCCCTTCGATCAGCAGCGAAGGTACGACGCGCGACAGATGCGGGCGCGCGTCGTTGGCCGGGACGATCCGGGCCAGCATGTCGCGTAGATTCCCCGCGATGGTGCATTCGTTCACCGGGTGCGTGATTTGGCCGTTCTCGATCCAGAACCCCGAAGCACCGCGAGAGTAATCCCCCGTGGTCGGGTTGATCGTCGATCCGATCATCGAGGTCACCAAAAGGCCCGTGCCCATGTCATGCAGCAGATCGGTGGGTGATGCCGCACCTTGTGTCAGCGCGATGTTCCAGGGACTGGGCGAGGGCGGTCCCGACGTGCCGCGCGCCGCGTTTGCGGTCGAGCGCAGCCCAAGCTTGCGCCCGGTGGCCAGATCCAGCGTCCAGCTCTTCAACACTCCACCCTCGACAATGGCGCGCCTTTGCGTGGGCAGGCCTTCGGCGTCAAAGGGGCGCGACCCGGTGACACGGGGGCGATGCGGATCCTCGATCACCGAAAGCGCTTCCGGCAGGATCTGCGTATCCATCGCGTCACGCAGCCAGGATGAACCGCGCGCGATCGCCGCCCCGTTGATCGCGGCCAGAAGATGCCCGATCAGACTGGAGGAAATGCGTTCTTCAAAAAGGACCGGATAGGTGCCGGTCCGGGGTTTGCGCGCTCCGGCACGGCTTGCGGCCCGTGTTCCGGCGGTCTGGCCGATGTCGGCGGGATCGCGCAGATCGGCCTGAAAGATGCGCATGTCGCCGTCGTAGTCCCGCTCCATCTCCGCGCCGTTGCCGGAAATCGCGACGCAGGAGATTGACCGGCTGGTCCGCCGGTAGCCCCCGGAAAACCCGTTGCTGGCCGCAAGATGCACCTCGGCCGCGCCATAGGCGGCGCTGGCGGCTTGCACCTGTGTGACGCCGACAACGCCCTCAGCCGCCGCTTCGGCGGCAAGCGCGTCGGCTTGCAGCATTGCGGGGTCGGGCTCGTCCGCAGGATCTGCCAGTTCCAGGGCTGCGAGGTCCCAGGACGTCGCCAGATCGGCGGGATCGGCCAGTCCCAGATTGGGGTCTTCGGGTGCCTCGCGCGCCATGGCAACAGCGCTTTCGGCCATCGTCCGCAGGGTTTCGGCGCTGATGTCGGAGGCCGAGACATTGGCCTGCCGCTGACCGATCAACACCCGCAATCCGATATCGACCCCTTCTGAGCGTTCGGCCTGTTCCAGCGCAGCTTCGCGCACGTCGATAGTCAGAGACGTGTCACGTACGGCCACCGCATCCGCAGCGTCGGCTCCGGCCTTGCGGGCGGTCTCCAGCAGAGATTGGGTGATGTCGGACAGGGTGTCTGCCATCGTGTGCGCTCCGATCTTCGATGTTCTGAGGGAGGTAGCCCCCGCACAGCGATTGCGCAAGGCGCGTGCCCCAAAGAAGGAGCCGCCCCTGTCGGACGGCTCCTTCTTTCTGTCGCGGATTGACGGTTACTGGATGCGCTGCCCGTTGGCCAGGATGTGGCCCTCATCATTGATCTCGAGGCGCGAGTTCAGCGTGTCCTCGCCATCGCCCGGCACTGCGAAAAGACCCATCATCATCCGTGCGCCCCCGGCCTGATCCTCGGGCAACAGCCCCATCGCGACCAGTTTGTCCAGCAGGCCATTGCCACCGACCAGCCGCAGATCCATCGCGCCGGTGGGGCGGGGCAGACCGTCGAAGGTCGTCACATCTGTGTTGTCAAAGGTGAAGTCGCCGCTGCCGGTCAGGCTGGCGCCTGCTGCGGTCACTTCCAGTTCGGTGACGGTCAGCGCGGTAAGCTCGGCCGGGGGAGGGCCGCTTTCCATCTGTGCTGCGACTTCGGGATCGAAGAGGTCGGCCAGAACCCGGGCCATACCGCTGAGATCGACCACGATGGTCGCGGGATCGCGCGGCAGCTGGCCCGTGGGATCGAAGATGCCCCAGATCAGATCGGACATCGTGAAATCGCCCAGCACCATGGTCAGGCCGAATTCCTGCGGATCCTCCCCTTCCATCACGGGGATCAGCATGTCAAAGACGATCTCGGCCATGTTCAGAGAGATTGGCAACGGAATCTCGGATCCGGCCATATTCACCGACAGATCGTTCTGTTCGATCACATACCCGATCCCCTCGGGGCTAAGCGTCGCGCTCATCAGCCCGCCCTCGGATGTGCTCTCGTAAGAGAAGGTTTCGGCGCCCTCCTCAAAGGTCAGAAGGCTGTTTCCGGGTCCGAACGAGACCGATCCGTCTCCGGCAAAGCCCGCATCAATCATGGCGGCCATGTTATCGGTGTCCATCATTTCCGGCAGGGTCGAGACCGACTCGAACCCGACCGTGTCGGAGCTGCCACGGAATACAAGCTCACCCTCGCCCTCGGGGTCATTGATCATCAGATCGTAGGACAGACCGTCTGTCTCGGCCCGCTGGGTATAGGTCCGCATGTCGCCGCCTTGCATCCGGGTCGTGCCGGTGATGTTGGCCATCGTCATCTCAAAGGCGGCCATATCCGGGGGGAAGACCTCATTGTTCACGGTCACCTGATCCAGGTTCAGACCGACAGAGGCAGCGGTATAGTTATAGGTCATATCCTCGGGGTCGCCCGAAGCCACCATCGAAAACCCGGTTTGGGTATAGTTGAGGATCGCCTCAAAGGGCTCATCGCTGTCGTTCGTGCCGCTCATCATGATCGGCATGACATTGGGCAGATTGACCGCAACGGTACCATCGCCGTTTTCGGTAAAGCTCAGATCGCCCAAGCGCATTTCAAAGCGCACCGCGTCCTCGGGCAGGTCGATGGCCAACATGGTGTCGCTTACGGTAAGCGTGTCGCCCGACATCTGTTCGGTGCCCGATATCTCATAGCCGGTGCCCAGCATATAGGCGCGCCAATCCGACCACACATCCTGGGCGGAGATATCGGCATGGGTGATGTTTGCAGAAAATGTACAAAGAAAAATTGCGGTGCTGCCGCGTGAAAAAGCGGAAATCATTGTTGGAGCCTTTCCGTTGGAATCCCGCGCCATGGTCTTGCCTTGCGCGGAGGAGGTCAAGGGCCAAGGGCTGGACCTTGGACAGGAATGCGGATTACCACTGACGCGCAGGCTCAAGGAGAGACATCGATGACAGTTGCAGGAAAGACCGTCCTGATCACCGGCGCCAGCCGCGGGATCGGGGCCGAGGCCGCGCGGGTTTTTGCCGCTGCCGGGGCCAATGTGGGGCTGATGGCGCGCAGGACACACAGCCTGTCCGAGCTGAGCGCCGAGATCGGAGAGACCGCGCTGGCCATTGGCGGTGATGTCAGCCGCTATGGCGATGTCGCGGGTGCGGTACAGGCTTGCGTGGACCGGTTCGGCGGCCTCGATATCCTGATCAACAATGCCGGGGTGGTCGAGCCGATTTCCCATCTGGCACAGGCCGATCCCGAGGCATGGGGCGCGGTGATCGACATCAATCTCAAAGGCGTCTTTTATGGCATGCGGGCCGCAGTGCCGGTGATGACCGCAGGCGGCGGCGGGACAATCCTGACGGTCAGTTCCGGTGCCGCCCATGGCCCTGTCGAGGCGTGGAGCCATTACTGCGCGTCCAAAGCCGGAGCGGCAATGCTGACGCGCTGCCTGGACAAGGAAGAGCGCGCCAATGGCATCCGGGCGATGGGCCTGTCGCCGGGGACCGTGGCGACACAGATGCAGCGGGAGATCAAGGCCTCGGGCATCAACCCGGTCAGTCAGTTGGATTGGTCCGATCATATCCCCGCCGATTGGCCCGCGCGGGCGCTGATGTGGATGTGCGGCGCGGATGCGGATGCTCATATTGGCGAAGAAATCTCGCTGCGGGACGAGGGTATTCGCCGCAAGGTGGGCCTGACGTGATCGAACTGACCAAGGAAGGCGATCTGTGGATCGCGCGCATAAACCGTCCCGGCAAGGCCAATTCCCTGACCCACACCATGCTGAGCGAGCTCGCCGATATTGCCGAGGCCGCCCAGGAGGCGCGGGTGTTGGTACTGACCGGAGAGGGGCGTGTCTTCAGCGCCGGGGCCGATCTGGACGAAGCGCGCGCGGGACTTGCCACGTCGGATGTGTGGGAGCGGCTGTCCGGCGCGATCGCCCGGTTGCCCGGCCTGACTATTGCCGCGCTCAACGGCACGCTTGCGGGCGGCGCTGTGGGTATGGCACTGGCCTGCGATCTGCGGATCGCCGTGCCTGGCTCTAAGTTCTTTTATCCAGTGATGAAGCTGGGCTTTCTGCCGCAACCCTCCGATCCGGGCCGGCTGCGCGATCTGGTGGGGACCGCCCGCGCCAAGCTGATCCTGATGGGCGGCCAGAAGCTGACCACCGAAGAGGCGCTGCAATTCGGCCTGATCGATCGGATTGTCGAACCTGACGCGCTGATCGACACCGCCCGAGATCTGGCTGCCGATACGCGAGCGGCCCGGCCTGAGATTGCGCATGGCATCAAACGAATGTGCCAGTAGGGCGGGACTTGTCCCGCCCTGGCGGCAGGGGGGCGGGACAAGTCCCGCCCTACGTCCTCTCACCGTTTGCGGCGCCTTCCGGGTACTTTGGAGTGGAACTCCGGTGGTCGCTTGCCGACCCAGGCGATGAATTTCGCGAGGCGAGGGTGGGAACGAAGCGCTTCGATTGTGGCGTAACTGCGCGCAAGCTCCGCCTCGCTGAGCGTGGCGTGAATCTCGCGATGACAGATGTGGTGCAACAGTACCGTTGATCCTCCTTTGCCGCCCTTCAGTTTGGGGATCAGGTGGTGCAGGCTTTGCCGCACCTCCGCCGGAACGGGTCGACCGCAAAGCGGGCAGATCGGATCGCTGTCTTGTGTGTTCGGGGCCATCGGTGCAAGAAAGTGCAGTCCTGGGTCGATGTTTCAAGAGGAGCGGGCGTCATGGAGATTGATCTGGCCGAACAGCCTGAGATCGTCCGGCAGGCCGCGGCCTATATGCTTGAGGCCTGGCAGTTGGCGCAGAGCTGGCTCTTGAGCCCTGCTGCGTGGTCTCAATTCGCGCTCTTGATCGTGGCCTGGCTGCTGGCGGTTCTGGTCACGCGCCGCCTGCGGTCGGCGCTCACACGGCTCTTGACCCCGGAAGACGGCAGCCTCTCTGTGTTGTCGCGGGCACGGATCTTTTGCCGTCGATTTCTACCGCTCCTGTTGCCGCTTCTGGCATTTGTGTTCATCGCGATCGGCGAGAGCGTCGT
The DNA here is from genome assembly GCF_021404545.1 of Aestuariivita sp. Taxonomy (GTDB): domain Bacteria; phylum Pseudomonadota; class Alphaproteobacteria; order Rhodobacterales; family Rhodobacteraceae; genus Aestuariivita. Next base: position 26,058 of record NZ_JAAWWD010000033.1, read on the forward strand.
GCGGTCGCTGTTTGAGTCCGGGGCGGTGATCGCCTTTGGCAAACGGGTCTTCCTTTTCATCGCTGTACGGATCTTTGTCCGCCATATCGTGACCGACCCGTTCCTCAAGCTTTTGGGCCGGTTCGTGTTTGTGCCCGTTGCGGCGCTTTATGCCGTTGGCCTGTTGGGACCGGTCATCGCCCGGCTGGAGAACAGTGTTCTGCCGTTGGGCAACCTGTCGTTCGACCTTCTTGATATCGTGCGGTTCGTCGTGGTGGGCGGGCTGATCTTCTGGCTTGGCCGGTGGTCCAATGACCAATCGGCCAGCCTGATCAAGAAACAGGAAGACATGCGCCCCGCAACACGGCAACTGGCCGAAAAGGCCGCCGAGATCGCGATTTTCGGCGCCGCTTTCCTGATCTTTCTCAACATCATGGGAATCCCGCTGACCTCGCTGGCGGTACTGACCGGGGCGATTGGCGTGGGTCTGGGATTTGGTCTGCAAAAGATTGCATCAAATTTCATCTCGGGCATCATCCTGCTGGTCGAGGGGCAGGCGACCGTTGGCGACTATGTCGAACTGGATGGCGGCGAGGCAGGAACCATCGTGAAACTGACCGCCCGCTCGATCGTCTTGGAGAGCTTTGATGGCCGATGGATCATCGTGCCTAACGAAGATTTCATCATTACACGGGTGATCAACTATTCCGATCAAGGGTCGGCCAACCGGTATGAGGCGCCATTTTCGGTCAGCTATGACACCGACATCAACCTGGTCCCCGCGATTGTGGAGGCGGCGGTGGCCACCCATTCGCGCGTTCTGGATGCGCCCTTTCCGCCCGATTGCGAGCTGCGCGCCTTTGGCGATAGCGGGATCGAGTTCGCGGTGGAATTCTGGGTCAACGGGCTCGATGACGGGCCGAACAAGTTCACGTCCGATGTGCTCTTTCTGATCTGGAACGCGCTCAAAGAGCACGACATCGAGATCCCTTATCCGCAGCGTGTGGTTGAGATCAAAGGCGGTCTGCCATTGGCCGACGTATGACCCATGTGGTGATCGGGGGCGGCCCCGCGGGGCTGATGGCGGCCGAAGAAATGGCGCGCGCGGGCCTGTCGGTCATGGTGGCTGACGCCAAACCATCTCTGGGGCGCAAGTTCCTGATGGCTGGGAAATCCGGCCTGAACCTGACCAAGGACGAGGCGTTCGCCGCGTTTCTTGCGGCCTATGGTGACCGCGCCGATCCCCTGCGCCCGATGTTGCAGGCGTTTGGTCCGGGCGATGTCAAACACTGGGCCCAGGGTCTGGGCCAGACCTTGTTCACTGGTAGCACGGGCCGCGTCTTTCCCGATGTGATGAAAGCCTCACCCCTGTTGCGTGTATGGCTGGCGCGGCTGAGCGAAATGAGCGTTATGCTGCGTCCGCGCTGGCGCTGGACAGGGTGGGACGGCGCGGCGCTTGTCTTTGACACGCCCCAAGGCGTTGAGCGGATCCAACCGCAGAGTACGGTTCTGGCGCTGGGTGGGGCCAGTTGGGCGCGGCTGGGATCGGATGGCGCCTGGGCAGGGCTGCTGAAGGAAAGGGGCTTCGATCTCGCGCCTTTTCAGCCCGCCAATGTCGGGCTGCGCGTGGCATGGTCGCATCATATGGCGCCGTTGATCGGTCAACCGGTCAAGGCCGTTGCGTTTCAGGCAGGCGCTTGCCGCAGCCGGGGAGAGGCGGTGATATCCGCGACGGGATTGGAGGGTGGCGGCATCTATTCGGTCAGCAAACCCGTCCGGGAGGGTGTCGCGCTGAGTATCGACCTGATGCCCGATTTCGCCCTTGAGCAGATCACCCGGCGTCTCACTGGGCCGCGCGGCAAAGCGAGCCTTTCAACCCATTTGCGCAAAAGATTGAAGCTGGGATCGGTCAGGACCGCGCTTTTGAACGAGTTCGCGCGGCCTTTGCCCGTCGACCCCGCAGCGCTTGCTATGGTGATCAAGGCCCTGCCCGTTGCGCATCAGGGGCCGGGGGACATGGATGGGGCAATCTCCACCGCGGGCGGCGTGCCCTTTGCCGCACTGGACGACGCGCTGATGCTGCGTGATCTGCCTGGCGTTTATTGCGTTGGTGAAATGCTCGATTGGGAGGCGCCCACAGGCGGCTATCTGCTGACCGCATGCTTTGCCACCGGGCGCTGGGCCGGGCGCGCTATTGCTGACCGGCTTGCCTGAACCCAGCCCGTGCGCGCGCGCGTTTGCCATAGTCTTTGACATCCGCGTTTTCGACGGGGATCCCCAATCCGAACGCCCAGCCCAGACAATGCACGGCCAGAACATCCGCAATGGTAAAATCTTTGCCCATGAGCCACGGACCCTGAACACGATCGGACAAGGCGTTGAACGTACGTTCAACCTCCCATTTCGCGGTCGCGACGGCGCCCTCGACCCGACGCTCCTCGGGCAGGATCATCGTGTGTTTGGCAATCTGCCAGAGCGGCGCATCGAGATCCTCGTTCAGGTAATGCAGCATGGCATCGAGCCGCGCGCGTTGTATCGTGCCAGCAGGCGCGCCCAGCGTGCCATGCACATCCGAGAGATAGGACATGATCGCCACCGAATCGGTTAGTGCTTCGTCGCCGACCATCATCACCGGGATCTTGCCGGTAGGGTGATACTTGCGGGCCTCATCGCTCTGCGGGCCCGCGTCGATATGGGTGTAGGGTACACCCATTTCTTCAAGCGCCCACATCACCCGAAACGCGCGGCTGCGCACCCGTCCAACAACTGTGTACATGTCTGGTCTCTCCACTATGTGTCACCGCCGCCGCGCCAGCATGGCAAGGCGGATCAGCATCCGTTCAGCCAGCGCCATTGCAGGTGCGGTCTGCCCGGCCGAGCGCAGCCGCAAATCGGTATCGGTGATCAGCACCAGCGCCTCTTCAAGCTTGAACGTGCCCCAGCCCTGGGCCTGTTTCAGCACCCGGTCACGGCGCGGGCCAAAGATCGGCGGGCGCACCCGGCCAATGCCCGCACCAGGCCCGCCGGGATCGCTGGCCACGGTGTGCAACGTTCGGAAATGTCGCAACGCGCCGATACACAGCGCCACCGCATTGGTGCCCTGGGCCTGTAGTTTGCGCAGCAGCGGGCCGATCTCGCCCACGCGCGCTTCGGCCACAACGTTAAGCACATCGTCCAGCGCGGCTTCGGTCGAGGCGGGCGCGCTCAACTCGATCTCATCGACGGTGAGCGGCAAGTCGTCACCGCGCTTGTACAGCGCGACTTTCTCAAGCATCTGTCGGAAATCGCCCGGCCCAAGCGCACGGGAGTAATCGGTCAGCGCCATCATCGCATCGCGCGAGATATCGCGCAGACCGGCATCGGCCAGCATCCGCTCGATCTCATCCCGGCTGGGTGGATCGTCATAGATCCCCACGGCATAGGCATTGGCGTGCCCCTCATAAAGCTTGCGCAGTTTCGAGGTGGCCTTGAGCGCACCGGCGGTCACGACGATCTGCGCGTCACCGGGCTGCCAGTCCTGCAAGGCGGCCTCGACCGCCTGCACCGCCTGATCATTGGCATCCTCGACAAAGGCCACGCGCGGGCCGGGGAAAAAGCCGATGGCCTTGATCGCGTCGACCAGAGGCGCGGCATCGCGGCGCAGATCGGCGGCGGGCATGCGGGTCAGCCGCATCTCTTCCTCTCCCTGCGGCCCGATCAGTGCCTTGATCACCTCGGCCCGGCGCAGCGCGATGCGCATCGGATCACCGCCATAGATCAAGAGACCGGCCTTACCCGGATCGGGTTTGCGAAAATAGCTGGCAGCGTCGCGGGCCGAAAGCTTCATGAGGCGGGCAGGTCGGCCTGCGCATAAAGCTGCGTGGTGATCTGATCGGCCAGCATCCGCATCAGCCGGGTGCGCGCGTCGCGTTCTGCCGCCAATGTCTCGACGGTCGATCCGGTGTCGGAATAGCCTGTGAAATTGTTCACACTGCCTTGCGTGACAACCTGATCGGTCACCAGATCGGTCAACACGTAGTCGACTTTGCCCACCAGATTGAAGCGGGTCACATCGCCGGTCCGGGTGACGGCAAGCCCCTCGGCCCCGACATTCAGATCAAAGGCCAGACCAAAGCGCGCGCCACCTCGACCAAAGCGCGTCTCAAGTTCCCGGACCAGAAGAAAGTCGTCGGGGTTGCCGGGCGCCTCGACAGCCACCTGGCCGCGCAACGCTGCTGCGGTGCCGCCCGGCGCATAGACGGGCGTGAACCCGCAGGCGGCCAACACCAGCGGCAGGATCAGCAGAGTGCGGCGGTCAAACAACAACATTCACGATGCGGCCCGGAACGACGATGACTTTCTTGGGCGTGGCTCCATCCAGCGCCCTTTGCACAGCGTCCACGTTCAGGGCGGCTTTTTCAACCTCCTCCTTGGGCAAATCCTTGGCCACCTCGATCTCGCTCCGGCGTTTGCCGTTGACCTGTACCGGCAGCGTGACGGTGTCTTGGACCAGAAACGCCTCATCGGCCTGCGGCCAAGGGGCATTCACGATCAGGCCTTCGCCGCCCTGATGGGCCCAGATATCCTCGGCCAGATGCGGTGTCATCGGGGCCATAAGCCGGGCCAGCGTCATCACCGCCTCGCGTTTGACGGCATGCCCGGCGGTGGATTTGGCCAGCGTGTTGGTGAAGGCATAGAGTTTCGCAATCGCTGCGTTAAACCCAAAGGATTCCACGCCTTGAGTGACGTCAAAGATCGTCTTGTGCATTGCGCGCAACAGGTCCTCATCACCCTGACCTGGGGTGTCGGGCACCATCTCGGCGATCTTGTCGGACAGCGACCAGACCCGGCTGAGATGCTTGTAGGCGGCCTCGGCCCCGGCGGCGGTCCATTCCACATCCCGTTCCGGGGGGCTATCGGACAGGACGAACCACCGTGCGGTATCGGCGCCGTACTGGTCGATAATGTTGACCGGGTCGACCACGTTGCGTTTTGATTTTGACATCTTAGCCGAGGGGATGATCTCGATCGCCTCTCCGGTGGCCTTGACGGTCTTTGTGTCCAGATCGACCTCTTCGGGCAGATGATAGATCGGGCGGCCCTTGCCATCGCGGGTCTGATAGATCGCGTGTGTCACCATGCCTTGGGTGAAAAGCGCATCGAACGGTTCGGCACAGTCGGCGGGCAAATGCCCGGTGATGTGCATCGCACGGGCAAAGAACCGCGAATAGAGCAGGTGCAGAATCGCATGCTCGATGCCGCCGATATACTGATCGACATTCATCCAGTAGGCGGCATCCTCCATGTTGGTGGGCGTGGCCGCGTCCGGCGCGGTGAAGCGCGCGAAATACCATGAACTGTCGACGAAAGTGTCCATCGTGTCGGTTTCGCGCAGCGCGGGCTTGCCGCAAGACGGGCAGGTGACATTGCGCCATGTCGGATGCCGGTCCAGCGGGTTGCCGGGTTGATCAAAGCTGACGTCGTCGGGCAGGCGGATGGGCAGGTTCTCCTTGGCCTCGGGCACCACGCCGCAATCGTCGCAATGCACCACCGGGATCGGGCAGCCCCAATAGCGTTGGCGGCTCAGCCCCCAGTCGCGCAGGCGGAACTTGGTCACGCCCTGGCCCACACTGTTGGCCTCGCAGAACGCGATGGCGGCATCCACCCCCTGATCGCCGGTCTGCATCTCGTCGCCCGCGAACCCTTTGACATAGTGGATTTTTTCGGTCTTGGGCGGCACATAGGCCTCGCCGCCATCCTCGGGACGGATAAAGCCCTCCTCGCCCGCTGCGGGCACATAGGTGGAGGTGACGGGCAGCCCATATTTATTCGCGAAATCGAGATCGCGTTGGTCATGGGCCGGGCATCCGAACACAGCCCCTGTGCCATAATCCATCAGGATAAAGTTGGCCACATAAACGGGAAGCTCCCACGCGGTATCGAACGGGTGGCGCACCCTGAGCCCGGTGTCAAAGCCAAGCTTGTCGGCCTTTTCCAGCGCTTCTTCGGTGGTGCCGCCCCTGCGGCACTCGGCGGTGAAGGCGGCAAGCTCGGCATTGTCCTTTTCAAGCTGTTTGGCCAGCGGGTGGTCGGGGGAGATCCCGATAAAGGACGCGCCCAGAAGGGTGTCGGGACGGGTGGTATAGACCTCGATCCGGTCATGGCCACCGGGCCCGTCGATCACCGAAAAGGCAAATTGCAGACCGCGCGATTTGCCGATCCAGTTGGCCTGCATCAGCTTGACTTTGGCGGGCCAGTTGTCGAGCCCGTCGATGGCGTCCAGCAGCTCTTCGGCCATGTCGGAGATCTTGAAGAACCATTGCGTGAGCTCGCGACGCTCAACCTCCGCATCTGACCGCCAGCCCTTGCCATCGATGACCTGTTCGTTGGCCAGCACGGTCATATCGACCGGGTCCCAGTTCACGACGGCGTTTTTGCGATAGACGAGGCCCGCCTCAAGCATATCGAGAAACAGTGCCTGTTGCTGGCCGTAATACTCGGGATCGCAGGTCGCGAACATCCGGCTCCAGTCGATACCAAAGCCCAGTGGCTTCATCTGCGCGACCATGTCGTCGATGTTCTGATAGGTCCAATCCTTGGGGTGGCCGCCGATCGCCATGGCGGCATTTTCGGCTGGCATGCCAAAGGCGTCGAACCCCATCGGGTGCAGCACGTTATGCCCGGTTGCCATCTTATAGCGCGCGATCACGTCGCCCATGGTGTAGTTCCGGACATGGCCGATATGGATGCGGCCCGACGGATAGGGGAACATCTCCAGCACATAATATTTGGGCTTGTCGGCGCTGCGCACGGCCTTGAAGACGTCGGATTTCTCCCACGCGGCTTGCCATTTCGCTTCGATTTCGGCGGGGGTGTAGCGTGCCATGATCTGTTAAGGTCCCTGAACTGAAAACGCCGGGTGAGGCACCCGGCGCTGTCTTAGAGTGAATTTCGCGGGGTTTCTAGAAGCGATTGTCCGCGATGCGCATCTGACGGGCGCGCGCTAGGATCGCGTCCTCGACCGCGCGCGCGGTGCCTGCGGAGACAGGACCGTTGCGCGATTGGAGCGAGACGCGCAGCGCACGGGCCTCAAGCGCCGGATCGGTCACATGCACGGTGGCACGATAGGCGCGACCGCCGCCAGGGGGGGTGCCATAGCCGGTCACGATAACGCCGGTAAACGGATCAACCGATTGGATTGGCAGGAAATCCAGCACGTCCAGTGACGCATTCCACAGATAGCGATTGACCGAGACGGTCTGATCCGTGCGGTCCGCGCCAAAAAGGTCCCAGAAAGACGATCCGGTGGTCGAGCCCCCCATCGAGGCGCGCGTGCCGTCAAACGGGTCTCTCTGATCGGTGGGCTCATCCCCAGCCGTGACCCGTCCCAGAAACGAGTTGCCGCCACAGGCCGCCAAACCCATGCACAGCGCAATCATCACTGCGTGCTTGCCCATCTGCGACAGTGCCATCTCTCCGACCCCGACCTTATCTATTGACCCGTGTCCTACCCAAGGCTGTGGGTCTGGGCAAGTGCATACTGTCTTTGACGATCAGGAAGGAGCGGCGAAAAGCCCGCCTTTCAAAGGGCTTTTGTGAATTCGCGGCGAATTGCCCGGAGAGCAGGTTATCGGGTGTCGACCGGGAACTGTGGCAAAGCTGCACCATCCTTGGCGACTTTGTATCCACGCCGGGGTCAGAGCCTTGCGAAAGAAAAGCGAAAGAGCGAAACCCTTTTCCATCCCCAGCCGGATTCCCCGGTTCGGGCGTATGAATAGAAACCGAGGGAAAAACTATGAAAAAGGTTCTCTTCGCAACGACTGCGCTGATCGCGACCGCAAGCGTCGCAGCGGCAGACGTTCGGATCAGCGGTTACGGCCGTTTCGGTCTGGATTACAACGAAGCCAACGACAACCGCCGCATCGACACAGATGGCGATGGCGTTGTTGACACCGTTCTGGACAGCACAAGCATCACCAGCCGTCTGCGTCTGCAGTTCGACATGTCGGCTGAAACAGACGGTGGCGTCACCTTCGGTGCACGTTTCCGCGCCCAGGCAGAAAGCCGTGACAACCAAGTCGGTAAAGCGTTCGCAACGCCCGGCGCAGCCGGTGTCCGCACCGAAGGCGCAACCTTCAACGGCGCACGCTTCTTTGCATCGTTCGGCGGCCTGACCGTCGGCGTCGGCAACATCTTGGGTGCTGTCGAAGCCATGCAGGGTCTGTACCTCGAAACTCGCGCCGCAGGTGCTGGTATCGACGGCATGGGCTTCACCTCGCTCGTCGCCAACATGGCCGGCAACAGCTTTGACTGGGACGCATACTCGTCCGCAGGTACTGGCGTGAACGGTCTGGAAGTCATCTACAACGCAGGCGCATTCGGTGTGCACGTGTCGTACTCCAAGCAGAACGACACGACCACTGGTCCGGCTCCGGCGGCGATTTCTGACGGCGAAGAAAACACAGCAATCAGCGCCTACTACACATTCGGCGACTGGACAATTGCTGCGGGCTTCAATGACGAAGAAGGTGTCGGCGTTGGCAACGACAACGACCTGGCCATCGTGACCGTCCAAGGTGACCTGGGCTTCGCTGGCGTTCGTTTCGCATATGCGCAAATGGACAACACCGGTGCAACCGGCGGCGACTCCGAGAAACTGGGCCTCTACGGCACATTTGACATCGGCGCAGCAACTTCGCTGGTCGCGTTCGTGACCGACGAAGACAGCCCCGGCCTGGCATCCGACGGCACAGGCTATGGTCTGCACCTGTCGCACGACCTGGGTGGTGGCGTTTCGATCGAAGCCGCATGGGTGGAATCGTCGAACGACAACACACAAGTCCAAGCTGGTATGTACTTCAGCTTCTAAGCTGACCGTCATCTAGCGATGAATTTGGGCGGGTCTTCGGGCCCGCCCTTTTCTTTTGCCTGTCATTGATGGCATGAGGGGAGCGCACCTGAACCGGAGGGCTCCACATGTCGCTGACCGAGATCCGTTCCCGTATCCACGCCGCAGAAGAGGCAGCAGGTCGGCCCCCGGGCGACACCCGATTGATCGCCGTGTCCAAGATGCAGCCCGATGAGCGGGTCGCGGATGTGCTGGTCCAGGGCCACCGGATATTCGGCGAGAACCGCGTGCAGGAGGCCGCTGGCAAATGGCCAGGGTTCCGCGAACGGTTCGACGGGATCGAACTGCACCTGATCGGGCCGCTTCAGACCAACAAGGCGCGCCAGGCGATGGAGCTGGCCCAGGCGATCCACACGCTGGACCGTCCGAAACTAGCCAAAGCCATCGCACGGCTGGCGCAGGAAATGGGGCGCTGTCCCGACCTCTTTGTGCAGGTCAATACCGGCGAAGAGCCACAGAAAGCAGGCGTCATGCCCGTCGATGCGGATGCGTTCGTGACGGAGTGTCAGGGGCTCGATCTGCCGGTGCGGGGTGTGATGTGTATCCCACCAGTTGACGAGGAACCGGCGCTGCATTTCGCCCTTCTGGCCAAGATTGCGGCCCGCAACGGGCTGAGCGGTCTGTCCATGGGGATGAGCGGCGATTTCGAGACGGCCATCGCGCTGGGCGCGACCCATATTCGCGTAGGCTCGGCCATTTTCGGGGCACGGCCCGGTGAGCCGGGTTGACCGATATGCGGTTCAGCCGTCTGATGCGACCATTTTTTAGGACGGAGAAATTTGATGCGCATCCTTTTAGCTGCTGTTTTGGGTCTCATGCTGGCTGGGCCTGCCTTGGCCGAGTTTCGGATATCGTTTGACTGGGGTGATATCCCCGACTGCCGGACAGGCAATCCCAACCGTGTGGGAAGCCCTGCTTTTGTGCTTGCGGACGTGCCGGAGGGCACGACGGTGATCGAGTTCCGGCTCAAGGATCTCAATGTGCCCGGTTACAATCATGGCGGCGGTAAGGTGGAGGTAGGCCAGGATGGCCGCCTACCCTTTGGTGTGTTCAAGTACAAAAGCCCGTGTCCGCCGGGTGGCGTACATACATATGAATGGACGGCGACCGCCAAGGCGGGGCGAAAGGCACTTGCCACGGCCAAGGCGTCACGCGTTTATCCTCAATAGCGCGCTCAGATCACAATCAGTCGCGTCTGGAAGGTGATGCGCGGTGCCACCCATGCAAGGTGATCGCGGTGCAGCGCGACGCAGCCTTCGGTTGGAAAACCCGGCCTGCGCCACTGATGGATGAAGATGGCCGAGCCGCGCCCCGGCACTGCTTTTGGCCAGTTCCAATCGGTCAAAAGCACCAGATCATAAAGTGGATCGGGACGGCGCAGTCGTTCATGTCCATATGGGTAAGGCGCGCGGACCATCAGATTGTAATCCTCATGCACCGGATCGTCTGACCACAGATCGCCGGGGCGGATCGGCACTGCCCAGTCGGTGGGCCGTGCCAACCGGTCGGGACGGTAGAGCATGCCGACGATCCGGTGTGCGCCTCTGGGTGTGGCACCATCCCCTTCCCGTTTGTGTCCCGAAAGACCGCCGCGCCCAATCGTGCAGGGCAGATATCGGCCCCGAAACCGCAACCCGCGCTTGGTCAGGACCAGATCCCAGGGTGTCATGCCTCGCCGTCCAGATCGTCAAAATCGAACCAGAGACTGACTGAGCGGAGCCTGTCAAACGCCGTGTCGCAGTCCTGGGTCAGCTGATCCAGCTCTGCCAGCCCGTCATGGGGTGCGCTGTGCAGGTGGCTCTGGAACCCTTGTGTCGTCTGTTTGCCGGATACGATTGCAAAGCTGCCATCGAACGGGTTCTGGTCCATGAACCCATGTGCGAAATGATTGCGGCGCGCAGCAAGCGCCTTGAGGGTGTCCAGCCCGCATGTTGCCAGAGGGGCGGGATGCGTGTTGCGCAGCGACAAAAGCGTATCGAGCCGGCGGCCAAAGGGCTCGGCGCGAAGCCTGTCACGAACAGGTGCAAGCTCGGGCTGTGGGATCAACCGCATGATCAGGCCGCTCACCTCGTTCTCGACCGCATTGAAGGCGACGAGCATACGCCCAAGGGCTTGCGCATAGGCCTCCTTCACCCCGGGGTCGGCCCAGGGGGGATCGTCAATATCGCTCACAGCATATGCCCGGATTTGGCAGCCTTGGTCGCCAGATAGGCGCGGTTATGGGTGCCGTGCCCGACCTTCAATGGCACGCGTTCGGTTACAGTGACGCCGTTGCGCTCCATGATGTCGATCTTGGCGGGGTTGTTGGTCAACAGCCGTACGGCGGAAAACCCCATGGATTTCAGGATGTCCGAGCCCAGCCGGAAATCCCTTTCGTCATCCTCGAACCCCAGCCGGTGGTTCGCCTCGACCGTGTCAAAGCCCTGATCTTGAAGGGAATAGGCGCGCATCTTGTTGGCCAGACCGATCCCGCGCCCCTCCTGATTGAGATAGAGCAGAACGCCCGCCCCTTCGGCCCCCATCTGCGCCAGCGCCGCGCGCAGCTGCGGTCCGCAATCGCATTTCAGGCTGCCCAGCAGATCGCCGGTGAAACAGGCCGAATGAAGGCGCGACAGGACCGGTTGCGTGCGGTCGGGGCGACCGATCTCGATGGCATAGTGCTCCTCTCCGCCATCTTCGGGGCGGAACACGTGCAGGCGACCAGCCTCCGACACTTCCATCGGCAGACGGGCGCTGACGATCTGGGTGAGGGTCGCGCGGTTGCGCAGCACCTCTGCCGCCTCATCCGCGTGGATCAGGGTCAGCCCATGCGCCGTCGCGAATCTGGCACCATCGGTCAGATCGGCGACCAGCGCCGCAGGCAGAAGCCGCGCGGATTTCGCCAGAGAAATCGCAAGCCGGTGCAGGCTTGCATCGCCGTCGCGCCGGGTCTGCATAGGACCCTTCATCGGGGCGTTGAGATCATCGGCGGGATCGGCGACCGATGTGATCCATCGCAGCCCTTCGCCCGCGGGCGGGACCACTCGGGCAAGATCACCGTCATAAGCGCGTGCCTTGAGCGTTTCGGCCCGGCGCGCAGTGATGGCCAGTACCACATCGCCCCCCAGTGCCCGGATTTCGGCCAAGCGATCCGCGCTCAGGGTTTCGGCCGATACGGCCAGGACCGCACCCGATGGTCCAATCAGCACAATGGGCAACCCCATACGCAGATCGCCGCGTGCGCGGGCCAAGATTTCGGTCATGTCGGGTGTCAGGCTCATGCCGCAAAGTCCTTTGTTCTGGGCCGTCCCATAAGCGTTTTTGCGGAAACATGAAACATTTGCCATGTCGCAAACACGTCAGCGTGAAACATATGCAGCAAATCTTGCCGTGGCCTGTGATCGACCGCATGTCCTGTAAGACGCAGACGGAGGACCCGCAAGATGGCCCAACTGAAGAAAATACTTCTGGTCGATGACGACGAGGATTTGCGCGAGGCGCTCAGCGAACAGCTGATCATGACCGAGGATTTCGACGTGTTCGAGGCCGCAAACGGCGCCGATGCGATGGCGCGCGCCAAAGAGGCGATCTATGACCTGGTCATTCTCGATGTGGGTTTGCCCGACACCGACGGGCGCGAGCTGTGCCGGTTGATGCGCAAACAGGGCGTGAAATCGCCGATCCTGATGCTGACCGGGCATGACAGCGACGCCGACACCATTCTGGGACTGGACGCGGGTGCGAATGACTATGTCACCAAGCCGTTCAAATTTCCGGTTCTCCTGGCCCGGATCCGCGCACAGCTGCGCCAGCACGAGCAATCCGAGGACGCGGTGTTTACCCTTGGACCCTATACGTTCAAACCGGCGATGAAGATGCTGATCACCGAGGATGATAAGAAGATCCGCCTGACAGAGAAGGAAACCAATATCCTCAAGTTCCTCTATCGCTCGAACGATGGCGTGGTGGCGCGCGATGTGCTGCTGCATGAGGTTTGGGGATACAACGCCGGGGTCACGACCCACACGCTGGAGACGCATATCTACCGTCTGCGTCAGAAAATTGAACCAGATCCGTCAAATGCCCGCCTTCTTGTCACCGAATCTGGTGGTTATCGTCTGGTTGCATGAGATCCCGCCGCGCGCCCGGGTTATGGCGCGCAACCTCCCTGTTGGACTGACCCGGGCCTTTGTGCTCGGGTCCTTTTTTTTGAAGGAGCGTCTTTCCCAGCCGTTCCGCCCGAACGGTGAGGGGTGCGACATCGATTATTGACCCAGATCAAAGCGACAATCTGGAGATATGTTTAAACATGAATCAACCCGTGCATGTCCGGGCATTGATATGCAAACCTCCCTGTTGGACTGGGCCGGACTTTATTGTCCGGCCTCTTTTTTTGGCGGATATCGGCTGACGTTACGGCGCGGGTTTCCTCCGACCGCCCTCCGCGCCATGGTGCAGGTTGCATCAGCATCGGAGGGCAGCGCAATGAAACGCGCCATTTATCGTGAGTTTGGACATCCCGCAGAGGTTCTGGAACTGGTCGAAGAGGACAGCCCCGCGCTGAACCCCGGTCAGGCGCGGATCGAGGTGTTGCGGTCGCCGATCAACCCGTCAGATTACATTCAGGTCGCGGGCGAATATGGGGTCCGGCCACCCTTGCCTGCCACCGCGGGCAACGAAGGGATCGGCCGCGTGACCGAAGTGAATGGCGAGGGTATCTCTGTAGGCCAGCTTGTTCTGCTGCCCATTGGCGAAGGCGCCTGGCGGACCGAGGTTGTCGGCGAAATTCGCCATCTGGTGCCGATGCCCGAGGGCGATCTGGATCAGCTTTCGATGCTGATGGTCAACCCGGCCACGGCACAACTGCTGCTGACGCAATTCGTGGACTTGAAGGAGGGTGACTGGATCATCCAATCGGCGGCCAACTCGGCCGTGGGCACCTATGTCGTGCAACTGGCCAAGGCCAAGGGCATCAATGTCTGTTGCGTCGTGCGTCGCCAAAGCGCGGTCCCCGCCTTGGAAGAGGCAGGCGCGGCCGCAGTGATCGTGGACAGCCCGACTTTGGCCAAAGATGTGCGGCAGGCCACTGATGCCAAGATGAAGCTGGCGCTTGATGCCGTTGCGGGCGAGACCTTTGGCCGTCTGGCCGAGACGCTGGAAGAGGGCGGCACGCTGGTCAATTATGGCGCGATGTCGCGGGAAAGCGCTCAGATCACGGCAGGTACGCTGATTTTTGGAGACATCACGGTCAAGGGGTTCTGGCTGGTTCACTGGTTCTCCAAGGCCAGCACGGAAGAGCGGATGCAGACCTATGGCGCGCTGACCCAGGCGGTTGCCGCAGGGACGCTGCATGCGCCCATCGACAAGGTTTTCCCGCTGGATGAGATCACCGAGGCGGTCCGCTATACCATGGCGGGCGAACGTACCGGCAAGGTGCTGGTGGCACCGAACGGCATTTGACCGGAGTCCGATCGGTCATGGCATCCCGCGGCGCACACCGGTAGAGTGCGCCGCAAACACCCAAGGATTGCCCGATGCCCTTTACCCTTGCCACCTGGAACATCAATTCGGTTCGTCTGCGCGAAAGCCTCGTCTGCAAACTTCTGAGCGAGGAAGCGCCGGATGTCCTGTGCCTTCAGGAATGCAAATCGCCGGTCGACAAGATACCGGTAGAGGCATTTCAGGCGCTTGGATACTCCCACATGATCGCGCGCGGCCAAAAGGGCTATAATGGGGTCGCGATTCTCTCAAAACAGCCGATCACGGATGTGGGCGATCGCGATTTTGCCAATCTGGGACATGCGCGTCATATCGCGGGGGAGTTGGAGAATGGGCTGACAATCCACAATTTCTATGTGCCGGCCGGTGGCGATGTGCCCGATCGCGAGAAAAACGAGAAGTTCGGCCAAAAGCTCGATTACCTGACTGAGATGCGGGATTGGTTCCATGCCGATGCGCCACAAAAGGCGATCCTGGTGGGCGATCTCAACATCGCGCCGCGCGAGGATGACGTCTGGAGCCACAAGCAGCTTCTTAAGGTCGTGAGCCACACGCCCATCGAGGTAGAGCATCTGGCCCAGACCCAGGATGCAGGCGGCTGGGTCGATATCACGCGCAAGGATATCCCCGAGGGGCAGCTTTACACTTGGTGGTCCTATCGGGCTCGCGATTGGGATGCCGCCGACAAGGGGCGTCGCCTCGATCATATCTGGGCCACGCCCGATATCTCGAACGCCGGACATTCCAGCCGGGTGCTGCGCCCCGCGCGCGGATGGGAAAAGCCCAGCGATCACGCGCCGGTTTTTGCGACGTTTGATCTTTGATTCCCCGCGCCGCAGGCGCATATAAAGCACAACGCATAAAGCCAAGGACAGACAGATGATGGATCTGGGACTTTCATCCGCCCCCGACGCGGGCGACCTGATCAAGGACAGCTCCGAGGCGGAGTTCATGGCCGACGTGGTCGAAGCCTCGCAGACCGTGCCGGTGATCGTCGATTTCTGGGCGCCCTGGTGCGGCCCGTGCAAGACGCTGGGTCCGCTGCTGGAGGAGGCTGTCAAGGCCGCCAAGGGCGCGGTGAAGATGGTCAAGGTCAATGTCGACGAAGCGCAGATGCTGGCCGGGCAGTTGCAGATCCAGTCGATTCCGACGGTCTATGCGTTCCATAAGGGCCAGCCGGTGGACGGGTTTCAGGGCGCGCTGCCCGGATCCGAGATCACAGCCTTTGTCGAGCGTGTCATCAAGGCCGCCGGTGGCGAGGCGCCCGGTGAGGCATTGGATGATGCGGTGACCGCCGCCGAGGAAATGCTGGCCGAAGGCGCGGCGGTGGATGCCGCACAGACCTTTGCCGCCATTCTGGGTGAACAGCCCAACCACCCGGCCGCTTACGGCGGTCTGGTGCGCGCGCATATCGCCATGGACGATCTGGATCAGGCCGAAGCGATCCTGAACGGAGCCCCGGCCGAGATTGCCTCAACGCCTGAGCTGGAAGCCGCGCATGCGCAGCTGGAGCTTGCGCGTCAGGCGCAAAACATCGGCCCCGTGGCCGAGTTGCAGGCCCAGGTCGATGCCGATCCCGCCAATCATCAGGCGCGCTATGATCTGGCGCAGGCACTTTATTCTGAGGGGGATGGGCAGGCGGCGGTTGACCATCTGCTGGAAATTTTCCGTCAGGATCGGGAGTGGAATGACGGGGCGGCCAAGGCGCAGCTCTTTACTATTTTCGAGGCGCTCAAGCCCAATGATCCGGTTGCGCTGAACGGTCGGCGCAAATTGAGTTCGATGATATTTGCCTGATCGTGTGCGCAAGCTAGGTCAGCCGTTATGATCAAAGCCGCCGATTTGCCCGAGACAATTGCCATCTTCCCGTTACCGGGGGCGCTGTTGCTGCCCCGGTCGCGGTTGCCGCTGCATATTTTCGAACCCCGCTATCTGCAAATGTTCGAGGACGCGTTGAAAACAGACACCCGACTGATCGGAATGGTACAGCCCAATCCAATGCGCGGCAAAAAGGACGGCCTTCACCACATTGGCTGCGCAGGAAAGATCACCCAGTTTTCCGAGACCGAGGATGGCAGATATCTGGTCACGCTCAGCGGCATCTCTCGCTTTCGGGTGGTTGAAGAGGTGTCCGGGTTCTCCCCATATCGCAAATGCACCGTCAAATGGGAGGGGTTCGATCGCGATCGCGGACCGGAAGAGCACGACAGAGGCTTTGACCGGCACTCCCTCATGCGTCTTTTGGAGAAGTATTTCACGGCGCGCGGCCTATCGACCGATTGGGAGACGCTGAAGGATGCCGATGATGAGCTCCTGATCAATTCGCTGTCGATGCTTCTGGATTTCGAGCCCGAGGATAAGCAGGCTTTGCTTGAGGCACCATCGCTCCCTACGCGCCGCGAGACCTTGGTGACACTGATCGAGTTTGCTCTGCGTGGCGGGTCGAGCGAGGAGATGTTGCAGTGAGAGAAAACCACCCAGCCGGGTTTGACCGCCACATGCTCGAAGCGCTGATTTGCCCGGTGACCCACAGCACATTGCACTATGATGCAGAGCGGCAGGAGCTTGTGTCCAAAGCGGCCAACCTGGCCTTTCCGATCCGCGACGGGATCCCCGTCATGCTGGTGGACGAGGCGCGCGCGCTAGAGTGATCTTTCCCCAGAACGTGCGGCATCGCCTGCGTTGACGCAAAACGCGTGATACGGCCTGCTCTCAGGCGGATGGGCCCATATGGGATAAGATATTGTTTCCGAAGATGTTTATTGGTGTCGAGGGGGTAATGGACGGTGTTGCGGCTTGCAGCCCGGTGGCATTGTTACCAAGACAGGTCCTGCCAAAAGAAGAGCAGGTGAGCCTGACGTCCAACCTGGCTGCACATCGCGCGCAGTTTGCCTGTTCGCAATAAGATCCGGTAAGCGACACCTGCCTGGCTCAGATGCGTTTTTCGATATCCGGTGATACGGTCGAAACCCGCGAAATCGGCGCGGTGAGGATCTCTCAAGGCTTGGTGCCGCACGAGATCATCAGCCGAAGCAAAATCGAAACCGCGGGTGTTTGCACCGACGCAAGCGGTCTCTCCGAAGGGCATGGAAACGCAGTATCGGCGCGGCTTCGGCGTGACTTTGATCTAATGGTCGGTGTTGTCGAGGATTTCGGTGGTGTCTGCGCGACGTATTTCCGCGCGGAGGAAGGGTATGTTGTGCAAGCGCGCAGGCGGGACGGTCGCGTGTTTCCTCCCGGCGACACATCGCTTCGGTTCTTTGACGAACCCAAGCCACTCAGAATGCAGTGGTCCAGACTTAGATCGGTTTTCCCTGCATGAGTTTTGGCAGATCCCCGGTGAGACCTGCGGCTTCGCGGATGAAGGCGCGGCGCAAGGTGGGCAGGGCGTTGACCACGCCCATGCCAATATCCCGGGCCGCACGGAGCAGGGGGTTGTCGTTTGAAAAGAGCCGGTTGAACGCGTCCGTGGCCAGCGCCAGCGTGGCGGTGTCAAAACGGCGCCAGCGCTGATAGCGGTCCAGAACCAGAACCGAGCCGATATCCTCGCCACGCCGCGCCGCCAGTGTGAGCGTCTCAGCAAGGGCCGCGACATCGCGCAGCCCGGCATTGAGGCCCTGGCCCGCGATCGGGTGGACGCCATGTGCGGCATCACCGATCAGCGCCAGCCGGTCGGCGACAAAGCTGTTGGCCAACGTCAGGTTCAGCGGATAGGTGAACCGCGCGCCAGCGAGCGAAATCTCGCCCAGAAAGCTGCCGAACCGGGGCCGCAATGCGTCGAGGTAATCGTCATCGCTCAGCGCGTTGATCCGTGCGGCTTCGGCGTCTGTTTCGGACCACACGATCGAGCTGCGATTGCCGGTCAAGGGTAGAATCGCAAGCGGGCCGGGAGGCATGAAGAACTGGTGGGCCACCCCGCCATGGGGTTTTTCGTGCGTCACGGCACAGACCAGGGCCGTCTGACCATAGCGCCAGCCGGTGCGTTTGATTCCAGCGCGTTCTGCGGTGCCGCTTTGCCGTCCGTCGGAGCCGACCAGGACCCGGCCTGTGATCCTGCTGCCGTCCTCCAGCCTGACCGCGACGCCGGTTGTGGTGATCTGCTGGGCGGTGACGGATCTTCCGCTTAGATGGGTGATGCGGTCTTCGTGCGCCATGGCCTCAAGAAAGGCGCGGCGCAGATGCCGATCTTCGACCATAAATCCCATCGGGCCTTCCTCGATCTCGGCATGGTCGAAATGCATCCAAAAAGGCGAGGGTCCTTCTCCGGCCCGACCATCCGTGACCTTGATCTCCAGCATCGGCTGCGCGTGGTCCGCAACCGCGCCCCAAATGCCGATCGCCTCCAAGAGACGCTTTGATCCCAGTGCCAGCGCATAGGCGCGCCCGTCAAACCCCGCATCGCCGCGTACGGCTTCGGGCAGCGCGTCGATCACGGTCACGCGGTGACCGTTCTGTGCCATGGCCAGTGCCAGAGCAGGGCCGTTCAGACCGCCGCCGACGATCAGGATATCGCAGTCATCTTCCATGGCCCGCACTATGGGCACGGGACCGGGATTGTCCATGTGCGGTCCTGTCGCTACCGTGGTGCGGACCGGCAAGGAAAGGGGCGATGATGCAGAACTGGCTGAGCATGAGTGCGGGCGCGCTGGGGCGTGGCATCGCCGCGGGCGAGATCGAGCCGCTGGCGCTGACAGTGACATATCTGGACGCTATCGACGCCCATCCCGAAACCCCGCGCATTTATGCGCGCCTCACCCGGGAGCGGGCCCTCGCGGAGGCTGACGCGGCACAGGCCCGGGCCAAGGCCGGACGGCGCCTGTCCCCGCTCGACGGCGTGCCGATCAGTTGGAAAGACCTCTTTGATACCGCAGGCGTGGCCACCGAATCCGGGTCGGCCCTTCTCAAAGGACGCATGCCAGAGGCGGATGCGGTTGTTCTGCGCAACGCCACCGAAATGGGGCTGGTCTGTCTTGGCAAGACCCATATGAGCGAGCTTGCGTTTTCGGGTCTGGGCCTCAATCCGGTGACCGCAACTTCGCCCAATGTGAACGATTCCGGTGCGGCGCCAGGCGGATCGTCATCGGGTGCGGCGGCGTCGGTCGCGTTTGACCTTGCGGCTGCCGCCATCGGATCTGATACAGGGGGGTCGGTGCGGATCCCGTCGGCCTGGAACGATCTGGTGGGGCTAAAGACCACATCCGGCAGGCTGACCCTGGAGGGGGTCGTGCCGCTGTGCCTGAAATTCGACACCGTGGGCCCGCTGACCCGCACTGTTGAGGATGCCGCGCTGTTGCTGGGTGCGATGGAAGGGCATAAGGGTCCCGATCTGCGGGGTGCTACGTTGGCGGGGCGGCGATTTGCGGCACTTCAGACCAGTGTGCTGGACGATATCCGGCCCGAGCCGCTTGCAGCCTATGAGAACGCGGTGGAGCGGTTGCGGGCCGCCGGTGCAACGGTTGAAAAGCTGGCGGTGCCCGAATTGGAGGATGCCATGGCGCAATCGCCGGTTCTTTTCGCCGCCGAGGCTTATGGCCTGTGGCGCGACGTGATCGAGGCCGCCCCCGAAAAGATGTTCCCCCAGATCCTGGAACGGTTCCGCTCAGGACAAGACGTCACCGGGCCCGATTACGTCGCTGCCTGGACCAAGGTCGACGCCGCCCGCGCGGCCTGGGACGCGGCCACAGCCGGGTTTGATGCGGTGCTGGCGCCCACCGCGCCGAACCTGCCCCCCAACCTAGACCGGCTGGGAAAAGACGCCGATTACTATGTCACCGAAAACCTGCTGACCTTGCGGAACACCCGGGTCGGCAATCTGATGGGGCTGTGTGCATTGACGCTCCCCACCGGGGTCCCGTCCTGCGGCATCATGCTGTTGGGTGCTCCCGACATGGAAGAGGCGCTTTTGCGTGTTGGTGTCGCGGCGGAGGCCGCTCTGGCTTAAATGCCACAAATGACTGCCAGCGCGTTCCTTTTTCTGGACGCGCCGCCTGCACACATGTAATTTCATCCCAAACGGGGCGTAAACGATCCCGGTGCAGAGGCAGTTTTTTGATGAAGTTCCCCGAGCGGTTTTCGAACCTACCGGCCTATGCGTTTCCGCGTCTGCGGGCACTGCTTGACGTGCATGCGCCGGGCGGGGACGTGGTGCATATGACTATCGGTGAGCCCAAACACGCCTTTCCCGCGTGGGTTACAGATGAAATTGTCGCGCAGGCCCAGGGGTTTAACAGCTATCCACCGAATGAAGGCTCGCCCGCGCTGCGCTGCGCGATCGCGGATTGGGTCGGGCGGCGCTATGGCGTGACGGTGGATGCCGACACCCAGGTGATGGCGCTCAACGGCACGCGCGAAGGGCTTTATAATGCCGCGATGGCGCTGTGCCCGGAAATCAAGGGTGGCAAGCAGCCGGTCATCCTGTCACCGAACCCCTTCTATCAGGTCTATATGATCGCTGCGATCTCGGTGGGTGCCGAGCCGCGATTTGTGCCTGCGACCGGTCAGTCGGGGCATTTGCCGGACTATGCCTCTCTGCCTGCCGATGTCCTCAATCGGACCGCGATTGCCTATATTTGTTCGCCCGCCAACCCGCAGGGGGCAGTGGCGACGAAATCCTATTGGCAGGATCTGATCGCGCTGGCCGAGCGCTATGATTTCAAGATCTTCGCCGATGAATGCTATTCCGAGATTTACCGCGACACGCCGCCAATCGGGGCGCTGGAAGTGGCGCGCGAAATGGGTGCGGACCCTGATCGGGTCCTGATCTTTCATTCGCTGTCGAAACGGTCGAATCTGCCGGGTCTGCGCTCGGGCTTTATTGCGGGCGGGACCGAGACGATCAAACGCACGAAGCTTCTGCGGTCCTATGCCGGTGCGCCGTTGCCGACGCCGCTTCAGGCCGCTGCGGCGCGGGTCTGGGCGGATGAAGACCACGTAACCGAGAACCGCCGCCTTTACGCTGAAAAATACGCCATAGCCGACGACATTCTGGGCAAGGTACCGGGGTATGTGAGCCCGGAAGCGGGGTTCTTCCTCTGGTTACCGGTCGCGGATGGCGAGGCAGCAACGCTGAAACTCTGGCAAGAGACAGGCGTCCGGGTTTTGCCCGGCGCGTATCTGAGCCAGGACGCAGACGGGGAAAACCCCGGTCGAGGATACATCCGGGTCGCCATGGTGGCTCCAAAAGACGAGATGGCCCGCGGGTTGACCACCCTGCGCGACTGTCTTTTCGCATAAGATCTGAGGGACGAGTATGGCATCATTGAACCAACGCAGCCGCGATCCGCTTCTGGACAGCTCCATGCAGGCCGCCATCGAACGGCGGGGCAAGGAGCTGATTGGCCTGATCCTGATCGTGTTGGGGCTGATGGCCGCGTTGATGATCGGATCCTATACGCCGGACGATCCCAACTGGATGGTCTCCACCGACGCGCCGGTTCAGAACTTGATGGGTCGGTTCGGGGCGGCGATTGCCGCACCGCTGTTCATGATCGTGGGCTGGGGCAGTTGGGCGATCGCGCTGATCCTGTTGGTCTGGGGCGCGCGACTGGCATTTCACAGAGGCACCGAGCGTGCGGTGGGTCGCCTGATCTTTGCGCCCATCGCCGTGGCGTTGCTGTCGGTCTATGCCGCAACGCTGGTGCCGGGGGCCGACTGGATCAGCGTCCACAGCTTTGGGCTGGGCGGTCTATTTGGCGATACGGTGATGGGTGTGCTTCTGACGTTGTTGCCGCTCAGCTCGGCTGTCGGGGTCAAGCTCGTGTCGCTGGTCCTGGCGGTCGGGATGTTGGCGATGGGCGCGTTTGTTCTGGGCTTTACCCGTCCCGAAGTGATGCGCCTAATGCGGTTCCTGATGATCGGGATCGTGATGCTCTATGCGGGGTTGATGACCGTTCTGGGCCGCGCCGCAGGCCAGACGGTGACCACGGCACAGGCCTTGCAGGCGCGCCATGCCGAACGCCGTGCTGTGGCGCGGGCGCAAGCCGACTATGCCGAGACCCAACAGGAATCCTATGCTGAACCGACCCCTGTGCCGCTGAATACCTACGCCCCAGCGGAGCCGCCCTTGACACGCGGGGCCGCCCAGCCTTGGGTAGAGGCATCCGCTGTGGAGCCACAGCCTCAGACCCGGCCGGGACTGCTTGCCGCGCTGATCCGCAGGCCTGAGCCGCTGCCGGATCCCGAACTGGTCGAGACAGCGCCGACGCAGGGCTTTGATGCGGTAGATATGCCCGGTGAGGACCGCATCCGAGCCAAGATCGCTGACGTGATCAAATCGCGCGTTGCGCAGCCGCCCGTACGAGATCCCAGTATCGATGCACCCTTGACCCAAGGGCGGGGCCGTGGACCCGATCCGCTGATCTACAAGCCGCACGAGGGCGCGCCGCCCGAACCGCCGCTGACCGCGCCGCCCCCCCAGATGCGGACCGAGCCGCCGTTGACCGCGCCACCGCGCGCAGCGCAGGACCGTCCGGCCCAGGTGCTGCCTTTGCAAGACCCCGCGCCCGCCGCACCCCCGATCCCGGTGGCCGAGCCGCGCAAGGTTGTCCAGAATGTCCCCCGCAAAGCCCCCGCGCCATCCCGCCGCGCGCAAGCCGAAGCGCAGCCGACGCTTGCCTTTGAAGACGAGCAGGCCAGCGCGTTTGAGTTGCCGCCGCTGAGCCTTCTGGAAAACCCAGAAAGCATCCAGCGCCATCATCTGAGCGATGAGGCATTGGAAGAAAACGCACGTATGCTGGAAAACGTACTGGACGATTACGGAGTGAAAGGCGAGATCGTCAGCGTGCGCCCCGGGCCGGTCGTCACCATGTACGAGCTGGAGCCTGCGCCGGGCTTGAAAGCTTCGCGCGTGATTGGTCTGGCCGACGATATCGCCCGGTCGATGGCGGCCCTCTCGGCGCGGGTCTCTACCGTTCCGGGCCGGTCCGTGATCGGCATCGAATTGCCCAATGAGCACCGCGAAAAGGTGGTGCTGCGCGAAATCCTCGCCTCCCGCGATTTCGGGGATTCGAACATGCGCCTGCCGCTGGCGCTGGGCAAGGATATCGGCGGCGGCGCGGTCGTGGCGAACCTTGCCAAGATGCCTCACCTCTTGATCGCGGGCACCACCGGGTCGGGTAAATCCGTGGCGATCAATACGATGATCCTGTCGCTCCTCTACAAGCTCACCCCCGAGGAATGCCGGTTGATCATGATCGACCCCAAGATGCTGGAACTCAGCGTCTATGACGGCATCCCGCATCTGCTCTCTCCTGTGGTGACTGACCCCAAGAAAGCGGTCGTTGCCCTGAAATGGGTCGTGGGCGAGATGGAGGAACGCTATCGCAAGATGTCCAAGATGGGCGTACGCAACATCGAAGGCCATAACGGCCGTGTGCGCGAGGCGCTTGCAAAAGGTGAGATGTTCTCGCGTACCGTGCAGACCGGGTTTGACGACGACACCGGTGAGCCGGTGTTCGAAACCGAAGAGACAACGCCCGAGGCCTTGCCCTATATCGTCGTGGTCGTGGACGAAATGGCCGATTTGATGATGGTTGCGGGCAAGGAGATCGAGGCCTGTATTCAGCGCCTGGCACAGATGGCGCGTGCAAGCGGGATTCACCTGATCATGGCCACGCAGCGCCCCTCGGTCGATGTGATCACCGGCACGATCAAGGCCAATTTCCCGACCCGGATCTCGTTCCAGGTGACCTCCAAGGTCGACAGCCGCACCATCCTTGGTGAAATGGGCGCCGAGCAGCTTCTGGGCATGGGCGACATGCTTTACATGGCGGGGGGGGCCAAGATCACCCGTTGTCACGGGCCCTTCGTATCGGATGAAGAGGTCGAGGAGATCGTCAACCACCTCAAGGCCTTTGGTCCGCCGTCTTATGTCGGTTCGGTTCTGGATGGTCCCGATGATGACAAGGAAAGCGATATCGACCTGGTACTGGGTCTTGGTGGCAATACCGATAGCGAAGACGCGCTTTATGACACGGCGGTGCAGATCGTGATCAAGGACCGCAAATGCTCTACGTCCTATATCCAGCGTAAGCTGGCCATCGGGTACAACAAGGCCGCGCGTCTGGTGGAACAGATGGAGGAGGAGGGCCTTGTGTCCGCCGCCAACCATGTGGGCAAACGCGAGATCCTGGTGCCGGAACAGTAAGAGTTCGCCTATCGCGACGATGTGAGGCCGGGGTGGGTGCAATGGGTTACAGGCATGGTTAGATATCCGGCATGAAACGATTTTTTATTGCAACCAGCTTTGTTCTGGCCAGTGCGGCCCCGTCCTGGGCCGAGCAATTGCCGCTTGCGGCGATTTCCACCTATCTTAACGATCTGACCACGGTCGAGGCGCCGTTTGCCCAGATCAATGACGACGGCACGCTGTCGACTGGCACGCTTTATATCAAGCGGCCTGGGCGGATGCGGTTTGAGTATGACCCACCCGAGCAGGCCGTCGTCGTGGCGGGCGGGGGCGCAGTGGTGATCCTTGACCCCAAATCCAATACCGCGCCCGAAAGCTATCCGCTCAGCCGGACGCCGCTGTCGATCATCCTGGCGCGCACCGTGGATCTGGACCGCGCAAACATGGTAACGGGCCACAGCTTTGACGGAACCGCCACTGTGGTGACCGCGCAGGACCCCGAAAACCCCGATTACGGCAACATTCAGCTCAGCTTCACGGCCGATCCGGTCGAGCTGCGCAAATGGGTGATCAACGACAGCGGTGGAGGTCAGACGACCGTTATTCTGCAATCGCTCGAAAAAGGCGGCACACTAGGTGACGCTCTCTTCAACACGCAGATCATTGGCGAAGGCAACGACCGTTAGCCTGTAGGGCGGGACCTGTCCCGCCACCCCCGCACAACCCAAGCCTCAAACAGGCTCGCGCATGTGGTGATCTCCGCCGCGTTTACGTGCGCCGCGCCCTCCGGCACGAGGCCAACTGCCCTTGATACATCTCTGCACGTGCCTGAAGCTGCCCTGAGACTCGCATCAGCCAGCTCTTGCGCTTGTAACTTCCGCGTGCATAGCCGGTGCGCCCCTCGTGATAGGCCAGATACTGATTGCGCGCATCGGTCATTGCGATGCCCAGCCGCTCGCGGGATCCGGCCATGTACCAGCCCATGAAATCGCTTGCATCGCGAATCCGATCGCGCCGGGCACCGCGTTTTCCAGTCTCGCGGCGATATTCGTCCCAGGTCCCGTCCAGCGCCTGAGAATAGCCGAACGCGGTCGATTGTCGGCCCATCGGAATTATGCCCAGAACATATCGATACGGCGGGCGCGCATCGCCGATAAACCGGCTCTCGTGATAGATTGTCGCCATCTGCACATGGACCGGAACCCCCCATCGGCGTTCGGTCGCGCGGAATGCGCGCAGGTATTCGGGGCGCTCGCTGACGATGCTGCAGGCATTGTCCAGGTTACGCGGGGCGGAGTTGTATCCACCCCCGCAGGACGCCAAAATCAGCACCAATAGCATTGCGCGAAGGGATCTGCTCATCCTGCCTCTCGCGATTTGTCTTTCTTGTTTTGCGGGTAGTTTACAGGATTGGGGCGTCTTGGGAAATCACTTTTCCCTCAGATCAGTACCGCCAGCAACACCGGCAGGGCCAGAACCGCCATCAGCGTCGAGGCGACGACCAGCCCCGCAACCGCATCGGCATCAGCTCCGTACTTCTCGGCCAAGAGGTACGATGTGACCGCCACAGGTGTGGCCACCTGCAAGACAAGCACCGCAAAAGCAACGTCATCCAAGGCAAACTGCATTCCCACGCCCCAGGCCACCGCAACACAGATTGCCAGTTTCGCCAGCGACAAAAGGACCGCGCGGACCATCCCCCCGGGGGTGAGCCGCGCCACCGCAACACCCAACGTGATCAGCATCAGCGGAATCGCGATTTGCCCGATCAGTTCCAGCGTGTTGGTCAAAAAGCGCGGTGTCTGCCAGTCTTGCCACAAAAACAGCGCCCCCAACAGCGTCGCCGCAACCATCGGTTCCTTGAGCACCTTGAACGGAGAACCGCCCCCTGCCACCAGCCAGATCCCAAAGGTGAACGACAAGATCGCCATAACCGCAAACACAACCACCGCATACCCAAGGCCGACCTCGCCAAAGGCAAACAGCGCCAGCGGCAAACCCAGATTACCGGTATTGCCAAAGATGATCGGCGCGGTATATGTCCGCCCCTCAAGCCGCATGAGACGGATCAGGACCATCACGGCCACCGTGACCCCGCCATAGGCGGCAATGGCGGCCAGCGACAGGCTGGTGAGGGCGGCGGGATCAATCTCAGTCTGCATCAGGGCGGTAAAGATCAAGCAGGGCACGCCCAGCGTCATCGACAGCTGAGTGACAAATCGGATGCGGTATTCGACGCCCAGTTTGACCCAGACAAACCCGATCGCGGCCAAAAGGAAAACCGGGGCGACGATTTCAAGCACTGTTACGGCAAGGTTCACAGACTGTTTCCGGGAAAAAAGATGGCAATTGTTGGACAAAACGGGTGCAAACCGGCTAAACCCGAAATTCAGGGGCTGCAAGACTATGTATACGACACGTGCAAAGTATCATCTCGGGCAGGTTGTCCGGCACCGAAAACACCCGTTTCGAGGGGTTGTTTTTGACGTGGATCCGGAGTTTTCCAATACCGAAGAATGGTATCAGGCGATCCCCGAAGAGAACCGCCCGGTCAAGAACCAGCCCTTCTATCACCTTCTGGCAGAAAACGATCAGTCCTATTACGTGGCCTATGTGTCCGAGCAGAACCTGATCGCGGATTACTCCGGTGAGCCGGTCGAACACCCCGATATCGACGAGATGTTCGGCCCGTTCGAGGATGGCGCTTATCCTCTGCATTTCCAGCTTAACTGAGATGTGACGCCGTAGGGCGGGACTTGTCCCGCCGCCCCGGTCAATATCCCAGAGCACACCCATCCTTGCGCGGATCGCTGGCGCCTTCCAGAATGCCGGTGTCATGGATCAGGATGGCCTGTGCGCCGCCAATGGGGGTGTCAGGCACGCTGACTGCATGACCCATATCGGCCAGTTCCTGGCGCACGGCATCGGAATATCCGCGCTCGACCTTCATGGTGCCATTGTCCGAGAAGGCGCGTGGCGCGTCCAGGGCGGATTGCGGATCCATTCCGAAATCAATCATATTGCTCACAACTCGGGCGTGGCCATTGGGCTGATACTGTCCACCCATCACGCCAAAGGGCATGGTCACGCGGCCATTCTCACGCAGGATACCGGGGATGATCGTATGCGCGGGCCGCTTGCCCGGGGCCATTTCATTCGGATGGCCGTCGTCCAGCGTAAAGCCGGCGCCGCGATTCTGGAACAGGATGCCGAATTTATTGCTGGCAATGCCGGACCCAAAGCCGTGAAAGATCGAATAGATCAGTGAGACCGCCATGCGATCCTTGTCCACCACGGTGATATAGACGGTGTCCTTATGCACGGCCTCCGACAGCGCCGCAGGGCCCTTCATCGCCCGATGCGGGTCGATCAGGGCGGCCAGTTCGGCAGCGGTGTCTTCGGATAACATATGGTCCAGCCGCGCGGTGTGATCCGGATCGCCCAGAAACCGGTTGCGGGTGTCATAGGCAAGCTTGGCCGCCTCGGCCTCGATATGCGCGCGTTGGCTGCCAAGGGGGGGCATCGCCGCGATGTCGAAATGCTTGAGGATGTTGAGCATCAGGATCGCGATGGCACCCTGGCTGTTGGGCGGATGCTCCACCAGTTCGGTGCCCTTATAGAGACCGCTGACAGGCGTTGCTTCATCACAACGGACATTCGCGAAGTCCTCTATGGTATGGGCTCCACCCATGGCGCGCAGGCTTTGCACCATATCCTCGGCCACTTCGCCGGTGTAAAAGGCGTCCCGGCCGCCCTTGGCAATGCGGCGCAAGACCTCGGCCTGGCCGGGCACCCGAAAGATATCGCCCGGCATCGGTACACGACCGTTGACCAGATAGATTTCGCGCGCGTGGCCTTGCAATGTTTCGGCGTCGTTGGCCCAGTCAAACGCAACGCGCGCGGCGACGGGCACGCCGTCTTCCGCATATCGGATCGCGGGGGCCAGCAGGGTGTCCAGCCCCAGCTTTCCCTCGGTGTCCGACAGGTGACAAAAGGCGTCGATCGCGCTGGGGATTGTGACGGCGTACGGGCTGTAGGGCGGCAGAACAGAGTGACCCACCGCGCGCAAATCGGCGGCAGAGCTGGCATCCGTAGCACGCCCCGATCCATTCAATGCCCGGATCTCATCGCTGCCTGCGCGGGAATACAAGACAAAACAGTCACCCCCGATGCCGGTCATTTGCGGCTCGCAAATCCCAAGCAGAACCGCGCCCGCGATTGCAGCGTCCATCGCGTTTCCACCGCGGTTGAGAATGTCGATGGCGGTTTGTGCGGCCAGCGGGTGCGATGTTGCGCACATTCCGTTCTGGGCCAGAACGGCCGATCGGCCCGGCTGATGAAAATCGCGCATATTGGCCCCTTCCCTCAGGTCTTTGGTTTTTTTCATACCGTTAATAGTTAACGGACCAATCAAAGACCATAGGCATTCACGTAAGAGGCATGGAGAAGATCCTCGGCGCCGCGCACTGGGTGGGGGCTGTTAACACACGGCGCCGAGGGAAGCTATATGCAGCTACACCAAGAGTTTTGCCTTCGGACTTGGTCCGTAATTGGGTCGTATCACGGCAAATCCAAGGCAATTGCACCGGTGGCAGGTCAGGCGGCCCCGATCAAAGCTCGGGGTGTTCCATGACAAACCACATCTTCAGGAGGTTGGTGCCATTGATCCGGCTATAGTCGAGCCGGTCGGCGAGGTTGCGGATCATGTTCCAGCCGAACCCCCCTTCGGGCAACGCGCCACGTGCCACCGACAGATCGGCCGCCCGCCCTTCGGGCAGGATCCAGTCCGGCAGTGCCTCCCCGGAATCCAGCATCTGTACAAAGACATGGGCTGCGTTCACCCGCATTTCCACGCGGATCAGCCCATCGACGACCCCGGCACAGGCATGTTCGACAATGTTGTTCAGCCCCTCTGCCACAGCAATTTCGACAGAACTGCTCAGATCGCTTTCCAGCCGTGCGGCCGACAAAGCGCTGCGGAGCTCGATCAACAGATCGCGTACCGCCAGCTCCGAAGCCGGGCAGGAAAACTGATAGGTCAAGGGGAGGCCGTCAAAGGGCATGTCGGTGTCCATCCCCAATGTCCGGTTTCAGCTTGCATCTGTCCCGACGGCCGCGTCGAGGGTGTCGTAAAGCCGAAACACCGTATCCATCCGTGTCAGGCGAAAGACCTTGCTGACGTTGCCTGACAGGCCTGCCAGGTCCAGCCGTACCCCTGCGTCAAGTTGTTTCATGGAGGCGACGATCGCACCCAACCCGCTGGAATCGATGAAATCGACCTGGCTGAGATCCAGCACGACACGGTCCGGGCTGCCTTGTGTCTTTTGGCGCATGTCCTCCTTGAACTGGATTGCCATGGCTGCATCAATGCGAGGCACCTGCACGGTGATGATCCGCGCGTGGTCTGTATCTGTGCTTGTAAGGCTCATCGAAGGGTCCTAGGTCTCTGCATCGTATCTGAGAGGTTAAACCCGAAGTCTTACCATTCGGTGATCAGCTTTGCGGTGAGGAGGAATGCAATGAAAGAGGTAATCATAGCCGGAGCAGCGCGCACTCCGATGGGCGGTTTTCAGGGGGTCTTCGACGGCCTGCCTGCCGCGGATCTGGGTGGAAGCGCGATCAGGGCGGCCATGAACGGCGCCGGTCTTTCGACCGTCGACGAGGTGTTGATGGGATGCGTTCTGCCCGCGGGTCAAGGCCAGGCCCCTGCGCGCCAGGCCGGTTTTGCGGCGGGTCTGGGAGAGGAGGTGCCTGCCACCACGCTCAACAAAATGTGCGGATCGGGTATGAAAGCCGCGATGATGGCCTTTGATCAGATTGCATTGGGCCATGCCGATAGCATGATCGCCGGTGGCATGGAGAGTATGACCAACGCGCCCTACCTCTTGCCGAAAATGCGCGGTGGCGCGCGGATCGGCCATGGGCAGGTGATCGATCACATGTTCCTCGATGGCTTGGAGGATGCCTATGATAAGGGTCGGCTTATGGGCACCTTTGCCGAGGACTGTGCCGAGGCCTATCAATTCACCCGCGAGGCGCAGGACGCGTATGCGTTGACATCACTTTCCAACGCGCTTGAGGCGCAGCAAAGCGGTGCCTTTGACGGTGAAATCACTGCGGTGACATTGACCTCGCACAAGGGCGATGTGGTAGTGGCGACCGATGAACAACCGGGCACCGCACGACCCGACAAAATCCCACACCTCAGACCGGCCTTCCGCAAGGATGGCACGGTGACGGCGGCGAATGCCTCGTCCATCTCGGACGGCGCGGCAGCGCTGGTTCTGGCCAGTGCGGAGGCTGCGGAGGCTCAGGGTCTTGCAATCCGCGCCCGCATCCTGGGGCATGCAAGCCATGCCCAGGCGCCCGCGCTTTTCACCACCGCCCCCGTCCCCGCCGCGCAGAAGCTGCTGGAGCGGATCGGCTGGAGCAAGGACGATGTCGATCTGTGGGAAGTCAACGAGGCCTTTGCCGTGGTGCCCATGGCGTTCATGCATGAAATGGGAGTGTCGCGCGACAAGGTGAACGTGAATGGCGGCGCCTGCGCGCTGGGCCATCCCATCGGCGCGTCCGGTGCGCGCATCATGGTCACGCTGCTGAACGCGCTGGAGACGCGCGGCCTGAAACGCGGGGTTGCCGCGATCTGCATCGGCGGCGGCGAAGGCACGGCGATTGCGATTGAGCGGGTCTGAGACGGGCACCTTATGCAATCGGATCTGGATACCCTGAAGCGTTTCGAGGAGGATCTCCGGTCAGAACGGGGCGTGACGGTGTCGCGTTTGCTCACATGGCTGGAGGCTTTCCTTGAAGGCGAAAAGGATCCTTTGGATCTCGATGATTATCGGCTGAGCACGCGGCCCTGGACGAACCTGAAAGAAGAGATCGCACCGGTTCCCAAGCTCGTCCGGGTGCGCGCATTGATGCGCCACGTTCTCTTGCCGGATGACTCGATGGCTGCGCACTGTGCCGATATCTTTCGCAGAGGTGAGCAAAGGAACGATCCGAAACATGCGGGTCTTTGGTTGCTGATTTCCATGCACCACGCCGCAATGCCCCGACGTCTGATTGAAGATCTGTTGTCCCGGCTGCGATCAACCGCACCGGTCACGCCCGGTGCCCAGGACTTCTGTGTGACTGTCGAAGGTACAGCCCCCCGCGCGCACCGTATGTCTGAACCCACGCCGAAGGAGACGTCACATGAAAGCCGATTATGATAGGTTGGAAAAGACCATCGTCGCCCTGACGGAGGGTGAAAAGGATGCGGTTGCCCTGATGGCCACCATCGCCTGTGAAGTGCATCAGGCGGATGATCGGTTCGACTGGACCGGGTTCTACCGGGTCGTCGCACCTGACCTGATGAAGATTGGCCCCTATCAGGGCGGTCACGGCTGTCTGATGATCCCGTTTGACAAAGGTGTCTGCGGCGCCGCGGCCCGCACGGGAGAGGTACAGCTGGTCCCGGATGTCGATGTGTTCCCGGGCCATATCGCGTGTGCCTCGTCCACCCGGTCTGAACTGGTGTTGCCGGTGCGCAATAAGCGCGGCTCTCTCTTGGGAGTATTCGATATCGACAGCGATCAGCCCGATGCGTTTACGCAGGAGGACGCGGATCGCCTGGCTGCGATTCTGGATCAGGCATTTGCCTTTGCGCGCTAGGAAGGCGCGGGTCGGGAGTGTCATCGGGGGTGGCGGGACAAGTCCCGCCCTACGGGGGATCTCTGGACAGGCCG
This sequence comes from Aestuariivita sp., assembly GCF_021404545.1. GTDB lineage: Bacteria > Pseudomonadota > Alphaproteobacteria > Rhodobacterales > Rhodobacteraceae > Aestuariivita. The sequence continues at coordinate 58,258 of NZ_JAAWWD010000033.1, forward strand.
ACCTGTCGCGGTTTGGCAGATCGAGGGCGCGTCCTGTTCTGTAGATCCATGAAGTGAAAAAACCTCTTGATTTTTCACCAGACTCAGGCACCGTGAAATCCTGAGGGAGATTTTCACGAAAGGGCCGAGTCGCCGTGATCGACCAACAGCCAGTCCTGTCCGGGTCTCTGGGGGCCGATCTGCGCGCGTTGCGCAAAGCGCGCGGGCTGACGCTGGCCGATCTTTCGGATCGCTTGGGCCGTTCCGTGGGCTGGTTGAGCCAGGTGGAGCGTGATCTGTCGGAGCCGTCGATCACCGATCTGCGGATGATCGCAAAGGTTCTGGACGTCTCGGTCTCGATGCTCTTTTCTCACGCACCGTCCCCGGCGGCCGAGGCGGGTTACATCGTGCGCGCGGGCGCGCGGCGCCCGATCGGCTCATCCGAGGCGGGCCTGATCGAAGAGCTCTTGTCGCCTGACCTGACAGACGATTTCGAGATGGTGCATTCGACCTTTCAGCCCAAGGCGCGGATCACCGAGTTCGTCACGCGCCTGACGCAAGAGGTCGGTTATGTAGTCTCCGGCGCGCTGTCGTTGGATATCGGCGGCAGGTCCTTTGCCGTTCAACCGGGCGACAGCTTTCGCATTCGGGGCGAGCCGTTCCGATGGTCGAATCCGCATGACATCCCTGCCGTGGTGATCTGGGTGATCGCCCCGCCGGTCTATTGACGGGGGTGTGGCGATGACATTGGACACATGGCTGATCTTTGCGGTGTTCTGGCTGGTCTTCGCGCTGACCCCGGGACCGAATGCGGTCAATTGCCTCTCGACCGGGATGACATTGGGTTTTCGCCGTGCGCTGCCCGCCGTCTGGGCAGTGCTGACGCAGGCCACGCTCTTTCTTCTGATGTCCGCTGCGGGTGTGACAGCGCTTTTGATCGCGGCACCGGAGGTCTTCGGCATTGTCAAACTGATCGGCGCGGGATTTCTGATCTATCTCGGTCTGCGTGGCTGGATCACGGCGCGGCGCCCGTTGCGCATCACCGAGGTCGCGCCGCGCAAGGTTTATCTGAACGCGCTCGTCATCGCGCTGGCCAATCCCAAGAGTGTGGCAGGTTACCTTGCCGCCTTTTCTCAGTTTATCGAACCGGGTGTGCCGGTCTGGGATCAGATGGGGGCGATCCTGCCCACGGCCCTTACCCTGACAGGGCTGATCTATGCCGGATATGCGGCACTGGGCGCGGGGTTGGGTCGCGCCGCGTTTGCCAGGACGGTCAACACGTTGCTGCGCCGTGCGCTGGCGGCGTGTTTCATTGTGTACGGTGTGGCGCTCGGCCTTGCGCCCACGCCCCAGGCGAAAGGATAACGGATATGCGGACCGGGTCATGCCTTTGCGGTGCGGTCGCGTTTCACTTCGATGCGGATGCGCCCGCGCCTTCGGTCTGCCATTGCGGCCAGTGCCGCCGTCAATCGGGCCATGTCTGGGCCTCGACCTTCATCGCCGAAACCGCGTTGGTCTTTGACCGTGACGACAGCCTCAGATGGTTCCGCTCCAGCGATGCCGCGCGCCGTGGGTTCTGCAGCACTTGTGGCTCATTCCTGTTCTGGAAACATGATGCGGAAGATACGATTTCAATTGCGATGGGTGCGCTCGACGCGCCCACGGGTCTGACCCTCGGCCGCCATATCTTTGTGGCCGATAAGGGCGATTACTATACCATCACCGACGATCTGCCGCAGACCTGATGGGCATGATGTCAGAACACAAGCTCATCCGGCGGATCGCCCCCGTAAAGGAGGTCATCCCCCGCCCCGCCAATGATCGTGTCATTCCCGCCACCGCCATAGATGGTGTCATTGCCCGCACCGCCAAAGATCAGGTCGTCGCCGGGTCCACCATAGATCAGGTCATCTCCGTCTCCGCCACGGATCGCGCCGCCCAGCGCGGCGCCATAAATGATGTCATCGCCAGCACCGGCCTCGATACTCGTGGTCCCGGGTCCACCAAAGATCGCTTCAGCCAACGCAGTGCCCGTCAGCGTCTCATCCTCTGCTGTACCAAAGATAGGCGCATTCAGAACGTGGTTGTAGGCCGCGCCGCGCGCCAAAAACATAGACACGTTCTGGTCAATGAGTTCGTCAACGATAGCCATCATCGGCGCCCAGTCCTTGGGTGTTTCGATGGCGGTGAGATCTGTTGTGTTCGTTCCGATCTGAAAACCGTCCGGGTTGGCCCCATTGAACCATTTATTTGCAACGTCCCAAAACGGAACGGGGTCAGAGGTGGCGTTCTCTGTGACCAGCCCGTCCACAGCTTCCGCAAACTCCGAAACAAGCTCAAGATCAAAGCTGTCCGGACGATCCGCTGCAAAGAAGTAATTGTTGATGATATAGGGGTCGGAGTTGATGGTGATCGTCAACTCGTTCGCGGTCAGTCCTGTTGCCTCGGTCACACCCTCTTGAATGCGCAAGACAAACCGCATCATCTCTGCGGCAGCGTCAGATATGCCAAGGCTGGTTTCATCATAGCGCCCGACGTCATCAAGGAATATGCCGGTATAGCCGTGTTCGACATAGGCGATTGCCTGGGTGATCACCAACTCCTGCCAGTCGGTATCGCGGTAATCAACGAGAAACCCAAAGATACCATCGCCAGGTTCCCCATTTGGTCCAAACTCGGGTCCTGTCGCAATCCCAAGGTTCATTTCCAGCCAGCCCGGCGCGCCGTCGCGTACGGTGCCATAGTCCAGGTCGGTCGGATCTTCCTCGGCGGCGGTGATCCAGTCCCTTTCCCAGTAATACCTGTTAAAATCAGGCACCATCACGTTGACATATGCCAGTACGCCACGGGTCGCACCTTCAACTGTTTGGTTGGTCAGTTCGTAAAGGTGCTGCTGCGTGAAACGAGGGGCAGTCAGGACGTAATCGTCGGTCTGTCCGTCTTCGTCCACATCGCCCAGGTCCTGCGTGATATTGCCCGCCTCGAGGATCAAAGACTGCAACCTGCTCTCCGAGAGCTGAGCGAAGATGTCGCTCTGGGCGGCGCTGGTGTCGCCGATCAGGTAAACCGAAGATTTCATAGGGACACAATCCACTCAAATCACTGTTCCCGGAAAGGGTCAGCCCGGCACCGATTCCGGTCAACAACAATCCGTCGAAAGGGAGCGCTTCATGTCTGAATTTCCAACCACGGCCCGCGTCGTCATCATTGGCGGCGGAGTTGTCGGCACTTCGGGCCTTTATCATCTGGCCAAGGCGGGCTGGACCGACTCTGTGCTGCTGGAAAAGAACGAGTTGACCGCGGGGTCGACCTGGCACGCGGCGGGCAATTGCCCGTCGTTCAGCACCTCCTGGGCGGTTATGAACATGCAACGCTATTCGCTGGGCCTTTATGCCGGTCTCGCGGATGAGGTCGATTACCCGATGAACTATCACGTCACGGGCTCGATCCGGCTGGCTCATTCCAATGAAAGGATGATGGAATTCGAGCGCGCCCGCGCCATGGGCCGCTATCAGGGTCTGAATATCGACATGATGTCGATCCAGGACATGAAAGACGCCTATCCCTTTCTGGAAACCCATGACCTTGAGGGAGGTCTCTGGGACCCGGACGATGGCGATATCGACCCCGCCCAGTTGACCCAGGCGCTGGCCAAGGGCGCCCGTGACATGGGCGCCCGGATCGAGCGGTTTTGCCCGGCCACGGGCATCAGCCGCGATGGCGATGAATGGATCGTACATACCCAAAAGGGCGATATCCGCTGTGAGAAAGTCGTAAACGCGGCCGGGTACTATGCCCAGCGTGTCGGCGAGTGGTTCAAGCCGTTTGGCGGACGCACTGTCCCGATGACCGTGATGAGCCACCAGTATTTCCTGACCGAAGAGATCCCTGAGCTTGCGGCCTGGACCAACGAGAATGGGCGCAAGGTTCCGCTCTTGCGCGACGTGGACACCTCCTATTATCTGCGGCAGGACAAGAACGGTCTCAACCTCGGCCCCTATGAACGCAACTGCAGGGCGCATTGGGTAACACCCGAGGATCCGATGCCCGAGGATTTCAGCTTCCAGCTTTATCCAGACGATTTGGAACGCCTCGAATGGTATATCGAGGATGCGATGGCGCGGGTGCCCCTGCTGGGCACTGCCGGTGTAGGCCGGGTGATCAACGGACCGATCCCTTACGCGCCGGACGGCCTGCCGCTGATCGGGCCGATGCCGGGTGTGCCCAATGCCTATGAGGCTTGTGTCTTTACCTTCGGCATCACCCAGGGCGGCGGCGCGGGCAAGGTGCTGGCCGAATGGATCACCGAAGGGCAGACCGAATGGGATATGTGGGCTGTCGATCCGCGCCGTTACACCGACTACACCGATCAGGATTATTGCGATCAAAAAGCGATTGAGGTCTATGGCCACGAATACGCCATCCACTTCCCCTGGCATGAATGGCCCGCAGGCCGTGACAAGAAACTGTCGCCTGTCGATGCAAGAGTTCGCGAGCAGGGCGGCCAAATGGGGGCCTATAACGGGTGGGAGCGCGCCAATTGGTTCGCGCAGCCCGGAGACGACATCTCCCTTGAGGCAGCGCATACCTGGAACCGGCGCGGCCCGTGGGAGGCGCGCATCCGCGAGGAATGCGAGGCGGTTCGCGACGGTGTCGGCGTGCTCGACCTGCCGGGGTTTTCACGGTTCAAGTTCACGGGCGATGGGGCTGCCGAATGGTTGCGTGGCCGGATCACGGGCGGTTTGCCGAAACCGGGGCGCATGAACCTGGCATACTTCGCAGATGATCGCGGGCGCATCCTGACCGAGATGTCGGTGATCCGCCATGGCGAGGATGACTTTACCCTGATTACCGCCGCCACGGCACAGTGGCACGACTTTGACGTGCTGCGCCCGGCGGTGGATGCGGGTCTGTCGCTGAGCGATCATACCACCGACTATTCGACACTGATCGTTTGCGGCCCCAACTCCCGCGCGCTCTTTGAAAAGATCGCCGAGGCGGATCTTTCGCTTGGCTGGCTGAGCCATCAGTCCGCGACCGTTGCAGGTAAACCCGCAATGCAGGTGCGCGTGTCCTTCGCCGGGGAATTGGGATGGGAGATCCACGCGGCCAATGCCGAGATGCCCGCGATCTATGACGCGGTGCTGGCAGAAGGGGCCAAGCCCTTTGGCATGTGGGCGCTCAACTCCCTGCGGATCGAAAAGGGCTACCGCGCGTGGAAGGGGGACCTTTCGACCGATTACACCCTGCTCGAAGGCGGGCTCGACCGCTTTGTCAAGCTCGACAAGCCGCAGGACTTCCCGGGCAAAACCGCGCTGATGAACGAAAAACAGCAGGGCGTCAAAAAGCGTTTCGTCACCCTCACGGTCGAGGCGGGCGAAGCCGACGCGCCCTATATGTCGACGCTTTGGCACAATGGCGATGTGGTGGGCGAGACGACGTCGGGTGCCTGGGGCTACCGCGTGAACAAATCCGTGGCGCTGGGCATGCTGCGCCCGGATCTGGCCGTGCCTGGAACCCGGATCGAGGTTGAGATCTTCGGCGAACGCCGCCCCGCCAAGGTCGAGCCGGATCAGCCGCTCTGGGATCCCGAAAACCAAAGGCTCCGCGCATGAGTATCGAGACCTATCTGATCTATCTGGGTGTGCTTTTTGCGTTCTTCGCAACGCCTCCCGATACCAGCCAGCTGTTGATGATGTCCAACGCCATGCGTCACGGGCTTGGGCGCAGCATGGCGACGGCGGCAGGGGATCTGACCGCAAACGCATTGCAAATGACCGCTGCGGCCTTTGGCCTGACGGCGATTATCGCGGCCTCGGCCGATGCGCTGTGGATCGTCAAATGGGCAGGTGTGGCATATCTGGGATGGATCGGTCTGCGCCTTGTGCTGTCGCCGAACCGGTCGGGCGGAGTAAAGGCCGCCGCCCGCGCCAGCCGAGGCGCACTCTTCCGGCAAGGGTTTCTCACGTCTTCCGCAAATCCTTACGCGGTTATCTTCTTTGGCGCGCTGTTCCCGCAGTTCATTGATCCGGCCGTGCCGGTGCTGCCGCAACTCTTGATCCTCGGTGGAACCTATCTGGTGGTTGATGGGATCACCCTGATCCTGTGGGGGTGGTTCGCGCAGCGAACGCTGGGGCGCATGCGTGTGCTCCGTGGGGTCTGGCTCACCCGGATTTCCGGGGGGCTTATGCTGGGCGCTGCGGGTCTTCTGGCCTCACGCGATTTTTCGACCGAGGTGCGTCAATGACCGAAATCACTCTCCTCGACGGCTCGGTCGGCCAGGAACTGGTCAAACGCTCCGGCGACAGGGCGACGCCGCTGTGGTCCACGCAGGTGATGATGGATCATCCGGGCATTGTGCAGCAGGTCCACGCCGACTACTTTGCCGCCGGTGCGACCGTTGCCACGACCAATACCTATGCCGCTCTGGCCGATCGGCTGGAGCGTGTGGGGTTGGTCGGCGACATCCCACGACTGCTGGATGTGGCCATCGACGCCGCAACATCCGCACGGGATGCCAATGGTCGTGGCCGGATCGCCGGAGCGCTTGGCCCCATCGGCGCGTCCTACCGGCCTGACATTGTCGTAACAGACGAACAGGCGACGGCGATGTATGGTCCCTTGCTCACAAGGTTGGAACAGCATGTCGACCTGTGGATCATCGAAACCATGTCCTCCCTCAATCACGCGCAAACCGCGCTTGCCGCAGCCAAAGCGGTCAGCGCAAAACCGGTCTGGCTGGCCGTTTCCGTGGATGACGATGACGGCACGAAACTGCGTTCGGGTGAGCCGGTTCAGATCATCCTCGATCTGATCGCGACCTTGCCGATCCGGCGCCGACCTGCCGCGATCCTGATCAACTGCTCGCGCCCCGAGGTGGTGGTCGCGGGTCTTGAGGTGCTGAAATCCGCGGCTTTGCCCTTCGGTGCCTATGCCAACGGCTTCACCCGCATCTCCGAAGGATTCCTGCAGGAGGCCCCGACCGTCGACGCTCTCGAACAACGCCGTGACCTCACGCCCGAGGTCTATGCCGACATCGCCATGGGTTGGGTCGCCCAGGGGGCAACCATCGTCGGGGGATGCTGCGAAGTTGGCCCGGACCATATCCGCGAATTGGCTCGAAGGCTCGATGCTGAGGGGCACATCCGTGTCTGACGGCGCTTTTCTTCTCTTTCCAAATACCGGCGGGGGGTCTGGGGGGTGGAACCCCCCAGCCGGTCGGATGCGTCAGCATCCGAGACCTCTCGCTGAATACACAAAGGTGTTGCAATGACTACCCTTCCCCAATCTGCCCGCGTCGTCATCATCGGCGGCGGTGTCATCGGCTGCTCCGTGGCCTATCACCTGACCAAGCTGGGCTGGACCAATGTGGTCCTGCTCGAACGAAAACAGCTCACCTCCGGCACCACATGGCACGCGGCGGGCCTCATCGCCCAACTGCGTGCCACCGCCAACATGACCAAGCTCGCCAAATACAGCCAGGAGCTCTATGGCTGCCTGGAGACCGAAACCGGCACCGCCACCGGGTTCAAACGCGTGGGCTCGATCACCGCAGCCCTCACCGATGAGCGCCTCGAAGAGCTGCATCGCTCCGCCGGGATGGCCCGTGCCTTTGGCGTCGAGATCGAAGAGATTGGCCCCAACGAGATCAAATCCCGCTATGAACATCTCAACATCGACGGGGTGACGGGGGGCGTCTATCTGCCCAAGGACGGGCAGGGCGATCCCGCCAATATCGCGCTGGCACTGGCCAAGGGCGCGCGCCAGCGTGGCGCCATCGTCCAGGAACGCGTCAAGGCCACCGGTGTGACCCGCGACGGGCGTCGCATCACCGGCATCGACTGGGCAGCCGAAGAGGGCACCAGCGGCTACATAGCCTGTGACCACGTGGTCAATTGCGCGGGCATGTGGGGGCGTGAGGTGGGCCGGATGCTGGGCACCAACGTGCCGCTTCAGGCCTGTGAGCACTTCTATATCGTCACCGAAGCCATCGCCGGTCTCACGCAGATGCCGGTCCTGCGGGTGCCTGACGAATGCGCCTATTACAAAGAGGACGCAGGCAAGATGCTGCTCGGCGCGTTCGAGCCCGTTTCCAAACCCTGGGGGCCGATCCCCGACAGTTTCGAGTTCGATCAACTGCCCGAGGATTTCGACCATTTCGAACCGATCCTCGAAAACGCGGTCAACCGGATGCCGATGCTGGCCGATGCGGGGATCCATACCTTCTTTAACGGTCCCGAAAGCTTCACGCCCGACGATGCCTATCACCTGGGTCAGGCGCCCGAGATGGACAATGTCTGGGTTGCCGCCGGGTTCAACTCCGTCGGGATCCAATCTGCGGGCGGCGCGGGCATGGCACTGGCGCAATGGATACAGGACGGTGACAAACCTTTCGATCTGGGCGATGTGGATATCGCGCGGATGCATCCGTTTCAGGGCAACCGGCACTATCTGATGGAACGCTCCACCGAAACGCTGGGTCTGCTTTACGCCGATCACTTTCCCTTCCGGCAAAAGGCCACCGCACGCGGGGTGCGCCGCTCGCCCTTCCATCAGCATCTGCTGGATAGGGGCGCAGTGATGGGCGAGCTTGGCGGATGGGAACGCGCCAATTGGGTCGCGCGTGCGGGCCAGAGGCCCGAATACCAATACACCTGGAAACGCCAGATCTTTTTCGACAACGTCGCCGATGAGGTCAGAGCCGTGCGCGAGAATGTGGGCATGTATGACATGTCCTCCTTTGGCAAGCTGCGGGTCGAGGGGCCGGACGCCGAGAGCTTCCTCAACCGGGTCTGCGGTGCCAACATGTCCGTGCCCGTGGGCAAGATCGTCTATACGCAGTTCCTCAACCAGGCGGGTGGGATCGAGGCGGATGTGACCGTCACCCGCCTGACCGAGACGGCCTATCTGGTCGTCACCCCCGCCGTCACCCGGCTGGCGGACGAGACCTGGATGCGCCGCCATGTAGGTGAGGCAAGCGTGGTCATCACCGACGTGACTGCGGGCGAGGGCGTTCTGGCCGTGATGGGGCCCAATGCGCGCAAGCTGATGCAACGGGTCTCACCTGCCGACTTCACCAATGCCACCAACCCGTTTGGCACCGCACAGGAGATCGAACTGGGTATGGGGCTGGCCCGGATCCACCGCGTGTCGTATGTCGGAGAGCTGGGGTGGGAGATCTATGTCGGCGCCGATATGGCCGCCCATGTGTTTGAAACCATCTGGCAGGCCGGCCAGGAGATCGGGCTGAAACTCTGCGGCATGCATATGATGGACAGCGCGCGCATCGAAAAGGCATTCCGCCATTTCGGCCATGACATCACCTGCGAGGATCACGTGCTGGAGGCGGGGCTGGGCTTTGCGGTGTCGAAAGACAAGACCGATTTTATTGGCCGCGACGCGGTGCAGCGCAAACGCGATGAGGGGCTGCAGAATCGTCTGATCCAGTTCCGCCTGACCGACCCCGAGCCGCTTTTGTATCATAACGAACCCATCGTGCGGGATGGTCAGATTGTGGGCTATCTCAGCTCGGGCGCTTACGGGCATCACTTGGGCGCGGCGATTGGCATGGGCTATGTGCCCTGCGCGGGCGAGACACTCGATCAGGTTCTGGCCTCCACCTACGAGATCGACGTAGCGGGCACCCGGGTCCGCGCGGAGGCGTCGTCGCGCCCGATGTATGACCCGAAATCGGAACGGGTGCGCATCTGACGCCCTTTGTTTCCGCCCACCGGGAAAGAGACCCTTGTCATTCCGTCGATTGCCGGAAAGAAATCGGTTCATCGACACGACAGCATGACGGGGCCTTGATGCGCGTTGCACCCCTCTTTTTTCTTTTCGCTCCGATGATGGCCTTGGCGGAGACGGTCGAGATCGACGGACCAGCAGGCCCTCTTGCGGCCGAGGGGATCGCGGTTGAGGAGGCCTCGCATGCGGTGGTGATCATCCCCGGCTCCGGCCCCACGGATCGCGACGGCAACGCGCCCCAGGGCGGCATGCAATCGGACAGCTACAAGATGCTGGCCGAAGGGTTGGCGCGCGCCGGTATCGCCAGCCTGCGCATCGACAAGCGCGGCTTTTTCGCCAGCCAAACCGCTATCGCCGATCCCAACGACGTCACGATTGGCGACTATGCGCAGGATGCGCGCGACTGGATTGCGCGGGCGGCGGATCTGGCGCCCTGCGTCTGGCTCGCGGGCCATTCCGAGGGCGGCCTCGTGGCGCTGGTTGCCGCCCAGAGCCCGCCCGAAGCCCTCTGCGGTCTGATCCTCATGGCAACCCCTGGCCGCCCCATCGGTCAGCTGATGCTGGAGCAGATGCGCGCGATGCCTGGAAACGCCCCGCTGATGCCCGAGCTTGAGGCCACCGTGGCCGAGCTGGAGGCCGGGCGCACCCGCGATCCCGTGATGCTGCCTGGCGTCCTGCAACCGATGTTCTCGCTGGGTGTGCAACGCTATATGATCGACCTTTTCTCGTATGATCCCGCGGTGATCGCTGAGGGCTGGACTGGGCCGACGCTGATCGTTCAGGGCGATGCCGATATCCAGATCAAACCGCTGGATGCCGATCTGCTGACACATGCTCTGCCGCAGGCCGAGCGTGTCGATCTGCCCGGCGCCACGCATATGCTGAAAACCGATGTGCCGGGCCAGCCCTTTGTCACCTACACCGATCCGACGCTGCCGCTGCATGGCGATCTGATCCCGGCGATCAGCGGATTTGTGGACCGTCACGGGCGCCAGTGAGCCAAAGCACCGGGGCCTTTGCCCTGCGGGGCGTGGGCTTTCCAATTGCGGGTCCGCGCGATACGGAGGGATCTGAAAGGCCCGTCCCCATGCAACCATCCCCGCCTGAAGATCACGACACGACCCGCGGCTTTGCCTTTGCGATCTCGGCCTATCTGCTTTGGGGTTTTTTGCCGCTTTATCTCAAGCTGATGGACCATATCCCGCCGACCGAGGTGGTGGCGCATCGTATCCTTTGGTCCGTCCCGCTGGCCGGGCTGTTGCTGATTGTGTTGCGGCGCACGCGCGATCTGCGCGCCGCGCTGACCTCTCCCCGGGTGCTGGGCATGGCCTGTGTGACGGCGGGTCTCGTATCGGTCAACTGGGGCGTCTATGTCTGGGCGATCAGCAGCGGCAACGCGGTCGAGGCGGCTTTGGGGTATTATATCAATCCGCTCTTCAGCGTCTTTCTGGGTGCGGTTCTGCTGCGCGAGCGCCTGACCCGCGCCCAGGTCTTTGCCATCGCGCTTGCCGCAGGTGCCGTGATCGTGCTGACCATCGAGGCGGGTACCTTGCCTTGGGTTGCGCTGGCGCTGACCTTCAGTTGGGGCTTTTATGCGTTCTTCAAGAAATGGCTGCCCATCGGCCCCAACCAGGGGTTCCTGCTTGAGGTGCTGATCCTGTCGCCCATCGCCCTTGGCTATCTGATCTATCTCGGTCAGTTGGGCGTTGGCCATTTCCCCGGAACGACAACCGATATGTGGCTGCTCATCGGCAGTGGTGCTGCCACTGCGGTCCCACTGATCATTTATGCCAATGGCGCCAAGGGGCTGCGTCTTTCGACCATCGGGATCCTGCAATACATCACGCCGACGATGATCTTTCTGGTTGCCATCTTCCTGTTTGGCGAGGAGTTCAGCGGTGCACGGCTGATCGCCTTTCCGATGATCTGGCTGGCGCTTGCGATCTATACTACCTCCCTGATCCGGACCATGCGGAGGCGTGCCAATGTCGTATGATCCGCCGCAAACCTCGCTGGATGTGCTTTATGAAGATGCCCATGTCATCGCGGTGAACAAACCTGCCGGGCTGTTATCGGTGCCTGGCAAAGGCCCCGACTTGCACGATTGTCTGCTTACGCGCCTTCAGGCGGCTTTTCCCGACACATTGCTGGTGCATCGGCTGGACCGCGATACGTCCGGCGTGATGATCTTTGCACTGACGCCTCATGCACAGCGGGTGCTCTCAAAGACCTTTGAGCTGCGCAAGGCCCGCAAAACCTATGTGGCCCGCGTCTGGGGGCGGCTACAGCCCAGGACGGGGCGGGTAGATCTGCCGCTGGCTGTCGACTGGCCGAACCGGCCCAGACAGATGGTCGACACCGAGAATGGCAGACCCGCCGCCACAGATTGGCGCGTGGTCAAGGATGCCGAAGCTGAGACCCGCGTCCGCCTGTTTCCGCATACCGGCCGCAGTCACCAGCTCAGGGTGCATATGCTGTCGCTTGGACATCCGATCCTGGGAGATCCGCTCTATGCGACCGGCCCTGCGGCAGAATTTCCGCGCATGATGCTGCATTCCGAAGAGCTGCGCCTCAGCCATCCGGAAAATGGCAAGGGGCTGAAATTCCGCGCGGCCCCTGAATTCTGATCAGACGGCGATCTTCATCCAAGCGTCGGGCAGGATATCGGGGTTGCTGAGCTTGGGGTCGCCGAACCACCGCGCGGGCCCCGCCACACGCTTGTGGGGACAGGTGTTCAGCCAGGCGGCCCACCAGGAAAAGGACGAATTGCCAATAATGTTGTGCTGGCACAGCGACATCAGGCGCATATCCTCGAAATCCGTCTCAGGCCCGTTGAAATCCACCACGACCCTGTCGCAGGGCAGGGGCAGGTTGTCACGCGCCCAGGCGGGATCGTCGGAAAAGACAAACACTGTCGGCCGCCCTTCCAACCCGTCCAGGACCCGCGTCAAGGCGGCCTCGTAATAGGATCTGTCGCAGAGCACATGCGCCTTGAGCGCCACGTAGTCGCCGCGCCTTACATGCAGCGAAATCGCCATGCTTTCACCAATACGCGCGGCCATCTCCGCGTTTTGGGCATTGGAGAAAGCCGGAAAGGTGAAATCGGCGCGTATGCGGTCCTCGATCGTGTCGAAGTACCGCACGCATTGCCAATACCCATGTAGATAGACATCGTCGGGCAAGCTCTTGAAGGCTGGATTGAAGCCCAATCCACGCTCTCTCACAAACCGGGGTCGCCCTCCAAAACACCGCCAAAGGCCATAGCGCAGCATGCCCTCATGCTTGGCCGGTGGCCGTCGCTCAGGCTCGGACAGATCCAGATCGAACACCCGTGTCAGCACGCCTTCTGCGCGACGTATAGCGCCCCGCGCATCCAAAGCGACCTCAACGCCATGCCGCTCTGCCAAGGCGCGCGCGGCGGCATATTGAAACATCTGATTGCCAAGGCGGCCATGTAAACGCGCATAGATCATTGCACGGTCCATACGCGAGACGCGCTCAGGCTGCCACCCGCTCGTTTCTGGCCTGACCACGCAAAAGAGCCGCCCCTCGGGACGGCTCGCCTGTCTGTTCATCAGATGATTTATTCAGGCGTCCAGCCCGAAACGGATTTGATTTCCAGAAAATCCTCGATCCCATAGACGCCGCCTTCGCGCCCGTTGCCGGACTGTTTCATGCCTCCGAAAGGTGCACCTGCCGCGCGGCCTTGTCCGTTCATCTCGACCATACCAGAGCGCAGCCTGCGGGCCAGACGGTTGGCGCGCGAAGTGTCACCGGTCTGAACATAGTTGGTCAGGCCATAGACGGTGTCATTCGCCATCTCGACGGCCTCCTCTTCGTCGTCGAACTTCATGATCGACAGAACGGGGCCAAAGATCTCCTCGCGCGCTATGGTCATGTCACTGGTCACATCGGCAAAGATCGTGGGGCGCACGTAGTAGCCTTTGTTGAACCCTTCGGGCCGCCCTGGACCACCGGCCACCAGCCGCGCGCCTTCGTCAATGCCTTTCTGGATCAGGCCCTGGATCTTGGTCCATTGCAGCTCATTCACGACGGGGCCGATATGGCGCCCCTCGTCATGGGCCGACCCGACGCTGATCTTGGCCACGGCTTCGGTCGCGGCCTCAACGGCCTGATCGTAAACGCTTTCTTCGACAATCATCCGGCTGGGTGCGTTACAGCTCTGGCCGGTATTGTTCATCATATGCATCACGCCACGCTTGACCGCCTTGTCATCGGCATCCGCAAAGATCAGGTTTGCGCCCTTGCCGCCCAGCTCCAGATGCACTTTCTTCAGCGTATCGGCGGCATTCTTGGAAATTGCCGTGCCCGCCCTGGTCGAGCCGGTAAAGCTGACCATGTCGATATCCGGATGGGCCGAGAGCTGTGAGCCCACGCCCACACCGTCACCGTTCACAAGGTTGAAGACGCCGCGCGGAAAGCCCGCCTCATGCATGCATTCGGCGAAGATCATCGCGTTGAGCGGGCTCTGTTCTGAAGGCTTGAGAACCATCGTACAGCCCGCCACCGCAGCGGCCCCTACCTTGAGCGTGATCTGGTTCTGCGGCCAGTTCCATGGCGTGATCAGGGCAGCGACGCCCACCGCTTCATAGATGATCCGGTCATTGGGCGCGTGATCACCCAGCGGCTTGTCGAACTCAAACGCTTTGGCCGCGCGGATGAAGTTCTTCAGGTGAAAGGCGCCAGAAGGCACCTGTTGCTGACGTGCCATGTCGATGGGCGCGCCCATCTCCATCGAGGTTGCCCGGGCGATATCCTCGGAGCGGGTCTTGAATACGTCCAGCAGTTTTTCCACCAGCGCGATCCGCTCTGCGGGTGGGGTTGCCATCCAGCCGGGCAAGGCGGCCTTGGCGGCGGCCACGGCGGCGTCGGTGTCGGCCTGACTGCCCAGAGAGATTACGGCGCAAGGCTCCTCGGTCGAGGGGTCGATGACGTGGAAATCATTGGCTTCCGCTGGGTCGACCCAAGCTCCGTTGATGTAGAACTGACGTTTCTCGATCATGCTGGACGCTCCCATATCCATTTACATGTCCGACCGGGCGGTCGGCGATTCGGCGCCACTCTGTCACCCCGCTCTGTCGGGGGCAAGAGAGGGGATGTAACCCCCAAGCTCAGCGTCTAGGGTGTGCCCAATCTTGAGTCGCTAGAAGGAGGACAACATGGCACTTCGTATCAATGACACCATCCCCAACCTGACGGTCGAAACCGATCACGGCAGCATTACCCTGCATGACTGGATCGGCGACAGCTGGGCGATCCTGTTTTCGCACCCCAAGGATTTTACGCCCATCTGCACCACCGAATTCGGCGCTGTCGCACAGCTGGCCGCCGAATGGGACAAACGTGGCACCAAAGTGATCGGCGTGTCGGTGGACGGGGTCGAGGACCACAAGAAATGGAAAGGCGATATCGAGGTTGCCGGTGGCGCCAAGCCGGGATTCCCGATTATCGCCGATACCGGGCTGGAAGTCTCCAAAGCCTTCGACATGTTGCCGTCCGAGGCGTATCTGCCGGATGGGCGCACGCCGAATGACACGGCAACCGTGCGCTCGGTCTTTATCATCGGGCCAGACAAGCAACTGAAACTGTCGATGACCTATCCGATGAATGTGGGTCGCAACTTTGCCGAAGTTCTTCGCGCGCTCGACGGTTTGCAAACGGCCGCCAAGAATGGTGTGGCGACCCCCGCCAACTGGGAAGTGGGCCAGGATGTGGTTATTCCCGCAACCGTCTCGGACGAAGACGCAAAGGCCAAATTCGGTGAGTTCAAGACCGTGCTGCCGTATCTGCGGATGACCAAGCTGCCGGGATAAAGGCAGGTCTACGCCTTTTGCGGTCTTGCTGCGATCTTCGCGCGATAGGCTGCACGTTTGATTTCCCGCGCCAGTTTCCCGCTGGCGCGGGTTCTTGTTTGAATCGTCGAACCACCGATTGCGTCGGCAATTTCACGGTTGCCATTGGGCAAGAGCGTATGCACCGGCTGACCGGTCACCCAGTGCATTTGCAGCCAGGTGTCGATGGGCCGGTCTATTTCCCGGCTGGCCCGCAACAGCCGCGCCGCCGCGCGCGCGCCCACGGCCATGCAGATACATTGCAGGCCGATGACCTTGGGCAAGATCAACTGCATCTCGCCATCTTGTGTCAGAACATGTGTAGGCGTTTCACGATCTTTGACCGGCATCCGCACCACCATGTCGGGCGTCATATGAGCGTCAAGTATCCTGAGCGCGCGCGCCAGCATGTCCGGGTCCACGGCAAGATCGTCTTCCACGATCAACCCCCGGTCCCATCCGCGATCCAGAACGGTCTGCCAGCAGGCCCGGTGGCTCTCGAAGACGCCGATTTCGGCGGGACGTAAAGCGAAGGGATAGGCTGGGTGATGCAGGTTCCCGGCCCGTATCGTTAGGGATCCGATCCGCGTCAGATCACGGCCATCCACTGCCTCGACCAGTTCCGCATTGGGCAGGTCTTGTATCAGCCGCTCCGCATTTGGACGGCGCGCATGGCTTTTGGTCATATGAATGATCAGGCTGTGCATGTGCCCTCATTACCCTGCGGGTCACCGTCTCGCCAGATATCATCAGTCCCGCCAGAAAGGAGCGGCTGCGCCGCAGACGATTCAATTTGTGCGGGGCCGCACGGGCCTTGGGACGCTGTCCCAAACCCTGGGAATATTTAAGGCCAGAAGAAGCAGAGGTGCTCCCTCACAGTTCTTCTCTTTCAAAATACCGGCGGGGGAGGCCGTAGGCCGGGGGCAGAGCCCCCAGAAAAGACTGAGGCCTCCCAAGACGGAAGGCCTCAGTTCAGGTCTCTAAAGAAGCAGCTTACTCAGCCTCTTCTTTCTTCTTCTCTTCGCGAGGGGCGTCTTGCCCCGTCTCCTGATCGACGACTTTCATCGACAGGCGCACCTTGCCGCGATCGTCAAAGCCCAACAGTTTGACCCAGACTTCTTGTCCTTCCTTCAGCACATCCGAAGGATGATTCAGGCGACGGTTTTCGATCTGGCTGACATGTACCAACCCGTCGCGCTTGCCAAAGAAGTTCACAAAGGCGCCAAAGTCCACAATCTTGACAACTGTGCCCTTGTAGATGTGCCCTTCCTCGGGTTCGGCCACGATCGAATGGATCATGTCATAGGCTTTCTGGATTGAATCGCCATTCGGTGACGCAATCTTGATGATGCCCTCGTCGTTGATATCGACCTTGGCACCGGACACTTCAACGATCTCGCGGATCACCTTGCCGCCCGATCCGATGACTTCGCGGATCTTGTCGGTAGGGATCTGCATCGTCTCGATGCGCGGTGCATGAACGCTGAAATCGCCCGCTTCGGTCAGGGCATTGGCCATCTCGCCCAGAATGTGCATCCGACCGTCCTTGGCCTGTGCCAGCGCTTTTTCCATGATCTCGGGCGTGATGCCCGCGACCTTGATGTCCATTTGCAGCGAGGTGATGCCGTTTTCGGTGCCAGCCACCTTGAAGTCCATGTCGCCCAGATGATCCTCGTCACCCAGAATGTCAGTCAGGATCGCATAGGATCCATCCTCTTCCAGGATCAGGCCCATGGCCACGCCTGCTACTGGCGCTTTGAGCGGCACGCCGGCATCCATCATCGACAAAGAGCCGCCGCAGACCGACGCCATTGAAGACGAGCCGTTCGATTCCGTGATCTCGGACACGACACGCACTGTATATGGAAAATCGGTGGGCGCGGGCAGCACGGCTTGCAATGCGCGCCAGGCCAGTTTGCCGTGACCGATCTCGCGACGGCCCGGAGGGCCCACGCGGCCCGCTTCGCCCACCGAATAGGGGGGGAAGTTGTAGTGCAGCAGGAAGTTCGATTTGAAATTCCCATGCAGCGCGTCGATGAACTGTTCATCGTCACCGGTGCCCAGCGTGGTCACCACGAGGCCTTGGGTCTCGCCACGCGTGAAGAGCGCCGAGCCGTGTGTCCTGGGCAAAAGGCCGGTTTCGCAAACGATCGGGCGTACCGTGTCGGTATCGCGCCCGTCGATCCGCTTGCCGGTCTTGACCACATCGCCGCGCAGGATCGCCGCTTCAAGCTTCTTGATGGCTTGCACGACGTTGATGTCGTCACGCTGTTCTTCGGTCAGGCTTTCCAGGATGTGATCGCGCGCGGCGTTTTGCGCCGTGGTCCGCTCCTGCTTGTCCTGGATCTTGTAGGCCTCCCGCAGTTTGTCTTCACCGGCGGCTTTGACAGCGGCATAGATCTCCGAGATGTCGGCGGGCTGATAATCGAACGGCTCTTTCGCGGCATCCTCGGCCAGGGCAATGATCAGGTCGATCACTGGCTGAATTTGCTCATGCGCGAAGTTCACCGCGCCCAGCATTTCCGCCTCGGTCAGCTCATAAGCTTCGGATTCGACCATCATCACGGCGTTCTTGGTGCCTGCAACAACCAGATCCAGACGCTGATCGGGGTTCATGCGCAGCTCGTGCATGTCATCGACCGTGGGGTTCAGGACGTATTCGCCATCCTCGTATCCAACCCGGCAGCCTGCAATCGGACCCCGGAACGGTGCCCCGGAAATGGTCAGTGCGGCAGACGCGGCGATCATTGCCACGATGTCCGGGTCGTTGACCAGGTCGTGGCTGAGCACGGTGCACATCACCAGCACTTCGTTCTTGAAGCCTGGAACAAACAGCGGACGGATCGGACGGTCGATCAGACGCGCGGTCAGTGTCTCTTTTTCGGTTGGGCGGGCTTCGCGCTTGAAGAAGCCACCGGGCACTTTACCGGCGGCATAGTATTTTTCCTGATAATGCACGGTCAGAGGAAAGAAATCCTGACCCGGCTTGGGCTGCTTGGCAAAGGTCACGTTTGCCATGACAGAGGTCTCACCCAATGTGGCAATAACCGAGCCATCTGCCTGACGGGCAACTTTACCCGTTTCCAGTGTGAGCGTTTCTTCGCCCCACTGTATCGACTTCGTAGAAATGTTAAACATCGTTCGTCCTATCTTGGGAGCACTCGCAGGCGTATCCCGCGTCTCCCGTTTGAATGGCGGCCCCATTGCCGCCGACCCCAATCCTTTTCGCGAACGCCGGGGTCCAAAGCGTACCGTCTCAGATAGCCAGCGCCATACATGGTTTTGGGCTGCATGAAAAGGCCACTGATTTTCCTGGCAATCCGCGTTCAGTCCAGCAGATCCGCAGCCAGTTGGGCCGGGTCCCAGCCGCCATCGCGCCCGTCCAGATGCCGGGCCAGAAACGTCTCGATCGCGCGGGTGCGGCGCACGTGGTTTTGCCAGCGCGAGACGCTGTGCCCTCATCCTCGAATATCAGCGCCTCGACCAGCTTGTCCGCGGCGCGCGCATCGCGCAGATGGGTTTCGGTCTGTTCGAACCCAACCACACCGTCGCGCTTTCCGGCGAGAAAGAGGATCGGTACCGCCTGATCCCGGACCCGGGCGATGGGCGAAAAGCGGCGCATATCCTCGATCTCCTCGGACCGGTCGATCCGCCCGAAATAGCGCTCCAGATAGACCGTGTTAAGCCCCCAGGCGGCGGGGTTGTTGCGCATCTGGTGTTCCACATCCAGAACCGCGTTTTTCACGATGGCGACGGTGAACGGGCTGTCGGGATCGGTGGCGGCCATCGCCGCGCCGTACCCTCCATAGCTGCTGCCCATGATCGTCGGCGCCTGCGCATCGCCATAGCCGTGGGCCACCCCCCAGGCCGCAGCGCCGTAAAGATCGGTCTGCATCTCGCGCCCATATGCGCCAGACCCCATGGCCTGAAACGCCTTGCCATACCCGGTCGAGCCACGGAAATTCACCGCCAGCACCCCATAGCCGGGATTGACCAGAAACTGGCGGAAATGGTCATAAGCCGAGCTTAGGTGATACGCGGGTCCGCCATGCACCTCGACGATCAGCGGCACCGGGCCCCTCCGCGCCTGGCGGCAGCATCAACAGCGACGGAAGCGGGACACCATCGCGCGCGGGGATCGTGACCTCGCGCGTGTCGGCAAGCTTTCCGGCATGCGATTGCCGGAAATGGAACCTGCCAAGCGGTGTGATGCGCCCCTCTTCGAGATCGAGCAGCAAGTAGTCATAGCTTTTGGCATCCGGTGACACCGTGACGGTGACGAACCGCCCCGTCCCGGCCCAATGCGCACTCTCCAGCTCGACCCGGTCGTCAAGACTTTGGATCAGCCGCGCAAACCGCGCGCCTCATTCGGATGTCGGCAGCATCTGGGCATCTGCGGCGGCCCTGAGCAGGGCGTCAATCTACCCGTCATGCGGGTCGAAATCTATCGAATGGGTAAAATCGACCGTCTCATGCGCGGCCAGGACTGTCTCCTGCCTCTTGGCTAGATCGAACTGAACGAGGGCCACCGTGTCGCGCGCCCGTGACGACAGCGCCAGCTCGAACCCGTCTGCGGGCACAACCTCGCGCACCCAGATCGTGTCGAGCGGATCGACCGTGAAGGCCGATTGCCATTCATCCTCCACCCTCTTCAGGACATCGACGCGGTCATCGTCCATCCGGTCAAAGCGCAGCACCGGTGTCAGTGCTGCATCCAGCGACCAGCCCAGGGTCTGCCCCTCGTTCTCAAGCTGCAGGGTCTTGCCGCTGCCATCCTGCCGCGTTGTGAAAAGGTCGGAAAAGGCGGGGTTGCGATCCCGAGAGCTGACAAGCCACAGCTCGTCGGGCCCCGTTACGCGGTTTTCGACGAAATAACCCCGAAATCCGCGCGGCGTGATGTCCTGCCAGGCCTCGGGCGCGGGCTCGGCAGGATCGATCCGCCACATGCGGGTATCGATGAACGCATAAAGCGCAGGCGCGATATCCGACCAAAAAATGTGATCGACATCTTCGATATGGGCAGTGTCGGTCCGTGTCGCGGTGTCCTGGACGGTCACGACCTGGCTCAGACCCCACACAGCGCGAAACGCCACATACTCACCCGCGACGGAGGGTTTGTATTCCCAGGCAGAGTTGCGTTCGATCCAGAAATCCCACACCGGGATGAGGCCCGGCAGATCGGCCTCGGCCAGCGTCTGGTGGGTGGCGGGTATGTTCCGGGTGGCCCAGAGATAGCTGCTGCTATCCGCGACCAGCGCCAGGACGACCAGAATACCAAACCCTCTTGCAATCCACTTCATGCTGCCGTGATCCTTTGCTCAACCCTTGGCCAGGCTTGGCTCTTGTGACCCTCGGCGTGCAACGGTCAAAGGGGGATGACACGCTTCCCTTTGCTCTTTGAGCGGAATTGCACCATCTATGGGCAAAACCATATCGGGGGCATCATGGACATATTGGCGGATTTCCTGCTGCGGCTGGTGGCGCAGTTTCAGTCGCCGTCGCTGGCCTTTTTGATCGGCGGGTTTCTGGTGGCGGCCTTTGGGTCCAAGCTGCAAATCCCGGATTCGATCTATCAATTCTGTGTGTTCATGCTGTTGATGCGGATCGGGCTGAATGGCGGGATGGAGATCCGCGACGCCAACCTGACCGAGATGATCCTGCCTGCCCTGGCCGCGATGGGGATCGGCGCGGGGATCGTCCTTTTGGGGATTGTCACCCTTGGTCTCTTGCCGGGGATCAAACGTGCGGATGCGATTGCGACAGCGGGTCTGTTTGGGGCGGTGTCGGCCTCAACACTCGGGGCGGCGATGGTTGTGCTGGAGTTCGAGAATATGGAGTATGAGGCCTGGGTGCCCGCGCTCTATCCATTCATGGACATTCCTGCACTGGTGCTGGCGATTGTACTGGCGGGTGTGCACAAGGCCAAAACAGCCCCGGACAGACCCGCTGTATCTGCTTGGTCGATCACCAAGGAAAGCCTGCAGGGATCTGCCCTTTCGGCGTTGATTTTGGGGCTGGCCCTGGGCTTGCTGACGCGGCCCGAACAGGTATTCGAGACGTTTTACGATCCGCTTTTCCGGGGGCTCTTGTCGGTTTTGATGCTGATCATGGGGATGGAGGCCTGGTCCCGCCTGGCCGAGCTGCGGCGCGTTGCGCAGTGGTACGCGGTCTACGCCTTTGTGGCCCCAATCGCGCATGGGCTGATCGCTTTTGGCATCGGTTACCTGATCCATCTGGCCACCGGCTTCAGCCCTGGCGGTATCGTTCTTCTGGCGGTTCTGGCGGCCTCCTCCTCGGACATCTCGGGGCCGCCGACCTTGCGCGCGGGCATACCGGAGGCGAACCCTTCGGCCTATATCGGCGCGTCCACTTCCGTGGGCACGCCGGTGGCGATTGGGCTGTGCATCCCGTTGTTCATCGCGCTGGCGCAGGTGGTGTTCTGATCCGATTGCACATTCCGCCGAAAGGGATGGCAGCGAAGACACGGTCCAATGCAAAGCCGAAACGCTCTAATCGTCGATCCTGAGGAATTTGTGCGGGCGCAGGATCTGCACCTCTTCGACATAGGTGATGCCGGAATAGTTGTCGAAAAAGGCCCCGGCCACCGCATCGGCAATGGCCTCGGCCATTTCGAGCGAGCCGACGATCACCTCGATCTTCACATTCGCCGAGATTCCTGACACGCCCGGCCGGTTGCTTGAGCGTTTTCCACGGCTGCCCTTACCCCCGGCGGATACATGCGTGTACCCGGTCGCGCCCTGCGCTTCGATGATCTCTGCCACGCGATCCAGGATGACCCGTTCCGTGATGATCACAACCTTTTGCGCGGTATACATGGGCCTGCACCCCTCTTTCAGAACCTCAGCGCGATTAGGGCGCTAAACGAGCAAGGAGCGCAAGCTCCGTTCTTGGCTTGTGCACAATGTATCCAAAGCGAATGTTGGGGTGGCGCACCGGATGAGGGACGGTCGGCAATCCTCCACTCACCGGGTCTTACGGATGCAATACCCCGCGCGAGCAGGTATAAACGGCATGGCGGATTGCTATATCGAAACAAAAAACGCCTGCCCGGATGTTGGGCAGGCGTTTGGAATTTCGGTGCTCTGAGCCGGGTTAGCGGCGCAGACCCAGACGCTTGATCAGGTCCTGATAGCGGCCCTCATCCTTGGCCTTGAGGTAGTCCAGCAATTTGCGGCGTTGGGCGACCATCTTGAGCAGACCACGGCGCCCGTGGTTGTCTTTCTTGTGGGTCTTGAAATGCTCGGTCAGGGTCGAGATGCGCGAGCTGAGGATGGCAACCTGCACTTCGGGCGAACCGGTATCGCCGTCCTTAGTTGCAAAATCCTTCATCACCTGCGCTTTGGCTTCTGCGGTAATCGACATCGGGGTCTCCTTGGATAAAGTTGATGTGAATGGCACAGGCCGGGATGTCGTCCAGCGCAGGCCCTTGGAGATATTCGCCCGGCCCCCCGTGACGGGGCGATTCCGGGTTGGAATGGGGGCGTATAGGCGGATTGGCCACCAATAGCAAAGAGATTGTTGAGGTGTTTGACGATCACCTGCGGTCAGGGCGCGGCGAACCCAAGCGCAGTGGCCTCAACACTGGTAAGAAGCGCGATGGTGTCGGAAGATATGTCCGCGCCGCCACGGACCAAGGCCACAACCTCCCCATCCATGCGCAGATGCACATCGTTGGGGTTTTCCGCATCCGGCACCAGATCGATTTCGGGCTGGTCGCCCATGTCCCCGTCCCAGATCATCACAAGACGATCCTCGGCTGCGTCGAAATCCATTACATCGACGGCGCTGCCATGCACGACCCAGTCCCCCAGAAACAGCGTATCCGCCCCGTCGCCGGTGGTAACGATGTCGCCTTCGCCTGCTGTAATCGCGTCTGAACCGCCGCCACCGTTCAGGAAATCGACCTGATCTTCCGCATTGGCGTCGGCATCTTCCACACCGTCGAGCATGTCGTCGCCCCAGCCACCAAAGAGCGTATCGGCGCCGTCACCGCCCGTCAGAGTGTCGTCTCCCAGGCCACCATGGAGCGCATCATCGCCCGACCCGCCCAGAACGACATCGTCCCCGGCGGACCCATGCATCTGATCGTCGCCCTCCTGACCGTCGAGGATATCATCGTCATTGCCACCATAGCCGGTATCGTCGCCCGACCCGCCCATCAGGACATCCTGGCTGTCTTCGCCATGGAGATGATCGTCGCCCGCGCCCCCGGTGAGGGTATCCTGACCGTCCGCGCCATGCAGATGGTCATGACCTTCGGCACCGTCGATCAGGTCATCCCCGGCATACCCGTTGATCTCATCGTTGCCCTCGGCGCCGGTGATGAGATCCCCCATATCCCCGCCCGAAAGGGTATCGGCGCCCTCACCGCCGATTAAGTCAAGCAGATCGATGGTGCCTTCCTCAACCGGGTCCGGATTGGCGCGCGCATCTTGTGCGTCTGCCTCGTCGCGGGCGGTGTCGTCGTCATCCGGGTCCATAATGCCGGACAGACCGGCCGCGCCCACGGCAACGATTCCCATCAATCCAGCCAGCCAAAACATGATGCGCTCCGCAAACACCGACAATAGGTTCCAAGGATGGTAAGATCGCATGGCCCGCTATGCCGGGTCAAATTCAACCGGGTCAGATGGTTAATGCGCCGTGAAAAGCGGTGTCAGAGCCAGGACTCGGGCCTCTGGGTATAGGCGATATAGAGCGGATGCTTGGGGTGGCCCGCCTTGCTCAGACCAAGATGATAGAGCGGGTGGCCCGCGCCGCGTAACAGCGCCTCGACCGCCGGTCCCCTATTCAGATGAGCGCCATGGGTGCCCCAGGCCGCGACGATCTGATCGGCCCAGCCCGCCCCGGCAAGGATTGCCGCATCATTGGCGGGGCCAACGGGATCGGCTGCGGCGCGCATCTTTCTGGGATCGGTATCGCGCCAGGCAAAGATGTTGGTGACCTGAAATGCGCCGAACCCCAACGCACGGGCGCGCCGTTCGCACCGCTCGACAGTGGGGTCGTTTTGCACTTCGGTCGCGGTGGAGGGGTTGAGCATCACAAAAAGCGCCTTGCGCCCGGTCTCGTCCCAGACCCGGGTGAGGCTGTAGCGATAGTGCTCACAATCGGAATAGATCGCGGTGGAGGGCGCGTCCCCTTTGGTATGGGTCCGGGTGATCACTGGTTAAAGACGCGGCTGGGGTGCAATTCCCCGGATTTGTAGATGCCCACTGCCACGGCCTTGCCGTCCAACGAGGCCCAGCATTCATCGCCATATTCCGCAACCGCCGCGATCACCATGCCGGGGTTGCCATTGCGCAGGCGCGTGGCCCCTTCCGGTGTGCAGCGCAGCTCTGGCAGATCGTAGAGACCGGCCTCGACAGGATGTAGATGGGAATCCAGATCCGGCGTCCGGGCCAGCGCCTCGATGCGATCGATGCTCAACCCATCCTTGGCATCGAAAGGGCCGGACCACACACGGCGCAACGTGGTGACATGCCCATAGCAGCCCAGTGCCGCGCCCAGATCGCGTGCGATCGCGCGCACATAGCCGCCTTTGCCGCAGGTCATCTCAAGCGTGACGTAATCGGCATCGAGCCGGTCGGTCAGGATCAACTCTTCGACCCAGAGGGGGCGGGCCGACAGCTCCACATCCTCACCCGCGCGCGCCATCTTGTAGGCACGCTGCCCGTCGATCTTGACGGCCGAGAATTTCGGCGGGACCTGCATGATGTCACCGACAAACGGGCTGAGGGCCTGTTTGATCTCATCATCTGTCGGGCGCAGATCGCTGGCGGCGATGACTTCGCCTTCGGCATCGTCGGTGTTGGTTGCCTGGCCCAGCCGCACGGTAAAGCTGTAGGCCTTGAGCGCATCGGTAATGTACGGCACGGTTTTGGTTGCCTCGCCCAGGGCGACGGCCAAAACACCGGTCGCCTCGGGGTCCAACGTGCCGGCATGGCCGGCCTTCTTGGCGCCGAAGGCCCAGCGTACCTTGTTCACGACGGCCGTTGAGGTCATGCCCGCGGGCTTGTCCACCACCAGCCATCCAGAAATATCGCGTCCCTTGCGTGCCACGGCGCCGTACCCCTGTTTTCAGACGAGTCGCCTTATACGCATCGGCCTTGCAGGGTCAATCGTCGGCCGGTGCAACCACGCCGATGATCGGCCCCATGCGAAAGCCCTTGTCATGCCGGTCGAGCGCCGGGGCGTAGATGCGAGAAATGTTCCCGTCGAGAAACAGTGCGTTGGGCAGGCCCAGGTCATCGCGGAAAAAGCGCGCAAATTCGTGGAACGTGACCGGAATCCGCGAGATCGCAAAAACCACACGTGTTCCATCCGCGCTGCTGCCGACCCCGTTGCGGATAAAGCGCGACGTGCTATCGGGCAGAAACCGTGGATGCAGTTTGCCACCGATCACGAGCATCGGCCCCGATTGCGTGGCAAAACGGCAGGCGGGCGGGTTGGCGGCAAAGGCCTCGGTCTCGATCACGTCGGCGCGGTCCTCGCGGATGCAAAACACACCGTTGGGGACCAACCCGAAATTGCCGGTGGACGCGCCGCGAATCAGGCGCATCTTTTCCACATTGTCTTCGATGAAAAGACCGACGGGCGCGCGGTCTTCGTGATACATGCCGCCATTCATCCCGAACGAGAGTGTCATATCGTCCTGTGCCAGCATGTCCTTGACCGCATCGAACTGGGCCAAGGGTGTCTCGGCGGCATCGTTCAAAAACAGACGGATGTCTGCGTGGCGGGCGTCGACCTCACACAGCGCATAGATATTGTTGCCCTGGCTGCGTTCTTCACAGACCGGCGGCTCTGCCAGAACGGCGGCGGCGCTGGCCGACAAGGCCAGTGCTGCGGCCACAAGGGCGTTCACTCGTCCACGTCCCGCCGCACGACCTCCTGGGCCATCATGCGGCGGGTGTCATCCATGCGGTCAAAGGTCTCGTCCAGCTGGAACCGCAGATCGGGCGAGAATTTCAGCGCAAGCTTCTTGCCGATCATCCGGCGCAGCTCGCCCTTGTTGCGGGCCAGCAGCTTGAGCACCTCATCCGAACCCTTGCCACCCAGAGGCAGGACATAGGCAGTTGCGATCCTGAGATCGGGAGAGGTGCGGACCTCTCCCACCGTGATCGACATGCGGTTGAGGTCAGGATCATGCACATCGCCGCGCGCCAGCACGTCGGCGAGTGAACGCCGGATCAGCTCTCCAACACGCAATTGCCGCTGAGAGGGCCCAGGCCCGTCATGAAACTTGTTCTTGCTCATGAGGCTCCACTTAAGCGGTACGCGGGACTTTGCCAAGCGGTTCGGGCTTGGATAAGAGGGCAGCAGAGCATTCAGCAGGAGCGACAGCGACATGACACAGCTTCCCGGAATTGTGGTGACCGGTGCCTCGGGGCGAATGGGCCAGATGTTGGCGCGGATGATAGGCGAGAGTGACAAGGCCCGGCTGGTCGGCGCGGTCGAACGGACCGGGCACCCCTGGGTCGGCCAGGATCTGGGCGTGGCGATGGGCGGTGCGCGGCTGGACGTGCCGGTCACCGACGATCCGCTGGAGGCCTTTGCCCAGGCGCAGGCGGTGGTGGATTTCACCGCACCTGCCGCGACGCTGGAGTTTGTCAAGCTGGCCGCCCAGGCGCGGCTGGTACATGTCATCGGCACGACCGGCTTTACCGAGGAGGAGCTGGCGGCATTGAAGCCGGCCGCCCGCCATGCGGTGATTGTGCGGGCAGGAAACATGAGCCTTGGTGTGAACCTGCTGGTCCAGTTGACCAAACGCGTGGCTGCTGCGTTGGATGAGGATTTCGACATCGAGGTGATCGAGGCGCATCACAACCGCAAGGTCGATGCCCCCTCTGGCACGGCACTGATGCTAGGCGAGGCCGCAGCCGAAGGCCGCGGCGTATCGCTTGATCAGATGGCAGATCGCGGGCGCGATGGTATCACCGGCGCCCGCACCAAAGGTCAGATCGGATTTTCGGCGATCCGTGGCGGAGACATCGTAGGCGAACATGACGTTCTGTTTGCCGGTCCCGGTGAGCGGATCACCCTGCGTCACGTGGCCAGCGACAGGGGTCTTTTTGCTCGCGGCGCCTTGCGCGCCGCCCTTTGGGGACAAGACAAAGCGCCCGGCGAATACGATATGATTGATGTTCTAGGCCTTTGATCGCGGCGCTCGATCTGAGCGAGTTTCCGCGAATCCGCCAGATTTTTTTCTCGGAAATCTGATCCGACCGGACTAAATACGCGTATCAGTCACATCTTTAACGATACCTTCTGCGAGGATTTTTCAGATGCGCGTCTGGATTGTATCAATGGTCGTTTCGGTGCTGGCGGGACCGGCTCTGGCTGATTTCGCCAAGATCTCGGACGAATACCAGTTTGTCGAGGTTGTGGATGGCAAGACATTGACCCGACCGTTGATCAAGCTGGAGGTTGATCCTTCGGGTGGGATCTCCGGCATGGGCGCGCGGTGGGAAGTCACCGGCAACTGGAGCTGGCGCGACGGGTACTTCTGCCGGGATCTGAACTGGGGCGGCAGCGACCTGGGGTATAACTGCCAGGAGGTTCAGGTGCGCAATGACCGGATCCGCTTTACCTCGGACCGCGGCAATGGCGATTCCGCCACCTTCCGTCTGCGCTGATTTGCGAATGGAAGGTGATCCGATTGCGCGCCTGCGGCGCACGCGATTTTGCGATTGGCGCGATGGAAAGTAGTTCGTCCTCCTGAAGGTCGTCAGAGGCCTTGGTCGCGGTTGCGGTGTCGTATTTCTGGCAAGAAGATGGACGCTTTTCGGTCAGAAGTCGATGGCGATGCCCTTCTTCTCCCAGTCGCCGTAACGGACTGGTTCGGGGCCGTCGCGTCCGCCCAGCTCCTTGGGCAGTGGGTTTTCCAGTTCAGCCTTCTTGCGCCGTTCTTCGGCCTCGGCCAAAGCGCGTCTGGCGGCCGGTGGCAGGTCGTCGCGGGCAGTTTCGCTCATCCCGGGTTCCTTTGTTGTCCTGCCCTTGATATACGCGCCCGTCCGCCGGGGACAAGGCAGGTGCGAGGGATCATGGCAGAGACGGGAGTGGCGGCGCGGCGCAGCGCGATTTATCTGCTGGACCAGATCCTGGGTGAAGGGCGCCTGATGTCCGAGCTCTTGGCGTCGGGCGCGTTGGAGCGACTGGCGCCTGACGATCGCGCGCGCGCGCAGCGGCTGGCCCAGGATGTCTTGCGTGGGCTGGAGCGAGCGGATCGGTTGCTCTCCAAACACCTGCGCAAATCCCCACCTTTGACAGTGCGCAATGCCTTGCGGCTGGGTACTGTCGAACTGTGCCAGGGCGGGGCCGCGCATGGGGTGGTGCATTCGCTGGTGACTATCGTGGCCGCGCATCGGCGGCATGGGCAGCTCAAAGGGTTGGTGAACGCGGTGCTGCGCAAGATGGCCGATCAGGGATCGGAGGCCTGGGGCACCCTGCGCGTCCCACGTTTGCCCAAATGGCTGCGTGTGCCGTTGGTCGAAGCGTGGGGGACAGAGGGCGTGGCCGCGATGGAGCGCGCCCAGTTCGCCGGGGCGCCGGTTGACCTGACCGTCAAATCAGCGCCGGAAACATGGGCCGAGGCGCTGGGCGCGGAGGTCTTGCCAACAGGTTCCTTGCGGTTGCGCCGCGACGCCGGGCAGATCTCGGCCCTGCCTGGGTTTGAGCAGGGCGCCTGGTGGGTGCAGGACGCCGCTGCTGCAATCCCGGTGAGGTGTTTGGATCCGCGGCCCGGGGAGCGGGTGATTGACCTCTGCGCGGCGCCTGGGGGCAAGACCCTGCAGATCGCGGCGAGCGGTGCCGTGACCGTTGCGGTCGATCTGTCGGATGCGCGAATGGCGCGGGTGCGGGACAATCTGGCGCGTACCAGGCTGGAGGCCGATCTGCGCGTGGGTGATGCGCAGTCGCAACAAGGTCAGTACGATGCGGTTCTGCTGGATGCGCCATGCTCGGCCACGGGCACAATTCGCCGTCATCCCGATCTGCCATATGCCAAGGACGGGTCTGATTTCATGGCGCTTTTCGAGACGCAGCGTCAGCTGATCGATCATGCTTGGACACTGCTGCGCCCTGGAGGGCGGCTGGTCTATTGTACCTGTTCATTGTTGCCCGATGAGGGCGAGGTGCAGCTGGAGGAGGCCTTGGCGCGGCTCCCCGGAGCCGCGACGGACCGGCAGGCGCTTGAGCGGCCCGGACTGGATCCAGCCTGGATTACCCCGGAAGGCGGGCTGAGGCTGAGGCCCGATTTCTGGGCGGATCGCGGTGGGATGGACGGGTTCTATATCGCGGTGTTGCGCAAACCGGCGTCAGGTGAAGATGTGCGGTGACTTGGAGATGTCATGCGGGTATGCTTGGGTCAAACGCCAAAGAGCGTAAGAGGCAGAGCATATGTCATCAGCATCCCGGCTGTCGGTTCAGCAGGCGCGCTTTCTCAATCGGCTTTATGCCCGGCTCAGCCGCCGTCAGACGGCTGCGCGGGGGTTTGTGTCCTCGCCCGAGCCGCGCACCATCGGCAGCTTCGCGCGGGGGCGGCAATTGGTGGCCGGAAACCTGCTGTTTGCGGGTTATCTGGTTCAGGCCAAGCAGGCGGATCTTTGGGAGATCGAACCGCCCGATGCGGCCTATGCGGCGGATATTCACGGCTTTGCCTGGCTGGACGATCTGGCGGCAGTGGGTGACGCGGCATCCCGCAAGCTGGCGCAGAAATGGGTGTGGGAGTGGATCGCCCGGCATGGAGACGGGTCGGGCCCCGGATGGACACCCGATCTGACCGGCAGACGTGTTATCCGTTGGATCAACCATGCCTTATTCCTGCTGCGGGGCCTGGAGAAGGAAGAGAGCGACGCATTCTACCTGTCGCTGGCGCGCCAGACCTGGTTCTTGTCCAAACGCTGGTCCGGGGCGGTGCCCGGCTTGCCCCGGTTCGAGGCGCTGACCGGGCTGATCTATGCAGGGCTGGCTCTGGAGGGAAAGGAAGAGCTGGCGCGACCGGCGATCCGGGCACTGGCCCGGGAATGCGTGGTGCAGATTGATGCGGAGGGCGGCCTGCCCACCCGCAGTCCAGAAGAGCTGCTGGATGTGTTCATGCTGCTGACCTGGGCCACGGCGGCGCTGATCGAGGCCGGCCAAGAAGCCCCTGCTGAGCAGACGGCAGCGATCGCCCGGATCGCTCCGACCCTGCGCACGTTGCGCCATTCGGATGGCGGGCTGGCACGGTTTCACGGAGGCGGGCGCGGCCTGGAAGGGCGGCTTGATCACGCGCTGGCCGCCAGTCAGGTCAAAGAACGTCACGCAAATGGGTTGTCCATGGGATATGCGCGGCTCTCGGGCGGGCGCACCAGCATCCTGATCGACGCCAGCGCGCCGCCCCGGGACGATGCATCACTGAACGCCCATGCATCGACGCTTTCGTTCGAGCTGACCTCGGGGCGCAGGCCCCTGATCGTGAATTGCGGCTCAGGGGAAAGCTTTGGAGCTGAATGGCGGCGGGCCGGGCGGGCCACGCCATCGCATTCGGTGCTGTGCCTGGACGGGTTTTCCAGCGCGCGTCTGGGTGATGCTCCGCGCGGGAGCCGAACCGAGCCGTTGATCTCAGCGCCCCGTGACGTGCCGATCGAGCTTTCGGAGGTTGCCGACGGGCTGCGGTTTGAGGGTGGTCACGACGGGTACCTTACCTCGCACGGGCTGACCCATGCCCGGATCCTGGAGATGACGTTTGATGGGCGCGGCCTGGCGGGGGAGGATATGCTGCTGGCGATCAATGACCCGGACAAGCAGCGGTTCGACAAGCTTCTGGATGCCAGCACGCTGAAAGGTATCGGATTCGATGTGCGGTTTCATTTGCACCCGGATGTGGATGCGACGGTCGATCTGGGCGGGGCCGCGATTTCCATGGCGCTCAAGAGCGGCGAAATCTGGGTGTTTCGTCACGATGGAGGCGCGCAAATGTCGCTGGAGCCCAGCGTTTATCTGGAAAAAGGCCGGTTAAAGCCGCGCGCGACAAAACAGATCGTTCTCTCTGGCAGAGCAATCGAGTATGCGACCCGCATCCGGTGGTCGCTGGCCAAGGCGCAGGAAACGGCGATTGGCGTGCGCGATCTGACCCGGGACGAGCTTGAATTCAACGACTGACCCAAAGGGCTGCTTTGCCAATGACCGATTTGATTCCCGTGCGCCGCGCGCTGCTTTCTGTTTCCGACAAGACCGGGCTGGTCGATCTGGGGCGCGCGCTGAGTGCGCAGGAGATCGAATTGCTGAGCACCGGCGGGTCGGCCAAGACGCTGCGCGAGGCCGGGCTGGAGGTGCGAGACGTGGCCGATGTGACGGGGTTTCCCGAGATGATGGATGGCCGGGTCAAGACCTTGCATCCGGCAGTACATGGCGGGCTTTTGGCGTTGCGCGATAACGCGGACCATGTGTCGGCGATGCAGGCGCATGGGATCGGCGGGATCGACCTCTTGGTGGTCAACCTCTATCCCTTTGAAGACACGGTGGCCAAGGGATCGGATTACGACACGTGCATCGAGAACATTGACATCGGGGGCCCGGCGATGATCCGCGCCGCGGCCAAGAACCATGCTTTTGTCAATGTGGTCGTCGATGTTGAGGATTACGATGTGCTCCTCGCTGAGCTGGCCGCTCATGATGGAAACACGACCCTTGCCTTCCGTCAGCGGCTGGCGCAGATCGCTTACGCGCGGACAGGGGCCTATGACGCGGCTGTATCGACCTGGATGGCCGGGGCGCTGGGCGAGACGGTTCCGCGTCGCCGGGTATTTGCCGGTGGCCTGGCGCAGACGCTGCGCTATGGCGAGAACCCGCATCAGCAGGCGGCGTTCTATACCGATGGTTCTGCACGTCCGGGCGTGGCGACAGCAAAGCAGCATCAGGGCAAGGAGTTGAGTTACAACAATATCAACGACACGGATGCGGCGTTTGAACTGGTCAGTGAGTTTGCGCCGGAGGGTGGGCCCGCTTGTGTGATCATCAAACACGCCAACCCCTGCGGCGCGGCGCGGGGGGCCACGTTGAAAGACGCCTATCAAAAGGCGTTCGATTGCGACCGGACCAGCGCCTTTGGCGGGATTGTCGCGCTGAACCAGTTTCTGGACGCAGAAACTGCGCGGGAGATCACCGGCATCTTTACCGAAGTTGTGATCGCGCCCGGGGCAGATGCCGCGGCAGTCCGTATTTTTGAAGAGAAGAAGAACCTGCGGCTTCTCACCACCGGCGCACTGGCCGACCCGCGTGCTGCGGGCTTGGCGTTCAAGCAGGTCTCAGGCGGAATGCTGGTCCAGGACAAGGACACCGGATACGTGGCGCCTGCGGATATGAGGGTCGTCACCAAGCGCGTGCCGTCGGATGCGGAGATGGCGGATCTGCTCTTTGCCTGGACCATCGCGAAACATGTCAAGTCCAATGCCATCGTTTACGTGAAGGAGGGTGCTACTGTGGGTGTGGGCGCGGGCCAGATGAGCCGTCTGGACAGTGCCTTGATCGCCGCCAAAAAGGCTGAGCGCATGGCCGAGGCGCTGGGCCTGTCCGCGCCGCTTACCCGTGGTTCGGCCGTGGCGTCAGATGCGTTCTTTCCCTTTGCGGACGGGTTGATGGAGGCTGCCGCCGCCGGGGCGACGGCCGTGATCCAGCCGGGCGGGTCGATGCGCGATGACGAGGTGATCGCCGCCGCCGATAAGGCGGGCCTTGCGATGGTGATGACCGGCATGCGCCATTTCCGGCATTAGGGAAGCGACGATGCGTATCGTGTTAGGGGTCGCAGTCGTCGCCTTCGTGATCGACCAGGCGAGCAAATATGTGATGTTGCATGTGCTTAATCTGAGCCAGGTGCGCAACATCGACGTCTTTACGCCCTTCCTTCAGTTTCGGTATGGCGAGAACAGGGGCATCAATTTCGGATTGTTCGGAGACGCGCCGGATTTCATTCGCTGGGTGCTGATTGTGTTTTCGATACTCGTGGTTCTGGGCGTGATCTATTGGGTGCGCCGGTTTTCGGG
Organism: Aestuariivita sp.; assembly: GCF_021404545.1. Lineage (GTDB taxonomy): Bacteria > Pseudomonadota > Alphaproteobacteria > Rhodobacterales > Rhodobacteraceae > Aestuariivita. Next base: position 91,877 of record NZ_JAAWWD010000033.1, read on the forward strand.
GGATCTGTGGATGACGCTGAGCGCCGGGCTGCTGATTGGCGGTGCGCTGGGCAATGTCATCGACCGCCTGGCTTATGGGTTCGTGGTGGATTTCCTGAATATGTCCTGTTGTGGGATCAACAATCCATTTGTCTTTAATCTGGCGGATGTGTTCATCTTTGCCGGCGCGATCGGTCTGATCGTGTTCGAAGGGCGGGCGCGGCGCAAAAACCCCTCGTGACCTTGCCGGTGAGTTGGGGTAGTAAGAGCGCAAACAGGTTGAACGGGTGACAAGACCGATGTCGCGCATTGCATTACTGGTGGCAATCATGGCGATTGCGGGCTGTTCCAACGCAGGTCTGCGCGACCTGCGCAGCAATACCGCTGGGCCGGACGAATTCCTCATTTTGCCGACCAAGCCGCTGAGCGCACCGGCCAGTTATTCCGAACTGCCCGAGCCAACACCCGGCGGCGCCAACCTGACCGATCCGCAACCCAATGCCGATGCCGTCGCGGCCCTGGGCGGACGCCCGGCCGCGCTTGTCGATCAGGGTGTCTCCTCGGCGGATGCAGCCCTGGTCAACTATACCGGTCGGGGCGGGGTACCGCAGGGCATTCGCACCACTCTCGCCGAAGAGGATGAGCGGTTCCGCCAGCGCCGAGGCCGACTGACACAGATCCAGCTCTTTCGCACCAACCGTTACGATCAGGTCTATAACCGTCAGAAGTTGAATCCCTTCTCGGAGGAACGCCGGTTTCGCCGGGCTGGCATCGCAACGCCCACGTCACCGCCTGAACGGCCCTAATCCCTCACAAATCCGCCAGAAGCGCTTGAATGACCCGAGACACAGCGTAGGTTCTACCCAATCTGACAGGAGGAGCCGCGGATGTTGCGTGCCATTGCGCTTTCACTGAGTTTTGCCTTCGCGGGCTGGTCCGCTCAAGCGCAGGACATCAACGATGCCGTTACCAGCTTTGAGCTCGATAACGGGATGCAGGTGGTGGTGATCGAGGATCATCGCGTGCCGGTGGTCCAACATATGCTGTGGTACCGCGCGGGGTCTGCCGATGAGCCGATCGGATCGTCCGGTGTCGCACATTTTCTTGAACATCTGCTGTTCAAGGCGACCGATTCGCTGGCGGCAGGCGAGCTGTCGGCGACCGTCGCCGCCAACGGGGGGCGCGATAATGCATTCACCAGTTGGGACTATACGGCCTATTTTCAACGGGTGGCCGCTGACCGTCTGGACCTGATGATGAGGATGGAAGCGGATCGCATGGTCAATATCCGTCTGACCGATCGCGATATCGTCACCGAGCGTCAGGTCATTATCGAAGAGCGCAACCAGCGGATCGAGAACAATCCGCGCGGGCTGTTTGGCGAACAGATGAACGCGGCGCAATTCCTAAACCACCGCTACGGGGTGCCGATCATCGGCTGGATGCATGAGATGGAAACGCTTGATATGGAGGACGTGATGGCGTTCTACGATGTCCATTATTCTCCGAATAATACCGTTCTGATCGTTTCCGGCGATGTCGAACCGGAGGAGGTGCGGACCCTCGCCGAAAAATACTATGGCCCGATCCCGGCCAATCCCGCCTTACCCGAACGCGTCCGGTCGGAGGAGCCGCCGCAACGTGCCGAGCGCCGGGTGATTTACCGCGATGCACGTGTGGCGCAGCCATATCTCCAACGGTCTTATCTCGCGCCCGAACGGGATGCAGGCGTGCAGGAGAAAGCGGCGGCCTTGACGTTTCTTGCCGAGATCCTCGGAGGGGGAACGACCTCATATCTGGCTGAAAAACTGCAATTCGACAATCAAGTCGCGGTCTATGTCGGCGCGTTTTATCGCGGGGTGTCGCTGGACGATACCAGTTTTGACGTGCTTGTCGTGCCCGCCCCTGACATATCGCTTGAAGAGGCGGAAGCAGCCCTGGACGCGGCGCTGGCCCAGTTTGTCCAGGACGGCGTCGATGCGGATCAGCTGGAGCGGATTAAGATGCAGCTGCGCGCCTCGGAAATCTATGCCCGCGACAATGCCGAAGGGATCGCCGGTCGCTATGGCCGGGCGCTGACGTCCGGGCTGACTGTCGAGGATGTGCAAGCCTGGCCGCAGATTCTTCAGACGGTGACCGAAGAGGACATTATCGAGGCCGCCCGTGCGGTTCTGAGACGCGAAGCGTCGGTCACAGGGTGGCTGATGCAGGCAGAGGAGGCCATTCAATGACCCGCATTTTTGCAGCCCTTGTCAGCCTGTGTCTGGCGGCTCCGGCTTGGGCGGATGTCACGATCAAGGAAGTAACCTCTCCCGGTGGTGTAGACGCCTGGTTGGTGGAGGACCATTCGATTCCTTTCATGGCGTTGGAGCTGCGGTTTCGGGGCGGTACATCGCTGGATGCCGATGACGCGCGTGGCGCAACCAATCTCATGGTCGGCCTGCTGGAGGAGGGGGCGGGCGAGCTGGACGCGCGCGCCTTTGCGCGCGAGCTGGAAGGGCTGGCCGCCTCCATCAGCTTTGACAGCAGCGACGATGACGTATCGGTCTCGGCCCGGTTTCTCAGCGAGAATCGCGAAGACGCGGTGCGACTTCTCAAGCTTGCTCTGACCCAGCCTCGATTTGACGAGGATGCGGTGGAACGGGTGCGCCAGCAGGTGTTGTCGGGTCTGCGCTCGGATGCGCGCGATCCCAATAAGCTGGCCGGTGAGGCCTTTGCCGCGATGGCTTATGGCACGCATCCCTATGCGCGCCCGGAACAAGGAACCATCACCAGTGTCTCGGCGCTGACCCGAGAGGATCTGATTGATGCGCATCTGCGCACCATCGCGCGGGATCGCCTGTTTATAGGCGCCGTCGGAGATATAACCGAAGAGGAGCTTGGCACCCTGCTCGACGATCTGCTGAGTGCGATACCGGAAACCGGTGCGTCCTTCCCCGATCCTGCGGAGGTGACAATTGATGGCGGCGTTACCGTGGTGCCGTTTGACACGCCGCAATCGGTGGCCCTTTTCGGTCATCGGGGCATTGACCGGGATGATCCGGATTTCTTTCCCGCCTTTGTGATGAACCATATTCTGGGGGGCGGCGGGTTTGAAAGCCGTCTGATGACCGAAGTGCGCGAAAAACGCGGCCTCACCTATGGCGTCTACTCCTATCTGTTGCCCAAGGATCTGGCCGCCGTTTATCTGGGCAGCGTCGCGTCTGCCAATGATCGCATGGCCGAAGCGATCGACGTGATTCGCGCCGAATGGGCGCGCATGGCCGAGGCCGGTGTCACGGCCGAGGAGTTGGACGCCGCCAAGACCTATCTGACCGGCGCCTACCCGCTGCGCTTTGACGGGCATGGGCGGATCGCCAGCATCATGACGGGCATGCAGCTTCAAGGGCTGGGTGTGGACTATATCACGACCCGCAACGCCAAGGTCGAGGCTGTGACGGTCGAGGATATCGCCCGGGTCGCCGCGCGCGTCATGCAACCGGACAATCTGCATTTCGTCGTCGTGGGTCAGCCCGAAGGGCTGGACGTGGCGACCGAGTAGAAACCTGGTCGGGCAGGCGCTGATCCGGCGCCGCCCCGATTGTCGTGTTTCCAGAAAACCATGGCCTGTTGATTTCGCGAGGGAGAGACGGTGGCTTTCCCTAGAATCGACCTGTCAGCGTCTTCTGGCTAGAGCGGGTCAGGGATTGCCGCAATCGGATTGCGCCTTCGAAACGATGTCGAATTTGGATTGGAATCCGGACCGGTGAGCGCGGCCAGCATGGAGCGGGAGACTATTCCAGCCCCGCCGCAGATTGGGCTGAAGTGTCCGACCGATGCCGCGAAACCCTTTGGCACAAAGTCCACAATGCCTCGAGGCGTTCTCCGTTAAGAAATCTGCCAGCCACCTGGCGAAACCGGGATACGCGTCGGTGGGAAAACGAAACGCTCTAACCGTTGCGCAACAGCCGGAACGCCGCCGAAGCGCCCCAGCCTGCCGCAATTGCGATCGCCAGCGACATCAGGCCGTAAACCAGCGGTTGTTGCCGCGACAGGGTGAAAAGCCACCGCTCCAACCCGACCTTGCGCACATCAATGGTGGTTTCGAACTGCGACAGAACCGCACCGCCTCGCGCCAAAAAGATACGCGCGGCATAGTCGCCCTCGGTCAGGTTCGCGGGCATACTGATCGAGGTCCGAAAGAGGGTCTGCTGATCGACGACCACCTGATCGTCCAGCCTCTGATACAGGCCGTTTTCGGAGCGGATGCGGATCAATGCCTCGGTAAAGCTGGACGTGTCGCTGATGGTCTCGGGGGCGCCGACAGAGCGGATGGCGCGATTGATGCTGATCTTGTGGCGCAGATCCTCGACAGCGGTGAGGACCTGATCCAGAGGCCCAGAGGAGGCAACCGCATAGAAGCTTGGGGCGGCGTCTACCTCGACCGCGTCGGTATTGATCCAGATCCCGAACCTGTTGGCCTTGCGCCGCACCATAACCGGCTCGGACGGGCCCACCAGCGTGATGATCACATCCAGTTCGGGGCCGTCGGGGATCGGCTCTTCGCGTTTGACGGCACCAAAGATGATGATCTCGGATCCTTCAAACCGGGTGGTGATCGACACCTGCTCCTGCGACAGGCCCAGCACGACTTCCTCTGCCTGCGCGCCAGGCGGTATAAGCAGCAGCAAGAGGGCGAGCCATATCCGCATCAATGCCCTCCTCCGGGACGGCCCAGCGAATAAAGCTCGGTCGGCATCAGCAGAAGATCCGCGGCCAGTTTGCCACAGACCGCCAGCACCATGATGGCCAGAAGGATACGCAGCTGCTCGGCCTTCATCTTGACCCCGATCCGGGTGCCGATCTGCGCCCCGATCACGCCCCCGACCAGCAACAGAACCGCCAGCACGATGTCGACGGTATAGTTTGTCGTGGCATGGAGAAGCGTGGTGAATCCGGTGACAAAGATGATCTGGAAGAGCGACGTGCCCACCACCACCTTGGTCGGCATACCCAGAAGATAGATCATCGCGGGCACCATGATGAACCCGCCGCCGACCCCCATAATCGCGGCGAGGATGCCTACCACAATGCCCACCAGAACCGGCGGTATGACCGAGATGTAAAGGCCGGAGGTCCGAAACCGCATCTTGAACGGCAGCGCGTGTATCCATCCGCGATGCTTGCGCCGTGGCGTTGGTTTGCCCCCTGCCGCGCGGGCTCTGCGGATGGCGTTAAGGCTTTCAACGAACATCAGCGCGCCTATGACGCCCAGAAAGACGACATAGCAAAGCCGCACCAGCAGATCGACCTGTCCTAGCGCCTTGAGATAGTTGAAGACCAGCACACCCAAGGCCGCGCCGATCAACCCTCCGATCAGCAGCACTGTACCCATTTTCAGATCAACGGTCTTGCGCCTGAGATGGGCCAGAACCCCCGAGAAAGACGACGCGACGATCTGGTTGGCTTCGGTCGCCACAGCGACGGCAGGGGGAATGCCAATAAAGAACAGCAGCGGTGTCATCAAAAACCCGCCACCCACGCCGAACATGCCTGACAACACACCTACCAACCCGCCCAGGCCAAGCAGCACAAAGGCATTGACCGAGACCTCGGCGATGGGGAGGTAAATCAACATGAACTTTCATAGACCCTGCATCACATCGAAATCAACAGGGTGTGCTGCCGCGCAGCAAAAAGGACCGAAGTCTTTGGTGAAACTGGACCTAAACCGCTACCGTTCCTTCACATAGGGCTCGCCACCCGCGCGCGGCGGGATGGCTTTGCCCACGAAGCCGGCCAGGATCACCACGGTCAGGATATAGGGCAGCGCATCCATGAACTGCACCGGGACGACAAAGGCGCCCAGATCGATATTCTGATAGCGTAGCGCGATGGCCTGAAGAAACCCGAATAGCAGGCAGGCCCAGAGCGCGTGCCAAGGTCGCCATTTCGCAAAGATCAGCGCGGCCAGCGCGATGAACCCGCGCCCGGCAGTCATGTCCTTGACGAACCCGGCCTGCAACGCGGTCGCGAGATACGCGCCTGCAATCCCACAAAGCACGCCACAGATCAGCACCGCGGCATAGCGCAAGCCCACGACCGACACGCCCGCCGTGTCCACCGCTGCGGGGTTTTCACCGACTGCGCGCAACCGCAGGCCAAACCGCGTCCGATAAAGCAGCCACCAGGTGCCTGGTACTGCCAGCAAAGCCACATAGACCAGGATTGAATGGCCCGACAGCAGCTCGGCATAGATCGGCCCAACGAAGGGCACGGTGGCAATCGTTTCGGCGAATGGCAGCTCGATCGGCGCGAAACGCCCTTCGCCAAAACTGACCGGCGGGGTGCGCCCGCCCTGTTGAAAGAGGTCTTGGGCGATCAGTACGGTCAGCCCTGCCGCCAGGAAATTGATCGCCACGCCCGAGATCAGCTGATTGCCACGGAAGGTGATCGAGGCCAGACCGTGCAACCCACTCAGCGCCACCGAAGAGGCGATGCCCGCCAAAAGGCCCATCCACACCGACCCGGTCAACGCGGCAACTGCGGCAGAGGCGAAGGCGGCCATCAGCATCTTGCCCTCAAGCCCGATGTCGAAAATCCCTGCCCGCTCTGAATAAAGGCCTGCAAGACAGGCCAAAAGCAGGGGTGTTGCCAGCCGTACCGTGCTGTCGAGGATCTGGATGATCGTCTGGAAATCCATCTGTGTTACATCCTCGGCAAGGGTTGCCTGGTCTGGGCCAGCGGCAGGTTCGGCAGATGCGCCATGCTCAGCTCCGCCCTCGGTTCAGCCGCAGAAAGAGCTTTTCCAGCGGCATCCGAACCATGTTGTCGAGCGCGCCGGTGAAAAGGATCACCAACGCCTGAATAACCACGATCAACTCGCGCGGGATCGACGTCCAAAGCGCCAGCTCGGCGCCGCCCTGATAGAGAAATCCGAAAAGAAGGGCTGCCAAAAACACGCCAAACGGGTGCGAGCGGCCCATCAATGCCACGGCGATCCCAATGAACCCCGCGCCTTCTGTGGCGTTCAGCACCAGCCGCTCGGCCTCGCCCATCACGTTGTTGATGGCCATCATACCGGCCAGCGCGCCCGAGATCAGCATGGCGATCATCGTGATCTTCACCGGTGAGATCCCGGCATAGAGCGCGCCCGTTTCGGAATGCCCATAAGCGCGAATCTCGTACCCCAGCCGTGTGCGCCAGATCAGCACCCAGACCAAGACACAGGCTGCGATTGCGACCAGCAGGCTGATATTGACCGGGGCTGTGCGTGAAAAGGCGATGCCCAAAGGCGCCAGCATCTCGTGCAATGTGGGCAGATGTACCGTTTCGGGAAACCGCGCTGTCGCGGGGTCCATCGACCCTTGAGGCCGCAGCAGATTGACCAGTACATAGTTAAGCACAGCCGCCGCGATGAAGTTGAACATGATCGTTGTGATCACGATGTGGCTGCCGCGTTTGGCCTGAAGATAGGCCGGGATCGCAGCCCAGAGCGCACCGAATGCCATAGATCCCAGGATCGCCGCGATCAGCGCCATGGACCAGTGCGGCCAGGGGATCATCAGGCAGACAAGTGCTACGCCCAGCCCTCCCAGCATCGCTTGGCCCTCGCCTCCGATATTGAACAGCCGCGCGTGAAACGCCACCGCCACGGCAAGCCCGGTGAACATGAAATTCGTAGCGTAATAAAGCGTGTAACCCCAGCCATAGGTCGATCCGAGCGCGCCCTGCACCATTAACTGGACGGCAGCAATCGGGTCTTCGCCAATCGCCAGGATCACCAGGGCCGACAAGACCGCCGCGAGGATCAGCGAAATCAACGGGATCAGGACGACATCGGCCCAATGTGGCATCTTTTCCATCTCAGGCGGCCTCCGGGCGTGGATGGTGTTGCACCGAACCGCCGGATTGGGTGCGGTCCGCACCCACCTGTGTCGGCGTGAGCCTGCGTCTATGAGCCTGCCTCATGCGGCCTCCCCGCTGACACCAGCCATCAAGAGGCCCAGCTCTGTCTCGTCGGTCTGATCGGGCAGGCGTTCGCCCATGATATGGCCGTCAAACATCACCGCAATGCGGTCGGCCAGGCCAAAGATCTCCTCCAGCTCGACCGAGACCAGCAGGATCGCCTTGCCCTGATCGCGTAAGCTGACAATCTGTTGGTGAATGAACTCGATAGCGCCGATATCCACGCCGCGCGTGGGTTGACCGACCAGCAACAGATCGGGGTTCCGCTCGATCTCGCGGGCGACCACGATCTTTTGCTGGTTTCCACCCGAGAAATTCTTGGCCTTGAGCCAGGGATCGGGTGGCCGCACGTCGAAGCGTTGCATCTTTTCTTCGGCGTCGCGGCGCAGGGCGGCGTTGTTCATCAGGAACTGTCCGCGCTGATAGGCCGGGTCATGGTGATAGCCAAAGGCCACGTTTTCCCAGGCGTGATACTCCATGATCAGCCCCTCGCGCTGGCGATCCTCGGGCACGTGGGCAATGCCCGCGGCGCGGCGCGACTGTCCGTCCGCCGCTTTGCCAGTCAGATCCAGCGTCTGGCCGTTGAGCCGGATCGTCCCGGTCCCTGGGCGCATGCCGCCCAGCACCTCGAGCAATTCGGACTGACCATTGCCCGCCACGCCCGCGATACCCAGGATCTCACCCGCGCGCACGGTCAGGTCGATACCTTTGACGCGCTCGACCCCGGCCTCGTCCACGACGCGCAGGCCCTCGACCTCCAGCACGGCCGCGCCGGGTTTGGCGGGCGCCTTGTCCACGCGCAAGAGCACCTTGCGTCCCACCATCAGTTCCGCGAGGTGTTCGGGGCTGGTCTCGGCCGTTGTCACGGTCGCCGTCATTTCACCCCGACGCATCACGCTGACCGTGTCTGTGATATCCATGATTTCACGCAGCTTGTGGGTGATCAGAATGATGGTTTTGCCTTCCTCGCGCAGACGGTGGAGGATGCGGAAAAGCTGATCCGCCTCGGCTGGCGTCAACACGCCGGTGGGCTCATCCAGGATCAGGATATCGGCCTGACGGTAGAGCGCCTTGAGGATTTCGACGCGCTGCTGCATGCCGACGCCCAACTCTTCGATCAGGGCATCGGGGTCGACCTGGAGGCCGTATTCCCTTTCAAGCTCAACCAGCTCTTTGCGCGCCTTTGACAGGGACGGGGCCAACAGACCGCCGTCTTCGGCGCCCAGAATGATGTTTTCCAGAACGGTGAAGGTTTCGACCAGTTTGAAATGCTGGAATACCATGCCGATGCCCGCCGCAATGGCGGCCTGGCTATCGGGGATCTCTGTCTTGTCACCGGAGATGAAGATCTCACCCTTATCGGCTTTGTAAAAGCCGTAAAGGATGCTCATCAGGGTGGACTTGCCCGCCCCGTTTTCGCCGATGATACCGTGGATCGTGCCGGGGGCCACGCGAATGGAAATGTCCTTGTTGGCCTGAACCGGACCAAAGGCTTTGCAGATGCCTTTGAGTTCAATGGCAGGAGCGGCAGTCGCCTGCCGCTCCGTCTGGTTTTGCATAGTCATACCTTGACTTAGAAGGATAAGGCCGGGCAGCTATCGTCAGACATATAGTCATGCACCGACAGCTCGCCATTGGCGATCTTGGTCGATGCCGCGTCCACGGCGGCCTGCATCTCGTCGCTGACCAGGGTCGCGTTGTGCTCATCCAGCGCATAGCCCACGCCGCCATTTGCCAGACCCATCACGTTAAAGCCGGTCTCCAGACCGGGACCGTCCGCAAACGCCTGGTAGACCGCGTTGTCCACCCGCTTCATCATCGAAGTGAGAACCTTGCCGGGGTGCAGATAGTTCTGGTTGCTGTCCACGCCGATGGACAGGATGCCCTCATCGGCCGCGGTTTGCAGCACGCCGACACCGGTGCCGCCGGCAGCTGCGTAAACCACATCAGCGCCTTGGGAAATCTGCGCCTTGGTCAGCTCGGACCCTTTCACCGGATCGTTCCAGGCCGCCGGAGTGGTGCCGGTCATGTTGGCGATCACGGTGGCATCGGGGTTCACGGCGAGCACGCCTTGGGCATAGCCGCAGGCAAATTTGCGGATCAGCGGGATGTCCATGCCACCGATAAAGCCGACGGTGTCGGATTGCGACGCCTTGGCCGCCATCATGCCAACAAGGTAGGATCCTTCATGCTCGTTAAAAACGACCGAGCGGACATTGGGCGCGTCCACGACCATATCGATGATCACAAACGACGTGTCAGGATAATCGCCCGCCACCTGACCCAGCGCGTCGGCAAAGGCAAATCCCGCCATCACGATGGGGTTGGCGCCCGCTTCGGCAAAGCGGCGCAGGGCCTGTTCGCGCTGTGCTTCTGATTGCAGTTCGATCTCGCGGAACGTGTTGCCGGTCTCATCCGCCCAACGCTGGGCACCATTGAATGCGGCCTCGTTAAAGGATTTGTCGAACTTGCCGCCCAGATCAAAGATCAGCGCCGGCTCGGCCAAGGCGGCACCGGCGCTCAGCGCAAGGGCGGCACCGGCGCCCATGATTTTCTTCATGATGGTCATGTGAAGTCTCCCAGTTGTTTTTCATTGGGGCTGCCGCCGATAAGGGGCCTCCCGACAGAGTCAGTCAGATCGCACAAGATCGCAGCAAGTAAGGCCGCAGGCAGACGCAGGGGTCAACCGATTCTTGACCCCGTCTCTTTGCACCGGACCCTAACCGCAGGTCAAATCGTGCGTCATGATCAATGCATCGGCAGCGGTGCTGTCATTGCGCGGGTAATAGTCCTTGCGCAGGCTGGTCTGACGATACCCCATAGCCGCATAAAGCGCGCACGCGGCAGTGTTGTCGGCGGCCACCTCGAGAAACACGTGCCGCGCGCCGCGCGCCTGGGCCAGGGTGTGGCAGCAATCAAGAATGGCCCGCGCGTGTCCCTTGCGCTGATGATCCGGGTGGGTGGCGATGGTCAAGAGCTCTGCCTCGTCTGCCACGACACGGATCAATCCAAAGGCGCGGTCGTCGCCCGCCAACAGGATCCTGGGCTGGGCGAGAAGGGCTTCAAACTCCAGGGCCGTCCAGGCCCGCGACAGGGTGAAGGCGGCCCGATGGGTCGCCGCGAGCGCCTCGGGTCTCATCAATCCAGAAGGGTCGGCGCGGTATCGCGCGCGGGTGCCGCGTCGGCCGCACGCAGGTAAAGCGGCGCGGGGGGCTGTGGCTCACTCCCCAATCGCGTTTCGGCAATCCGCAAGACGGCTTCCGCCAGCGAGACATGTGGCCCGGCAACCGGCCAACCTGTGAGCGCCGCCACCTGATCGGCAAGTGGCCCGATCACCAACGGCTCAACGCCGTGGACTGCACAGTGCAGGGCGTCTTCAGTGAGGGGAATGAGATGGGGATCGCCCGCAGCGCGGTTCCCGAAGAGCTGCACATAGGCTCGCGCCTGTCGCGCGTCTGCAACCGTCAGAACAGGTCTGGGCGCCCCATGGGCCAGCGCTTCAAGGGTTGACACACCAATGGCCGGTTTGCCCAACCCCAAAGCCAGCCCCCGCGCCGCTGACACCGAGATGCGGATACCGGTGAAATTGCCCGGCCCCACGCCAACGCCGATCGCGTCCAAGTCGCGAAAGGTGCAGCCGACGTCCATCATCATTTCCTCCAGCATTGGCATCAGATGCTCGGCCTGTCCCTTGGCCAGCGCGTCAATGCGGGTGTAGAGCCTGCCGTCCACCTGCAAAGCCGCCGCACAATGGGGGCCAGAGGTGTCAAACGCCAGAAGAGTGTGGGATGGGCTCATGTCCGGTGCGCGGCTTTCAACTGATCGCGGGAACTGCCCTCGATCCGGGGCATATCATCGTGGATATGCAACCAGGTCAGCCGGGCGTCCGCATGGGCGTGTAGCCGGGGAGGTAGGTCTGCGGCCTGATCCAACAGCCCAAGCGGCACATAGATCTGGCCGGGCAGATACGCATATGTCGCGGCCAGAGGCGAGCCGCAGGTCCGGCAGAACCAGCGCGTGATACCCGGAGTGGTCGAAAACCCTTCGTCCAGTGCGGGTGTGAACGCGATCCGGTCCGTGGCAAAAGCGGCGAAGGCAGCGACGGGCGCACCGCAGAGGCGCCGACAATCCATGCAATGGCAATAGGCGACGGCCTCCGGCCCCTGATCGGCCTGCAAAACTCGGGCGCCGCAATAGCAGCGCCCGGTGATCTTTCCTGGTTGCTCCTGTGACGTGTCAGACGCCAACCGGCCGAACCTCGGTCACCTCGGGAATGTAATGACGCAGCAGGTTCTCGATGCCCATCTTGAGCGTCAGCGTGGAAGAAGGGCACCCCGCGCAGGCGCCTTGCATATGCAGGTAAACCACACCGCGATCGAACCCGTGGAACGTGATATCGCCGCCGTCTTGGGCTACGGCCGGACGCACGCGGCTATCGAGAAGCTCTTTGATCTGGCCAACGATCTCCGAGTTTTCTCCGGTATGTTCGGCATGGCCGCTGACGGGGGTATGGTCGCCCGCCATCACCGGATCACCGGATTGGAAATGCTCCATGATCGCGCCCAGAATAGCAGGCTTGATGTGGTCCCACTCAATCGGGTCATCCTTGGTCACGGTGACGAAATCATTTCCGAAAAACACGCCACACACACCCTCCACGGCAAAGATCCGCGTGGCGAGCGGGGACTTGTCGGCTGTTTCGGCAGACGGAAAATCAGCGGTACCCGCCTCCAGCACGGCCTGTCCGGGCAGGAATTTCAAGGTCGCTGGGTTCGGCGTCGATTCGGTCTGGATGAACATGGATGTCTCCTTGAGGCTGTCATTCATATGCGGATACGGGGGCGCCAAGTCAAGGTTTGGAACGATTCTAAGAAAAGGGCAGCGCAGAGATGCCATTGTATCCCTTCAAATGCCCCGGCTTCACACTGCCGGAGCGGCTGCGCCGCATTCTATTCTATCTGTGCGCGGCCGCACGGGCCTTGGGACGCTGTCCCAAACCCTGGGAGTATTTATAGCCAGAAGAAGCAGGAGATCCGCTTACGGCTTCTTCTGGCTCTAAATATTCCCGGGGGAGGCCGAAGGCCGGGGGCAGAGCCCCCGAAAAAGACGCTCCCTTGCCACTCGACCCGCGCTGTCGTCTGGGGCGTAGTCAGGTAATCGCTTCGAGCTGTTCCTTGGTGAGATGGCCCGGCACGATGGTGATCGGGATTGGCAGATCGCCGGAATTGCGGCTGAGTTGTGTCACCAGCGGACCCGGACCTTTCTTGTCAATTCCGGCGCCCAGGACCAAGACGCCGATCTCGGGGTCTTCTTTGACCTGGGCCATAATCTCGGGCACTGGCTCGCCCTCCCGGATCACCAGTTCAGGATCGACGCCCTGGCGGTCCCGCATCCACTTGGCAAAAACCTCGAAATGGGCGTGGATGCGTTCGCGCGCCTCTTCGCGCATCACCTCACCCACGCCGATCCAGTGATTGAACTCATCGGGAGGGATCACTGACAGGATTTCGACCCCGCCACCGGTTCGGGCGGCGCGCATCGCTGCAAAACGCATCGCGTTCAGGCATTCGCGGCTGTCATCCAATACAACGAGGAACTTGCGCATGGGTTTTCCCCTTCTCTGGGTGAGGGTCAGGATGACGCAAGGCCCCGCGCGGCGCAATGGAAAGCTCAGGCCAGCGCCGCCCAGCGCACGGCCTGATCCAACCGGTCGTGGCCCCAGAAGAGTTCATCTCCGATGGTGAAGCTCGGGGCGCCAAAGAGACCCTTGGTCTGGGCCTGCTCTGTCAATTGGCGCAGATGTGCCTTGGTATCCGGGTTTTGCGCGGCCTCAAGCACTGGCTCGGGATCGAGCGCCAGGCCTGTCAGGATGTCGATCAACACCGCGGGTTGTCCGATATCGTGATCTTCGGCGAAGTTTGCCAGATAAACCGCCCGCACGAAATCGCCGATCCAAGGTGCGTCCGCATGATGGGCTGCAATGCGCGCGGCCAGGAGCGATCCACGCGGAAAATCGCCGGGTTTACGGAAGGCCAACCCGGCATCCGCGCAAAGCCGCTCCATATCGCGCCACATATTGGCGCCTTTCGCGGGATAGAGTGTAAACGGAGAGCCGCTGATGCCCTGCGCTGCAAAAATCGGGCCCAGCAGGATCGGGCGCCAGATCAGCGGGACCGCAGCCTGCGCGCATGCATCCTGGATCCGCATGGCGGCGGGATAGCTGTAGGTCGAGGCGAACTCGAACCAGAACTCCAAAGCACGCGCCATGGCTCAGCCTGTCGATGCGGCCCAGTCCCAATACATCTCGCGCACCCGGCGCGTGACGGGACCGACCTGGTAATGGATGTCGTCAAACGCTGTGACCGGGGTGACCTTGGACATGTTGCCGGACATGAAGACCTCATCGGCGCCCGCGAAATCCTCGAAGGTCAGGACGGTTTCATGCACCGTCACACCATCCGAGGCGAGGTTCGAGATGTGGCGCGCGCGGGTGATCCCGGCCAGAAACGTGCCGTTCGCGATCGGGGTAAAGACCTCACCATCCTTGACCATGAAGATGTTGGCGGTGGCGGTTTCGGCCACATTGCCCATGGCATCGGCCACCAGCGCGTTGCCGAAGCCTTTGGCGCGCGCCTCTTTCAGCATGCGGGCGTTGTTCGGGTAAAGGCAGCCCGCTTTGGCATCGACCACCGCATCCTCCAGAACAGGTCGACGAAACCGGGTGCGCGTCAGGGTTACCGTCGCACTGGCGGGCGCCATCGGGATCTCTTCGAGGCAGATTGCAAACCCGGTCTCGTCCGGGCTGGGCATGATCGCCGACGGATCGCCATCAATCCCCCAATACATCGGGCGGATATAGACGGGTGCGTCCTTTGGGAAAAGTTTGAGCCCGTCTTTTACGATCTCGACCATCTCGGCGCTGCTGACCGTAGGGGTCAGCATCAGCGCCGTGGCGGAGCGGTTCACGCGGGCGCAATGCGGCTCCAGATCCGGGGCCATCCCGTCGAAATGGCGGGCACCGTCAAAGACGGATGTGCCCAGCCAGGCGCCATGATCGGCAGCCCGCATGACAGGCACGTCGCCATCATTCCAGGTGCCGTTGAAATAGGTTTTGATATTCGTGCCAACCGCCATCGATAGGTCCTCCTTATCCGCGACCGTAGGGCAGAGATATGTCAGACGTCCAGACCTTTTTCGGTCGTCGCCGGGTCAGGTTTTACGCGGCCATGGGCGTTTGGGTGATTCTGCAAAACACAGCGGCAGGCCGCCAAAGAGGCCGGGCGCCGCGTATTTGGCCATCCAGGGCAAAGGCTCGGCCAGGGATCCGCCTGCCTGCCACTCGAAATAGCCCAGCGCGCCCCTGGCCGGGATCGGCTTGTCCAGAGCGATGGGGTCCTCCAGCCGCAAACCGGCCGTGCCGCCGAACCAAGGGCTGTCGCTCTGATCCACGATCTCGACCACATCGACGGTGCCGATGATGGCGCCTCGGGGCAGATCTGCGGGGGCGGGGCAGTCCACGTCGATCTGCTGCATTTTCCAGGCGATATAGCGGTATTCATCCTCCCGCAGGCCGGTCGCGGCGTGGATGCAGATCCGGCCCAAGCCCATGCGGCCCGCGCGAATAGAGCCCTTCGTCCGGTTCTCGATATCCTTGCTGCCAAAAACGATTGCCCAGGCCGAGGGTTGACGTACCGACAGCGCAAGGCGCGGCAGGTCGGTCACGCAGGGGCCGACCTGACAAAGCGCTGTTCGATCACTTCTGTGCCCCACCTGCTGCCGGGGGCCGACTCGACCAGTTCAAATCCGACGCTCTCGTAAAGGTGCCGCGCGGCGTCCAGCCCTTGGAAGGTCCAAAGATGCGTTTCAGCAAATCCATGGCTATCGACATGTTGCATCGCGCCATTCAGCAATCGTCGGCCCACGCCTCGCCCCTGCGCGGCCTCATCAAGGATGAACCACCGCAGATGGGCGCAGGTCGGACCGAAATCCTCCCCGTCAATGGTGACCGACCCAATGATCCTGCCGCCCAACGAAGCGCTGATCACGGTGTTGGCCGGGTTGGTCAGGCGCCCGAGAAACCCGCTCATTTCAGAGGCGACCTTGCGCTCGAACACTGCCCCGAAGCCGAAGTTCCGCGCATAGTAGCGCGCGTGCATTTCGGTCACCCGGCCCAATAACGTCGGCTGGTAACCGGTGTGGAGGGCCAAGGGCGGCTCATATGGCGCGTCATCCGCAGATCTGAGTGCCTCGGCATAGCGGCGCAGGCCGGTCTGGATCTCTACCTGATCCTCTGGTGGCACCGAATTGAGCGCTGAACCGACCTGCTTGCGGCCGTGATCTTCGATCTGGCGAAAGGCGGCGCGCCCTTTGGTCGTCAGTCTAAGGGTCTTGGAGCGGCGGTCGTTTGGATCGGGCGCGGCGTCGATCAGACCGCAGGCTATCAGCTTGTCTAGCATACGACTGACGGACGATTTTTCAAGCCCCAGCAGATCTGACAAGGCCCGAGCTGTATCGACCGAACCCAAACCGAGCTCGATGATCGCATGCACAGACGACGGCGGTATGCCGGTGCCGGCCAGGTCCGATTGCATAAATCCCAGTCGGCGGACAATGTCACGCGAGGCCGCGCGAATCGTATCAATAGATATTGCTGTGTCTTGCATGGATTAAGTTGTATCATACAACTAATGTCCTGCAAGACAGTTTCGGCGACAAACCCGACTAAAGGCTTGCCGGGCCGGACCCCTTTCTAAATCTCCACCGGCGCAACCATTCCGACGATATCATAGGTTTGGCGCAGAATAGGCCGCGTGATTTCGCGGGCGCGCTGGGCGCCGCGAGACAGGATTAGGTCGATCTCTGCCGGATCTGCCATCAGCCGAGCCATTTCGCTGGAGATCGGAGAGAGCTTGGCCACGGCCAGATCGGCCAGGAGGGGTTTGAACTCTCCAAACTGTTTGCCGCCCATCTCGGACAGGACCTGATCCACGCTTTGATCGCTCAGCGCGGCATAGATATTGACCAGATTGCAGGCTTCGGGGCGGTCATCCAGCCCTTCGGGTTCCGATGGCAGCGCCTCGGGGTCGGTCTTGGCCTTGCGGATCTTTTTGGCGATGGTGTCGGCGTCATCGGTCATGTTGATCCGGGACATATCCGAGGGATCGGATTTCGACATTTTCTTGGACCCGTCGCGCAGGCTCATCACCCGGGTGGCGGCCCCCTCGATCACCGGTTCGGTCATCGGAAAGAACGCGACACCATAATCGTGATTGAATTTGGCGGCGATATCGCGCGTCAGTTCCAGATGTTGCTTTTGATCCTCGCCCACCGGCACATGGGTGGCGTGATAGATCAGGATGTCGGCCGCCATCAATGCGGGATATCCAAACAGACCGAGCGAGGCGTTCTCGGCGTTCTTGCCTGCTTTGTCCTTGAACTGGGTCATCCGCTTCATCCAGCCCATGCGCGCCACACAGTTGAAGATCCAGGCCAGCTGCGCATGTTCGGGCACCTGGGACTGATTGATCAGAATGGATTTTTCGGGGTCGAGACCAGATGCGATATATCCCGCGCAGAGCTCGCGCGTGGCCTGGCGCAGCTCGGCGGGATCCTGCCAGACGGTGATCGCGTGCAGATCGACCATGCAATAGACCGTCTCATAGTCCGATCCCTGCATGCCGACCCAGTTCCTGAGCGCCCCTAGATAGTTGCCAAGATGCAGGTTGCCCGAAGGCTGCGCCCCGGAAAAGACACGCGGCGTGAAGGGGTCTTGTGACATTTGAAGGCACTCTCGTCTGGAAAAACCGGCTTGCCTCGCTTACCCATGGCATAATGCGCCGTCAAGAAGTCCAAAAGCCAAGCGGGCGCCCGGCATTTAACCTCCAGAGGTCCGACCGCAGATGAGCAGTGATCCCAATGCCAGCCCCGTGAACCCGTTACCGCCTGCGGTAACGCTGCTGTTTTTATTGATCGTGGGGATCGAGGCGGCGTTCTCCCTCGGCGCGCAGGGGATGATCGGCGGACCGGGCGCTGTCGGCTGGCGCCTGAGCGCGATCCAGAGCTATGGGTTCTACGACGGCATTCTCGAACAGATGTGGCAGCTGAACTATTGGCCGACCGAGCATCTGGTACGGCTGGTCAGCTATGCCTTTGTGCATGGCTCGCTGACGCATGCGGCCTTTGCAGGCGTGATCCTTTTGGCCATGGGCAAGATGGTGTCGGAAGCCTTTGGCCAATGGCGCATGCTGGCGATTTTTCTTGCCTCCAGCATCGGCGGAGCAGTGGTCTATGCGATTGTGCTGGATGATCCGGTGCCGCTGATCGGGTCGTTTCCGGGTGTCTACGGGCTGATCGGCGGATTCACCTATGTGTTGTGGCGCAACCTGGACCAGATGGGCCAGAACCAGTACCGGGCCTTTACCCTGATCGGGTTTTTGATGGGCATCCAACTGGTTTTCGGTCTGCTTTTCGGCGGGCAGAACGATTGGGTGGCCGATGTGTCGGGCTTTGGTATGGGCTTTGCGCTGTCGTTCGTACTCAGCCCTGGAGGCTGGGGCCGGATGCGTACCCGCATCCGGCATGACTGACCCCTGTCAGGACTTGACGGCGCAGGTCCGGATGCCCAGCACGGAATAAAGCGGGCAATAGCCGACAAGCCCAGTGGCGAGCGGTACGATACCGATCAGACCCCATAGGGTTTGCGGCCCGACAAATACCAGCGATAACAGGACAAGCCCGAGAATGACGCGCATCGCGCGGTCGAAAGTGCCTTCGTTTCGTGTCATGGGAGGTGCTCCTGAGTGGTGTTCCGATCAGCGTGACATGGACCAGCCGTCTGGTCCTTGATGCGGATCAACCCGAACGTTTCAACGCCTTGCGGAACTCGGACAGCCGGACCGCGCCCAGCATCTGGCCTATGGCGAAGTAGCTGACGATGCCACTTGCCACCAACGCCAAGAGCGCCAGCCAACGCAGGCCGCTCATCGCCAGGATCGGCGCCAGAGCCCAAGCCAGAACATAAAGGATCACTCCCATGAGAAGGGCGGACAGCACGATCCGCGGCAGCCGCGTGCGGAACCTCTCATCGAACCGCGCCACGGCGCCCATACCCGCCCTCCCGCGTCCCAAGAGCCAGACCATGGCCCAGGCCGCGACCGTGGTGCCAATGGCCGCCCCCACAAACCCGATGGCCCAGGCCATGCCAACGGCGACGACCGCATTGATGAGCATCGCGATCACCGCGAACCGGAATGGCGTGCGGGTGTCTTCACGCGCGAAGTAAAGCGGTTGCAGTACCTTTTGCAGCACAAAGGCTGGCAGCCCCGCGCCGTAGACTGCCACCGCCAGGGCGGTCGCTGCAACATCCTCGGCGCCAAAGGCGCCGCGCCCGAACAGAACGGCAATCAACGGGCCCGGGATGACCATCAGCGCCACCGCCGAAGGCAGGGTGAGGGCCATCGCCATTTCGCCCGCGCGCGACAGGGCGTCCCGCCCGCCCCTGTCATCACCGACACTCAGACGGCGCGAGAGATCGGGCAGCAGCACCACGCCGATGGCGATACCCACCACCCCCAACGGCAGTTGATAGAGCCTGTCGGCATAGCTCAGCCACGCAATGGCCCCGTCAAAGAACGACGCCACCTGCCGCCCGACCAGCAGGTTGATCTGTACCACGCCGCCCGCCAGCATCGCCGGGGCGGCGATGATCGCCAGCCGTTTCAGATCCGGCGTCAGGCGCGGCAGGCGCGGTCGCATGGCAAAACCTGCCTGTGCCGCGGCCCACCAGACCAGCGCGACCTGGGCAATCCCGGCAACCAGAACGGCCCAGGCCATCCAAGTTCCGATCCGCAGGCCGGTGCCATCGACACCGGGCAGGACCTCGGCCGCGGGACCATCATAGGTCGCGGCCGAGGTCCAGATGGCCAGTACCAGAACAAGGTTCAGCAGAACCGGTGCCGCGGCGGCGGTGGCAAACCGACCGGTCGCGTTCAGGATCCCCGAACACAGCGCCGCCAGCGAGATAAAGAGAATATAGCCAAAGGCGATCCGCCCGAAATCCACCGCCAGATCGAACCGCACATCACCCGCGAACCCGCTGGCCATCGCCAGCACCAGCCAGGGCATGATGAGCTGCGCGAGCAGCGTGAAGATGATCAGAAAACTCGCCAGTGCCGAGAAGGCGTCGCGGCCGAACTCCTCCGCGTCCTCCCCTGCTTCGAGCTTTTTGGAAAAGAGCGGAACGAAGGCGGTATTGAATGCCCCTTCTGCGAAAAAGCGGCGAAACATATTGGGCAGCGAGAACGCAATCAGAAACGCTTCGGCCACGGGTCCCGAACCCAGAAAACCCGCGATCATCACATCGCGGACAAAGCCGAAGATACGGCTCGCCAGCGTCCAGACGCCAACGGTCAGAAAACCTGTGACCAGCCGGATGGGTTTCATGGCACCTGCCCGTTGCCTGTTTTGACCCCGTGATACCGTGCTTTGACGCCCACGGGAAGGGAGCGTCGTGCACCCCTTGAGATCTCGGGCGCGGGTTTCGCCGATCCTGTCGGATCGGCCGCATGGCACGGATCACGCGGTAAAGGGGAGCTGCGCGCCGCCGTCGGGAGAAGACCGCACGCAGTGTCCGGCAATCGGAAAACCTGCGAAGCGCATTCGCGGGCTCGCGGACAGGTTGGTGGGACGGTGGCAGGGCAGTTGAAGACCATGCCGCTCATCGGCTTGACGTGTGACCCGACCCAACTGCGATCTAACTTTACGCAAGGATTCGCGAGCAAAAGGGGGGATAGGGCTGCGGTGCAGAGCTTTGGCTGGCCGAGGGCGCGGATCCGCCCCTCGGCCCCGCCGCATGTTTACCGATAAGGCACGCCGTGGATCGGGCGCTGCTTGCCCGATCCGCAGGATGCGTCAGAACACCTCGTCAATCTCCACGGTGCGGCCATTGAATGTGAACGTATCGCCCGCGCCCATGCCGTTCATCGCCTTATAGATCGGGCTCTGCATCGAGATGCCCATATAGGTGACCCCGTCCACGTCGAACCGGTCGGTCGATACCGCGACGACGAAATGCCGGCCCTCAAATCCGACGATGGCACCGGCCTCGATCGTATCGGTCAGCGCGAAATCGAGACTTTCCAAAACGTCGATCTTTGCATGATGGTCCTTGACCGGATGGTCGAAGGCGGCCGCCAGATCGGCATTTTCGCGCGCTTCGGCAATATCTGAATTGTCGTGCTGTTCGCGGTCATCAAGCCGCGCTTCGGCCAAAAACCGTTCGTAATGCTCTTTGGCTGTTTCCAACTCTGCCGCCTCAAGGGACATCATCCTGTCCCGAATTTTTTGTTTCAGCGCCGTCTTCTCGGGCTCTGGCATATCGCGTCCCCTTTTTGGTTGATCGGACATATTCTGGCCTGCGGGCCACAGACTGGCAATGACCTAAATCAGCAGCGACGCCGCCCCTTCGTGCCGCAGGAGCGCGATCTTGGTCTCGACCCCGCCTTTGCCGGAAAACCCCGTCAGTTTACCGCCCGCGCCCATGACGCGGTGACATGGAATCAGGATCGGGATCGGGTTGCCGCCGCAGGCCGTG
Source organism: Aestuariivita sp. (assembly GCF_021404545.1). Classification (GTDB taxonomy): domain Bacteria; phylum Pseudomonadota; class Alphaproteobacteria; order Rhodobacterales; family Rhodobacteraceae; genus Aestuariivita. Next base: position 113,394 of record NZ_JAAWWD010000033.1, read on the forward strand.
CCCACCGCTTGGGCCGATTTTCCCAGCGCTTTGGAAATCTCACCATAGGTGCGGGTCTCGCCAAAGGGGATGGCCAGCATCGCCGTGCAGACCGCCTTTTGGAAGTCGCTGCCCTGCACCGCGAATGGCAGATCGAACGCGGTGCGCCCGCCCGCGTCATAGTCGCGGAGCTGCCTGGCCGCCTCGCGCAAGAGAGGGGTCGGCGAGCCGTGATCCTCTCCATCCCAGACGACGCGGGTGATGGCGCCGTCCGTCTCTTCGATACCAATCCGGCCAAAGCGGGTCTGTGTCGCGATCATGGGCATGGCGTGACAATGGGCCAGCGTTCCGATCCGCGCAATCCGCTTTATGCGGATCAGCGGCTGGCAACGCCCGCGCGGGAGCCGCGATAGATCGCGCGCCGTTCGGCGGGTGTATCGGCGTATTTCGGAGCGTTGCCTTGCGCGGCGGCGACGGCCAGCGGATCGGGCGAGCCGAACTGCCCCGGCGTGCAGGCAGCAAGAAGGGTGAGCGACACGACAATGGCAGTCAATCGGACAAGCATATTCTGGATCCCGGTCAATTGGAAAATGTCTTCATTGATCAAAGATGGAGGCGTGATCGCCCCTTTCCAAGGCAGGTCACGACGATGTGTCAATGCCCGTACATGCAAGACCTGACCCGGTCCGGCTGATCGCCGGGTCCCGTCCGATTATCGAGCGTCGGAGGATCCCGGCCGGGTACGCCTGCTGGTTCATTGCGGATACTGAAAGAAGGGGAGGCTTAGCCCAGCGCCGTGGCGCAGCGTGCGCAGACGCCCGGGTGGCTATGTCGACCCACATCCTGCAGGATCTTCCAGCACCGTTGGCATTTCTCGCCATCAGCCTTTTCAAAGACCACACCGACTCCTTCGATTTCGGGCATCCGAAACGCCTCAGCCGGGATCGGATCCTCGGTCAGCGAGATATCAGACGTGATGCAGATATCCTCGAACGGGACAGATTTCAGCGCAGCGAGCACATCGGGATCACGCACATGAACCACCGGCGCGGCCTCCAGCGAGGCGCCGATCACCTTGTCGCGGCGCTGGATCTCCAGCGCTGCCGTGACCACCCTGCGCACGCGCCGGACATCGGCCCATTTCGCGGCCAGCCCGTCGTTCAGCCAGTCAGGCTGAGGCGCAGGCATATCTTGCAAATGGACCGAGCTTTCGTCGCCCGGAGCCCGCTCCAGCCAGACCTCTTCCATGGTGAACACAAGGATCGGGGCCAGCCAGGTCGTGAGCCGATGAAAGAGGATATCGAGCACCGTGCGTGCCGCGCGTCGGCGAACCGTGTCGCCATCGCAATACAGCACGTCCTTGCGGATATCGAAGTAGAACGCGCTCAGCTCCACAGTTGCAAAGTTGAACAGCGCCTGGAACACGCCCTGAAAATCAAAGGCGGCATAGCCTTCGCGCACCTCGGTATCCAGTTCAGCCAGCCGGTGCAGAACCCAGCGCTCCAGCTCGGGCATCACGGTGGGGTCGATCCGGTCGGCCTCGCTGAAATCAGCAAGCGATCCCAGCATGAACCGCATCGTGTTTCTGAGCCTGCGATAGCTGTCTGCGGTGCCTTTGAGGATCTCCGGCCCGATCCGCTGATCTCCGGTATAGTCGGTCTGTGCCACCCACAGCCGCAGGATATCGGCGCCATATTGGTCGATGATCTTTTGCGGGGCGATGATGTTGCCCAGCGACTTGGACATCTTCATGCCCTTTTCATCCAGCGTGAAGCCGTGGGTTACGACATTGCGATAGGGCGCGTGGCCCGTGGTGCCGACCGATTGCAGCAATGACGAATGAAACCACCCGCGATGCTGATCGGTGCCTTCCATATATACATCCGCGATCCCGTCCTCGGTCCCGTCGGGGCGGTCGCGCAGGGTAAAGGCATGGGTAGAGCCGCTGTCGAACCAGACATCCAGGATGTCTTTTACCTGGTCATAGTCGTCAGGGTTGTGATCATTGCCCAGAAACCGTTCCTTGGCGCCGTCCTCATACCAGACATCGGCGCCCTGGGCCTCGAACGCCTCCACGATGCGGGCGTTGACGTTCGGGTCGCGCAGCAGGAAATCGGGATCCGTGGGCAATGCGCCTTTCTTGGTGAAGCAGGTCAGCGGCACGCCCCAGGCGCGCTGGCGGCTGAGCACCCAGTCGGGACGCTGTTCGATCATAGAATAAAGCCGGTTGCGCCCGGATTTGGGCGTCCAGTTGACGTTGTCGATCTCGGTCAGGGCGCGCTGTCGGATGGTGGTGCCATGCTGATCCAGGCCGTCGCCCACCGGTTTGTCGATGGCCGCGAACCATTGCGGCGTGTTGCGATAGATCACCGGCGCCTTGGAGCGCCAGGAATGCGGATAGCTGTGCTTGATCTTGCCCCGCGCCAGGAGCCCGCCAACCTCGGCCAGCTTGTCGATCACCGCCTTGTTTGCGTTGCCCTCCTTGCCATTGGGCTTCAGGATCGCCGTGCCGCCAAAGAACGGCAGATCATCGCGGAACCGGCCATCGGGGTTCACGTTATAAGTGATGACCTGCTCCAACATGCCCAATTCGCGATAAAGCTCATATTCCTCCATCCCGTGGGAGGGCGCACAGTGCACAAAGCCGGTGCCTTCCTCATCGCTGACGAAATCGGCGGCACGAAAATCGCGCAGATCGTCCCATTCGCCGTTTGATCCTTCCTTCCCGGCCAGCGGGTGCGACAGGCTGAGCTCTTTCAGTTCATCGGGCGACACATCCCGCAACCGCCGCCACATGGTGTCATCGAGGCGCGCACGGCCAAGCACGTCGCCCGCCATTTTGTCGGCAAGGATGTAGCGATCGCCGATCCGCGCCCAGCAATCCTCAGGTCGGCCAGTGACTTCATAAAGGCCGTATTTGACGTCATTGCCAAAGACAACCGCCTTGTTCGACGGCATGGTCCATGGGGTTGTGGTCCAGATGACGACATACACACCCGCAAGATCCTGATTGCTTTTAAGGTATCTTTCCGCGTTTTCCGGCGACTCGAAGGCCGAAAAGATCTCATCAGGGACCAAATCCTGAATGTCCGACAAAGGAAGAGGTTTGGATTTGGCGACCCGGAATTTCACCCAGATCGTGAAGCTATCCTTGTCGTGATACTCGACCTCCGCCTCGGCCAGCGCGGTCTGTTCGACGGGCGACCACATCACGGGCTTGGAACCTTGGTAAAGCGTGCCGTTCATCAGGAACTTCATGAACTCCTCGGCGATCACGCGCTCGGCGTGGAAATCCATCGTCAGATAGGGATCGGCCCAGTTGCCGGTGATCCCAAGACGCTTGAATTCCTCGCGCTGCACATCGACCCAGCCCTCGGCGAACTTGCGGCATTCGGCGCGGAAATCGTTGATCGGGACCTGGTCCTTGTCCCGGCCCTTCTTGCGATACTGTTCCTCGATCTTCCATTCGATCGGCAGGCCGTGGCAATCCCAGCCGGGGATATAGCGGCTGTCGTGTCCCATCATCTGATGGCTGCGGACGATCATGTCCTTGATGGTTTTGTTCAGCGCGTGGCCGATATGCAGATGCCCGTTGGCGTAAGGAGGGCCGTCATGCAGCGTGAAGGGTTCGCGCCCCTGCTTGTCCCGCAGCCGGTCATATATGCCGATGCGGTTCCACCGCTCCAGCCAGTCGGGCTCGCGCTTGGGCAGGCCCGCGCGCATGGGGAAATCGGTTTTTGGCAGGTTCAGTGTATCTTTGTAGTCAGGTGTCTCGGCGCACATCGGTGGCGTCCTTCGGATCAGATCGTATCGGGGGAGAGAGGGGGAGGGCGGTGCGAACACTCAAACACCTTTGCCCGGCGTCTCATCAGGTCAGAGCGCCGGGGATATAATTCGGATAATGATCGCGCGGTGCGGGGTCATGTGGCGGGTTATAGGCGCGAGGGGTGCAAGGGGCAAGGGGTGGGGCGCTGACCGCACGCGGCGCGCCCTTGACGTGATGGCAGCGTGTGCGAGGCAAGACAGATACTAGCCTGGGGATGGCCTCTGCCGCCTGTATGTTTTTGGCCGCCCGGTGGCGCTGATACCGTCCTCATAGATCCAGGCCCGGTCCCAGTAACGCTGTACCTCGCGAAACCGGGCCCCGTTCAGCAGCGCGCGTACATCCGCCGGGGCCGTTTCGCCAGCCGGTCGCATATCTGAACTGACCCTGTAGGTGATCCGGGGCGGTAGATGCCCGCCGGTGCGGAACGCCAGATAACCGTCCCCGTCCAGTGTGAAGGATCCAAAAGAGGCAGCGTCCGAGCTGTCGGCATCTATCAGCGCCACATGGTCGCAGATGCGCCCGACCAGTGCGACGCGCGTGTCATAGCCGTCTTGCGACCAGATGCGTGAGGTCTGTGCGTTCACGGTGGTGGCATAGGTCGCCCCATCGGGAACGAACACCGGATAGCGCGCGTCGACAAGAACCATATCCTTGAGCCCGTCCAGTCCTTGGCGGTCGTCAGCGGTCAGGCGAAACGCAACCTCCTGTGCCATTTCAACGAGCTTGTGTCCGAACCGATGTTTGATGTCCCGCTCGAACATCGAAGTGGCGCAGTTGCGATAGGCCTTGGCGATCCCGGCCTTGAGATACATTTCAGCGGCGTATCCCAGCAGCAGCATTGAGGCGCGCGGTAAGCCCGTCAGCAACGGCCAATCGTCACTCCGCCGGGTGGAGCCTGTCATGTGCTGCGCGATGGTGTCGGCGAAATTTGCCCGATGTTCCGCCCAGACGGCGCGCATCTTGCGCGAAGAGGCCATCAGCCCGTCACCCTCTTTCGTCCAGTTCGCGGGATCGAACTGGGCCTCGCTGCGATGCGAAAGTCTGTGGCGGTCCTGCACGGTTCCCTGCTCCGATAGTGACGATCCGGTCCGGCGCGGGCAGTCTAGCCGGATCGCCTGGTGTTCCGCCATGGCCTGCGTCTAGGGGTGAAAAAGCGTGCCCACCGCATAGGCCAGCGCCGCCGCCACGCCGCCAATGGCCAGCGTTTCGGCCCCCGATCGCCACCAGGGCGACAGCGACCACAGGCTCTTGGTCGCGCCAATGCCAAAGAACACCCCCAGCGTCATGATTGCGGACCAGCGAAACGCGTCCGGGCCCATCCCGGCGATGAAGGGCAACAGCGGGATCATTCCGGCCACCAGAAAGGCCGCGAATGTGGCCAGCGCCGCGGCCATCGGGTGCGGATCGACGCCCCCCAACCCGTACTCGCCCTCCAGCATCAGCGCGACCCATGTTTCGCGACGCGAGGTTATTGCGCTGGTGGCATCCTCCAACACCTCCCCTTCCAACCCCTTCAACGCCAGGATTTCGCGCACCTCTTGCCGCTCGCCTTCTGGGTTGCGGTCGATATGGGCGTTTTCGATCCGGCGGATGCGGCGTATATTGTCAAGTTCGGCCTTGGTGCCCGAGTAATTGCCCGCCGCCATGGAAAAGCCGTCGGCCAGCACATTAGCCAGACCCAGCGCCACGATGATGACCGGCTGCAAGCCCGCCCCCGCGACCCCGGCCACGATGGCAAAGGTTGTCACCGACCCGTCGATACCGCCATAGATCATGTCGCGCAAAAGACCACGCCCCGGCGGCGCTGCAATACGGGCGCGGATATCGGCGGGATCGTGGCTGTGGTCTGACATGGCGGGCACTTGTGCTGGCTTTTCCGCCAGTCTGCCCTAGGTTCTTTTGGCGCGCCTTGCGCTGAATCAATCGCTCAGCCGCCTACGAAAGCCCATACATCCGAGATCACGACCGAGCCTTCGCCCACAGCGCTGGCCACGCGTTTCACGGATCCGGCGCGCACGTCGCCCACCGCATAGATGCCCGGGTGCGAGGTGGCAAAGGAGGACGATTGCCCGACCGCGGCGCCCGTCTGCACAAATCCGCGTGGGTCCAGATCGACAAGGCCCGAGAGCCACCCGGTATTGGGCGCCGCCCCGACCATCACAAAGAGCGCCCCGGTGTTCAGCCGCCAGTTCTGCCCCGACAGCGTATCGTGGATCGTCACACCCTCCAGCATGCTCTGGCCATGCAGTTCGGTCACGCTGGTGCACAGATGGATGGTGATGCGCGGATGCGCCTCCAGCCGTTGCAGCAAATAGTCCGACATCGACGCAGCCAGCGTCTTGCCACGCACCAGAACATGCACGTGGCGCGCGGTGCGGCTGAGATACATCGCTGCCTGCCCGGCGCTGTTGCCGCCGCCGATCACCGCGACCTCGCTGTCGCGGCACCAGCGCGCCTCGACCTCGGTCGCGGCATAGTAGACGCCCGCACCTTCGAGCCGCTCAAGCCCCTCAAGCGGCAAGCGCCGGTATTGCACGCCCGTGGCAACGATGACCGCGCGGGCCGAGACCTCGACGCCGTCATCCAGTTCGATGTGAAACAGTTTCTCGTCGCATTGGCGCAGCGCCACGGCCCGGCGCGGCGTGGCAAAGCGGGTGCCGAACTTGAGCGCCTGCACCTCGCCGCGCCCGACCAGATCGCCGCCCGAGATGCCCGTGGGAAACCCCATGTAATTCTCGATCCGCGATGAAGTTCCGGCCTGGCCGCCAATCGCGATATCCTCAAGCACCAGGGCGCTGAGCCCTTCTGCCCCGGCATAGACCGCCGCCGCCACCCCGGCTGGGCCGCCGCCTACGATGGCCACATCGACCACATCGCCCGCCGCAATCTCCAGATCCTGGCCCAGTGCGCGGGCCACAGCGCGCGGCGTGGGCGGGTCGATCTTCTGGTCGCGGCCAAAGATGGCCCCCGGCTGCGCTTCGGCAATGCCGCATTGAGCGGCCAGATCGCGCGCCTCGTCACTGTCCAGCGCAAGCTCGCGAAACGGGATCCGGTTGCGCGCGGCAAAGCTGGCGATGCGTCGCAGATCGCGATTGGTCTCGCCGCCGATCAGCGTCAGTCCGGCCTCTCGGCTCTCCAGGATGCGGCGACGGCGGGCGGCAAAGACGGTGATGATGATATCGCTCATCTCAGGGATATCGGACATCAGTTGCAACATCTCGGCGCGCGGCACACACAGGACCCGGCAGGCCACCACCGCACGGCTGCCCATCAGCGCCACACCGCCGGTCAGAAAGCCCAGCTCGCCGAAAAACTGCCCCGGACCCAGCGTCGCATTGCCGGTGCGGGCGCCGGTACGGGGGTCGATCGCCTCGAGCTCGCCCTCCACCAGATAGGGAAAGACCGTCATCGGCTGGCCCGGCTCCTGGAGCATCTGGCCCGGTTTGAGGGTGACCTCGCGCCCCACTTTCCGCATCTCCGCCACATGAGCGGGGGTCAGTGGGGTCCGCACCATGGTTGCCAGATCGGCCGCAAAGCTTTCCATATCGTTAACCTTCTACCTGGTTTTGAGGCGAACTAGCCCGGTCAGCGCGTTTTTCACCATCCCCCGGACCGAGGGGCGGCGGCGTTCGGAAAAGGGCAGGGGGCGGCAGACTTCCATCGCGGCCACACCCACCCGTGCAGTCAGCGCGCCGTTCACCAAACCTTCGCCAAACCGGCGCGAGAGTTTTCCAAGGATCGTACCGCCCAGAACCGGTTCCAGCATATCGTCGCCCACCGCCACAGCGCCTGTCGCCACAAGATGGGTCAGGACCGCGCGCGTCAACCGCCAAGAGCCCAAAACCCCGGATCTGCCGCCATAGACCTCGGCAACCCGGCGGATCATCCGCAGATTGGCGACAAGGGCTGCCGCCACGTCCGCCAGCGCCAGCGGTACAAGGGCGGTAACGGTGGCCACCTGACGGGCGGCGGCTTCGACTTCGCGGCTGGCCATCTTGTCGAGCGGGACCAGCAGTTCCGCCTCGGCCAGATCCAGCAGCGCGGGGGCGTCAAACATGTCGCTCTGCGCCTCTGCCAGCCGATCACGGCCCCAACGGGTTTCCTCGCGCGCTGCATAAAGACGGGTCATCCGGGCAACGACGCGGCGGCCGACGACCAGATCCTGCGCCGCGATGGCGTCATCGGCGGCGCGGCGCAGATCGTCGATGCGTGACAATCGGCCAAAGGCGGCCATCTCGCGGACGCCAATCACCGCGAGGACCAACAGAAATGCCGCGAACACAGCGGTGACTGCCCAACCCAAGAGCGGGGCACGGTCCAAAAGTCCGGTCACGAAATCCCACGCCGCCACCGAAATCACCGCGCCCAACAGCGCCGTCAGCAAGCCCCAGAACCATCGTGCGAGCCGCGATGGCCTGCGCGCGGCCAATCTGGCGGCGATCTGCATCGCCTCTCCTGTGGGCAGGGCGGCGGCATCCGGGACAGGTGGGGCTTCGGTCACGCTGGGGGCGGGCGATGCCTCCTCCAGGTCGATGATCACGGGACCTTTTGGTGTGGTCATATCCTGCCCCTTTTCCAGCCCATTCGCAGATCGGGCAACCCTTCATCATTGCCCGCGCCATCGGTTCGTTCCATCTCGGCAAACCCGTGGTGCCGATAGAACGCCTGCGCGCGGGTGTTGTGCTGAAATGTCCACAACGTCAGCGTGTCTGTCGCCCGCTGCATCTGCTTGAGCAGAGCCCCGCCGCAGCCTTTTCCGCGCGCGCGCGCATCCACGTAAAGCGCATGTACCATGCAGGCTTCGCGCGCAGAGAACCCGACCACCGTGCCCGCCGTCTCGGCCACTGTGACCCAGCCGCGGTCAATCATATCGGCGGCAAAGCTCAGATCTTCGGCCCGGGTGTGGATGCGCGGCATCCAATCGGTATGATCAATGAAAGCCGACAGGATCGCGCCGGTGCGGCCCGCATCGGTCGGACGCGCGGGACGCAGGAAGAACCCCGTCACAACCGATCTCCGATCAGAAACTGGGCGGCCTGGTCGAGCCGGATATGCGGCGGGCCGTAACCCGGTTTCAGCGATAGCACCGCAGGGGCAAAGCGCATCGCCTCGAAATCGACCTCCAGCCAGGTTTGCGCGCCATCGCGGGCGGGGCGCAGCAACTGGCCGGGATCCTTGGGCAACTCACCAGGGTATAGAGCGGCCTGTTTGCCAGTGTCTTGCAGCGTGCCGCGCACCATGTCGAGGGCTGTGCCCTGATGATCGCGCGTCTCTTCCGTCGTGGCCCGGATCGCGGCGATTGCCATCGCCGCTGTTTCCGCTCCGGCAAAGCCCGCGCGGTCGCGGGCCTCCCGCGTCAGTGCTTCGATGATGGCGGTCAGGCGGCTGTGCTGGCTGTGGTGGATGTGATCGGCCTTGGTCGCGGCAAACAGGATCCGTTCAACCCGTTTGCCCCGCAAGAGCTGGCTGAGAAAGGCGTTTCTGCCCGGGCGGAACGCGGCCAGGATATCGGCCATTGCGTGGCGCATATCCTCGACCGCTTCGGGCCCTTTGTGGATTGCGCCCAGCGCATCGACCAACACGATCTGCCGGTCGATCCGGGCAAAGTGATCGCGGAAAAAGGGGCGCACGACTTTCGCCTTGTAGGCCTCGTACCGCCGTTCGAACTCCCGCCAGATCGAACCGCGCGGGCCGCGCGGTCCGGGTAGCGGCGCAAAGGTCAGAGCGGGAGAGCCCGCCAGATCGCCCGGCAGCAGGAACCGCCCCGGTGTGCAATCATAAAATCCCGCATCGCGCGCGGCCTGCAAATAGCCGGTGAATGCCGAGGCAAGCGCTTTGGCAGGGCCTTCGTCATGGGGCACATCGGGCTTAGCGTCCGACAGCAAATCGCGAAACCCCGCCGCCATGTCGCGCGTTTGGGTTCGCCCCAGCACGTCGCCCGACCAATCCTCAAAACTCTTGTCCAGAAGGGGCAGATCGAGCAGCCACTCACCGGGGTAATCCACGATGTCGAGGTGGATCGTGCGCGGCCCTTGCAACCCTGCCAGCAGCCCCGCGGGTTTGACACGCATCGACAGGCGCAGTTCCGAGATCGCGCGGGTGCTGTCGGGCCAATGCGGTGCGGCGCCTGTCAAGGCCGCAAGATGGGTCTCATAGTCGAACCGGGGCACCGTATCGTCGGGCTGGGGTTGCAGGAAACTGGCGCTGATGCGCCCTTCGCCTGCTGCGACCAATCCGGTCATGCGCCCGCGATCCAGAAGGTTGGCGACCAGCGAAGTGATAAAGACCGTCTTGCCCGAGCGTGCCAGCCCCGTCACGCCCAGCCGGATCACCGGTTCAAAGAACGCGCCTGAAATCCGGTCGCTCGCCTCTTCGACGCCCCGGACCAGCGTGTCGGCGAGTGTGGAAATGACCAAACCGAATTCCTACCTTTGTCTTCTCGCCAAAATAGGCATCAGGATCCAAGGATACCAGTGGGAAGCCCAACTGGGAATTCCCCCGGGCTCGGGGTGGCGGGCACGCTGCGTACCCTTGCCCCGGCCCGATCATCGGTTTAGCTGGCAGTGCCATGCCCCGTTACGCTTTGAAAATCGAATATCACGGTGCCCCGTTTGCCGGGTGGCAGCGGCAGGCCGATCAACCCTCGGTCCAGGGCGCGATCGAGGCCGCCCTTGCGCGGCTTGAACGACGTGACCACACCATTGCGGCTGCCGGGCGCACGGATGCGGGCGTGCATGCGCTGGGCCAGGTCGCCCATTGCGATATGGCGCGCGACTGGGATCCGTTCCGGCTGTCGGAGGCGCTGAATTATCATCTCAAGCCCAACCCGGTTTCGATCCTGGCCTGCGCGCAGGTGGAGGACGCATGGCACGCGCGGTTCTCGGCGGTCGAGCGGCGTTATCTCTTTCGCATTCTGGAACGTCGCGCGCCTGCGACGCATGATGCGGGCCAGGTCTGGCAGATCACGCATCCGCTCGATGTTCACGCGATGCAGCAAGGCGCGGATATGCTGATCGGCAACCACGATTTTACCACGTTCCGCAGTTCGATCTGCCAGGCAAAAAGCCCGGTCAAGACGCTGGATGCCTTGCGGGTGCAACGGGTTGAAGGGTTCTCAGGCCCCGAAATCCACTTTCACGTGCGTGCGCGGTCGTTTCTGCACAATCAGGTTCGCAGTTTTGTCGGTACGCTGGAGCGGGTCGGTGCGGGGACCTGGACCCCAGCGGACGTGCGCCGCGCTCTGGAGGCAAAGGATCGTGCCGCCTGTGGTCCAGTTTGCCCGCCATACGGGCTCTATCTGGCTGCGGTGGGATATCCCAACGATCCATTCGCCTGAGGCGTTGCAGGCGGGTTCCGATGCGGGGCGTTGCCAGCGGAGTATCGTCGATAGTTCTCACATTTCGCAAAAAAACGCCGCGCAAATAGCGCGGCGTTCTCCGAACGAATATGAAGCGGGTTCAGAAACCCAGACCCTCGTATTTCTTTTTGAACTTCGACACACGGCCGCCGGTATCCATCAGACGCGACGAGCCGCCGGTCCAGGCCGGGTGAACCGAAGGATCAATATCCAGCGAGAGCGTGTCGCCTTCCGATCCCCAGGTTGATTTCATCTGGACGATGGTGCCATCGGTCATCTTGACGTCGATGAGGTGATAATCGGGGTGGATTTCTTTTTTCATCGGTCCAGTCCTTATGCCTTGGCGCCCGAGAGCGGCTTGTAACGGGTATCTTCGGCGATCCGGGCCGATTTGCCCCGGCGCGAGCGCAGATAGTAGAGCTTGGCGCGGCGGACACGGCCACGACGGACAACCTCGATGCTTTCGATATTCGTCGAATAGAGCGGGAACACACGTTCCACGCCTTCGCCGAACGAGATTTTGCGAACGGTGAACGACCCGGCGATGCCTTTGCCGTTGTTGCGGGCGATGCAGACACCTTCGTAATTCTGCACCCGGCTGCGCGTCCCTTCGGTCACCTTATAGCCGACGCGGACGGTGTCACCGGCCTTGAAGTCCGGGATCTCTTTACCCAGGGCGGCGATCTGTTCCGCCTCGATCTCTGCGATCAGGTTCATCTGATCTACTCCTATATGCTCGTGGTTGATCCACGAAGGTTTGGTGCGCCTCAGAGCTCTTGGTCTTCACCGGGTCCCGCCCCCTTGGAGCAGCCCGCCAGAGATGCAGGTCGGCATATCCTTGTCGCGATGTCCCCGGATACGCGCGGGTCCCGAAGAAGGTACCATATCCGAAGGGAACAGAGCCGCGCGAGGCGACTCTGTCCCGGCGGTGTTTAGGCGGGATGCCCCGTGCGATCAAGAGGAAATCCGGAGCACGTCGCATGGCGCTTCGGATCGCGTCAGATGCGGCGTTTCATCAGGCGGTCGACGGAACCGTCCAGGTTGGTCCCGCGATCCAGCGCGGTGTGGGAGCGATCTGCCTCCGGCGGCACCTTCTGAACGAGCGTTACACTTCGAGCACCGGGTCCCGGTGATCCGGGTCCGGTACAGAACTGTGCTGATCCTATGATCTCACTGATACGGCTCACCCGGTGGCGCAGGGCAGGAGTAGGGCGGGACTTGTCCCGCCGGCCAGGCGTGGCGGGACAAGTCCCGCCCTACTTTTTGTACTTCGCCCACAGATCCGGTCTCCGAGACTGCGTCAGCGTCTCAGACTGGGCGCGGCGCCATTCTGCGATCTTCTGGTGGTTGCCCGACAGCAGAATATCGGGGATCGCATGGCCCCCCCATATGGCTGGGCGTGTGTATTGCGGATGCTCCAGAAGTCCGGAGGAAAAGCTTTCCTCATCGGTCGATGCGGCATTGCCCAGGACCCCTGGGATCAGCCGCACGGTGGCGTCGATCAGCGCCTGGGCGGCGATTTCGCCTCCGGTCATCACAAAATCCCCAAGCGAGATTTCCTGAATGCCATAATGTGCGATCACACGCTCATCCAGCCCCTCGAACCGTCCGCAGATCAGGGTCACGCCGTCGGCCCGCGCGAGCGACTGGGCCAGGGGTTGATCCACCCGGCGGCCCCGGGGGCTGAGGTAAATCAGCGGCCAGTGGCCCCGTGCGCCTTGCATGGCCTCTTCGATTGCAGGACCAACCACATCCGCGCGCAGCACCATGCCCGCGCCACCGCCGGCTGGCGTGTCATCGACATTGCGGTGCTTGCCGATGCCAAACCGGCGCAGGTCGTGAATATGGAGTTGCCACAGCCCCTCTTTGAGGGCCTTGCCCGTCAGGCTGAGGCCCAGCACGCCTGGAAAGGCCTCGGGAAAAAGCGTGATGACATTGGCCTTCCATACGCCGTGCAGATCCGGCGTTTCCGTCATCAACTCCCGGGGCTGGGCACTGATCCGAATGGTCTTGCGGGCCCTGGCACGCGGGGTCTCTGTCATGTTCCGGCTCCATCCGCACCTTTGAAGATCTCTTGCTTGGCTGCCCTGCGTTGTTCAGTTCCCGTGATGGTGCGGTTCACCTCCAGCATACGCTCAAGGATCGACGGATCTGCGATCGGATTGGCAGGTTCTGGCCGGGTCATCCGGTCGCGCAGGTCCTGCGGTACGTCGCAGAGGTCCAGGAGTGGTGTGGCCGGGCCAAAGGGGCTTTCCAGGTTATCTTCAAACTGCGCACGCTCCACCCGCACCTGTGTGGCCGCCGCAATCTCATCGACGACCGCATCGAGATTGGCAGCACCCTGAAACCGTGTGGTGAAAGCGTCGAAATCCATTGTCATGGATGAGGATTTGACATGCTCCCAATAGGCGTTGCGCAACCAGTCTTGAGCGGCACAGGTCGTATAGAACAAAACCAGTTCGGTCTTGGGAAAGGCGATCTTGACGCAATCGGCCATATGCTGGGCCAGCGGCACCGCAGCGCTGTAGCTGGGTGTGGCGGGGCGTCCGGCCATCTGGCCTGAAAGCCCGTCCGCCGACAGGCACAGAATTCGGCGTGGCATCGGTTGCAGATCCGACAGGAACGCGCCGAACCGCCTGTGAAAGGTGGCACGCGCAAGTGCATCGTCGGTGCCCGAAACCTCGCGCGCGGTGCCGATCACGTCGCGCAGACCTGGTGGCAGAATGCTGCGCAGCACCGGTTTGAGCAGGGGTCGGTTCAGCTTGAGCGTTTGCTGAATGGCCGTCGCGCCGGTCTTGTGGAACCCGGCATGTATGACAATGCGCCGGGGCACGTCAGATCAGACCTTCGGGCGGGTCGGCGACAATGCGGCCGGTGTCCAGATCCACGGTCGGGACGGCCGCGCGCGTGAAGGGCAACAATACCGTTGACGGTAGGCCGGGGCCATGCAGTTCCAGAAGATCGCCCGCGCCATGGTTTTGTACGGATTTTACATGTCCCAGAAGCGCGCCACCGGTATCGACCACTTCGAGGCCGACAAGATCGGCATAGTAGAACTCATCATCGGGAAGCGATGGGAGCTGGTCGCGCCGGGCATAAAGCTGGGTGCCGCTTAGAGCATCAGCCTGTTCTTTGGTGGTCACGCCGGCCACCCGTGCGGCAAAGCCGTTCTTGATCGGACGTGTCAGGGAAAGGGTAAAATGGCGCGCGCCATCCTCGCTGGTCAGTGGCGCATAATCGGCGATGTCGGACGGGGTTGCGCAAAAGCTCTTCAGGCGCACCTCGCCGTGAACGCCATAGGCGCCGCCGATCGCACCGACACAGATCAGATCAGACATTCCGGTCCCATTCCCCCGGGCGCATGACGCGGCGCGGGGCCTGAATTGAAATGGCAGGCCACATGGTCAAAACGTGGCCTGCCCCAGATCATTTGTCGAGGCCTGCAAAGCGCCTCACACAGTCGTGCGCGCGATTCAGCTCGCGGCCTCTTGCTCGGCGGGGGCTTGGGTGGCCTCTGCCGCTTTGGCGGCTTTTTCTTCGGCGCGGTCCTTGGCTTTCTGACCGGGCTCCCCCTTCTTGAGGTTGGCGCGCTCCTTTTTGTCGATGGTGCCCGCGGCTTCGAGGAAGCGCGAGATCCGGTCGGTGGGCTGGGCGCCCTGATCCAGCCAGTACTGAACGCGTTCCATGTTCATCTTGACGCGGTCTTCGCTGTCTTTGGGCAGAAGCGGGTTATATGTGCCCAGCTTTTCGATAAAGCGGCCGTCGCGCGGCATGCGGCTGTCCGCGGCCACGATGCGATAGAAGGGACGCTTTTTCGAGCCGCCGCGGGCCAGTCTGATTTTCATTGCCATGGTGAATCTCTCCTTTGAATGGCGGTGGCGGGGATGTCCCGCCGGTGAGGGGTTGATGGCGAAGGCGGGACAAGTCCCGCCCTACGATTGGTGTTGCTCGTGGTGGCGAATGACCTCGTCAATCACGAAGCGGAGGAACTTCTTGGCGAACTCGGGGTCCAGATCGGCTCGTTTCGCCAGGTCTTCAAGCCGTGCGATCTGAGCGGCTTCGCGCGCGGGATCGGACGGGGGAAGGTCGTGTTCGGCTTTCAGTTTGCCGACGGACTGGGTGTGCTTGAACCGCTCGCCCAGCGTATAGATCAGGATCGCGTCGAGCCGGTCGATGCTCTCGCGGTGCTCGGCGAGAAGTGCTGCCGCGCGGGTGGTGGTGTCAGTCAAGAGCGTAGCCTTTCGGTTTAAAGAGCGGATCGGCGTAATGGGCAATTTCCATGTCAATGCCATGGGCCAGCTGGGTGCCGTCCAGCGCAGCGGGCGCGGGGTGGCGATAGACCACGTCATTGCCGTCGATCGAGGGCGCGCCTTTGTCCGGGGTGGCACCGAGCCGTTCGGCCAGCCGGATGCTGTCGAGGTTCTTGGGGTCGATATAGCTGACCGCTCCGTCCCAGCCATTGCGATAGAAATGGGCGCGCGCGGCATGGGTTGCCTCCAACGCATAGCCTTTGCCCTGGGCGCCGGGCCAGATCACCCAGGCCAGTTCGGTCTCGGGCCATTTGGCGGGTTTCCAGCCACCGGCCATGCCATAGGTCTCGTCTGTTTGCTTATCGTGTATCATCCACATGCCATAACCGCGGATCGCCCAGTGGCCGATCTCGGCGGCATAGAGCATCCAGGCCTCGTAGGCGTTGAGCGGCCCGCCCATGAACCGCGCCCGGTAGGAGGTGAAGGTGGCCTTGAAATCGGGATAATCCTGCGGTTCCGGTCCGCGCAGGATCAGGCGGTTGGTCTCCAGAGTGGGGATCGCAAGGTCGGTCATCGCACGGCCTCCGGTCCCCAGTGGCGCCAGACTTGCGTGGTGTCCGAACCCAGGGCGGCCTCAGCCTCCGCGTCGCGTTTCGCACCCAGCTTGCGGGCAACGTTTTGCGAGGCGGTGTTGCGATCCGAGACATAGCTGACAAGGGATGGCAGATGCAGCAGGTCACGCGCGCAGCCCCTGGCCGCGAGAGAGGCTTCGGTCGCATAGCCTTTGCCGCGCGCGGGCGCTGTGAGAAGATAGCCCAGCTCCGGCTCGCGGTCGCCGGGCTCAAAGCCCAGCCCGACGAAACCACACGCACCGGCGCTGTCTTCGACCGTCCACCAGCCGTGGCCCCGCAAAACCCATGTGGCGGACATCTGCATGAAGTTGCTCCATGCCTCTTCGCGGTTGTCCGAGCGCAGATCGGTATCGGCAAGGCTGTCTTCGATGTCGAGCAGAACCTGGAAGTCCCGCAATATCGGCGGGCGCAGTGCCAGGCGAGCTGTTTTGAGCGCAGGCACTGCTTCAAGGATGGACGGGCGCGCATGGGTGTGTGGCGCGCGCTCATGCGGGGAGGTCATGCGTAGGCCTCCACACTACCGTCATCGTCCAGCGCGGGATGCCGGTATATCAGACAGGGTTTGCCCAAGAGCGCGCCGGTGCTTTCACGCACCGCGCCCAACCGTTCGGCCAGTGCAATGGAGCGGGTATTGACCGGTTCGATGTAACTGATCGGGCGGTGAATCCCGAGATGGGCGGCGGCATAGTCGCGGGCGGCAAGGGCGGCCTCGAACGCGAGACCCTTGCCTTCGGCCTCGGGGAACACGGTCCAGCCCAGTTCAGGCTCGGCCCACCCGGGGGCGAAGAGGATGCCGGTCCAGCCCAGCACCTCATCCGTTGCCCGACCGGCAATGTACCACATGCCATAGCCGCGCAGCGCCCACTGGCCGATTGTGCCCGCCATGACCCGCGACGCGGCGCGCGCGTCGAGAGGACCTCCCACCAGATGGCTGCGCTCGGTCCGGTAAAAGGCGGTGAGCGTCGGCAGATCGTCCAGCTTGGGCGCGCGCAGCGTCAGGCGGGGTGTCTGGATCTGCGGGATCATGGCGCGCATGCGGGCGGCGCGCTCGTCTGGCGAGGTCTGCTCTGGCGGTGTGTAAGGGGCCATCATGCGTCCTCCCTTGGCAGGACAAACACCGCGCGGCCGGCCCCGGTCGCATAGCCGTGGCCACGTCCGTTGGGCATCAGCCACCAGGTGAGCTCATTGGACGGCCACAGCGACAAGCGGTCCGTCTGCAGAACGGTTGGGGGCGAGAGTGTTACCCTCATGCCAGAGCCTCGGGGGCTGGATGACGGTACACGTTCATCGCGCCGAACCGCTCATGGGTAAATCGGCCATCTGGCCTTGCACCCAATCGGGTTGCGACGGCGGCGGAGGCATCGTTGCCCTCGGCCACAAGGCTGATCAGAGTGGTCCAGCCCAGTGTGTCATAGGCATAAGCACGCGCGGCACGCGCGGCTTCGGTGGCATACCCCTTGCCGGTGGCATGTTCCGCCAGATCCCAGCCCAGCTCATGTTCCGGGAAGCCTTCAGGATACCACAGGCCGGTGATCCCGATCCATTGATCGCTTGCCTTTTCAATGATGGACCAGCGGCCAAAGCCCCGCAGCAGCCAGTGACCGGCTTCCATCGCAAGACTGCGCCAAGCCAATTCGGGTGTCATCGGCCCGCCCACGAATTTAGAGTGATCCGTGGCATAAAACGCGGCCACGTCCGGAAAATCGCTCAGCGTATGGGCCCGCAGGATCAAGCGGTCGGTTTCCAGTCGGGGGATGGTGATCTGAGCGGTCATGTCCGCAACCCTTCTGCACAGCGCCGAAAGGCCACGCAGCCCGGCAGCGGCACAGCTGCCGCAGGATCCGATTTGGCGCCCAGCCGCAAGGCCAGCGCGCGAGAGGCATGGTTTTCGGCGTCAATGTAGCTCACCACGCTTGACCAGCCGAGATCGGCAAAAAGATGAGTCAGGACTGCCCGGCAGGCTTCGGTGGCAAAGCCATGCCCTTCGGCATCGGCGGTCCAGAGCGTCCAGGTGAATTCAGGCGGATGCCGCTCGTCCATCGCCAGTGGGCCGACATGACCGATCGGGGCGCCGTTTTGAGCGATCACGTAACGGCCAAAGCCACGCAGCGTCCAATGGCCAATGATGGCTGCGAATGTGTCAAACGCTTCGGGAGCGGTAAACGGGCCGCGCACAAAGCGCGAGCGGTCGGATGCGCAATACCTGGTATAGGCGCCGAGATCCGTGGTCCGAGGTTGGCGGAGGCACAAG
Source organism: Aestuariivita sp. (assembly GCF_021404545.1). Lineage (GTDB taxonomy): Bacteria > Pseudomonadota > Alphaproteobacteria > Rhodobacterales > Rhodobacteraceae > Aestuariivita. The sequence continues at coordinate 131,689 of NZ_JAAWWD010000033.1, forward strand.
CGTCGCGTGGTCAGCTGGGCGGCGGCACTCATTGCGGCCTCCGGTGACGGTAGACTGTGGTGTCATCCGCGGTCTCACCGCGCGGCAAGGGAGCGTTCGGGTCTGGCGTGGCGCCGAGACATGTAGCCAGCGCTTCGGACCGGGTGTTGCCGGGCGTGATATAGCTGACGATGCTCGGCGCGTCAGAGGCGGCCCAGTACCAATCCAGTGCGGCCCGGGCGCCCTCCTGGGCGTAGCCATTGCCTTCGGCGGAGGCGCCCAGACTCCAGCCCAGTTCGGGTTCGGGAAAGGCATCCGGTTTGAGGATGCCGATATCGCCCAAGAAACGGTCTTCTTTATCGGTAAGCGTCCAGGCGCCGAAGCCGTGTAGGCACCAGTTGGCGCTGTTGTTTGCGAAATAGTCCCAGGCCGCATCGCGGTTGAACGGGCCACCCATGTATTTCATGCGCGGGTCGGCGAGCATGGTGGCGAAAGCCGCGAAGTCGCGTGCCTCGTGGCCGCGCAGGATCAGACGGGCCGTCTCGATCCGGGGGATATGGGTGGAGAGGGGCGTCATCGCAGCGTGAACGGGATCCGAAAGCCGCGCTGCCGCGCGACACTTGATGCCACGGAAAGGCGGATGCGACGCAATTCGTCGCGCGCAGCACCGGTGGCGGACAGCCGTATTTGAGAAGAGAAGAAAGGGCGGGTCATTTCTTTTTGCCGAAGCCGGAGAGGCCGGGCGGCAAGGCCATGCCGCCACCCAGGCCCGGAAGCTTGCCCGCACCGCCCATTTGTTTGGCGGCCGCTTCGAGCGCTTTGGGGTCCATACCTTGCGCCATGGCGGCGGGGTCCATGCCGCCTTTGCCCATCATCGCCTTCATCGCCTGTTTCATCATGCCGCCTTTACCCTTGCCGAGCTTTTTCATCATGTCGGACATCTGGCGGTGCATCTTGAGGAGCTTGTTGAGGTCCGAGACCTCCATGCCCGACCCTTTGGCGATGCGTTTCTTGCGGCTGGCCTGCAGGATCTGCGGCGCGGCGCGTTCCTTTTTTGTCATCGACTGGATCATGGCGATCTGCTGGCGCAGGATCTTGTCGTCGAAGCCTGCCTCCTGCACCTGTTTGGCCATTTTGCCCATGCCGGGCATCATGCCCATCATCCCTTCCATGCCGCCCATCTTGATCATCTGTTCGAGCTGCATCTTGAGGTCGTTCATGTTGAACTGACCTTTGGACATGCGGCGCATCATCTTTTCGGCCTGCTCGGCCTCGATGGTTTCCTGGGCCTTTTCGACAAGGGCGACGATGTCGCCCATCCCGAGGATGCGGCCTGCGACGCGGTCGGGCTCGAACGTTTCGATCGCGTCCATCTTTTCACCCAAACCGACAAAGCGGATGGGCTTGCCGGTGACCGCGCGCATGGACAAGGCGGCCCCGCCGCGCCCGTCGCCGTCCATCCGTGTCAGAACCACGCCTGAGACGCCGATCTTGTCGTCGAATTCGGTGGCAACGTTCACTGCGTCCTGACCGGTGAGCCCATCGACCACCAAGAGCGTCTCACGCGGCTGCGCCACGTCGCGCACGGCGGCGGCCTGCGCGATCAACTCCTGATCGATGTGCAGGCGTCCGGCTGTGTCAAGCATGTAGACGTCGTAGCCGCCCAAGGACGCCTGTGTCTTGGCCCGTTTGGCGATGGCGACGGGGTATTCGCCCTTGACGATGGGAAGGGTGTCGACGCCGATCTGGGCGCCCAGAATGGCGAGTTGCTCCATCGCGGCCGGGCGGTTGGTATCGAGCGAGGCCATCAACACCTTCTTGCCCTCGCGGTCTTTCAGGCGTTTGGCGAGCTTGGCTGTTGTCGTGGTTTTGCCCGACCCCTGAAGGCCCACCATCAGGATGGGTGCCGGTGGGTTGTCGATTTTCAGTGCGCCGGGGTCGCCGTCGCCTTGCAGCACATGCACCAGTTCGTCATGTACGATCTTGACGACTTGTTGGCCGGGCGTGACCGATTTGGTGACAGCCTGTCCGGTGGCCTTGTCCTGCACAGCCTTGACGAAATCGCGCGCGACCGGGAGGGAGACGTCGGCCTCCAAGAGGGCGACGCGCACCTCACGCAGGGCGGTCTTGACGTCTTCTTCGGACAGGGCACCCTGTTTCGTCAGCCGGTCGAAGACGCCAGAGAGACGCGTCGATAGGTTTTCAAACATGTCTCGGCCTCCTGCGCCGGTCGGTCGTTCTGCCCCAGACATAAGCAAGGGCGGCTCAATGCACAAATGCCCCCACGGGCGCAACGCGCTGGTGGAGGGCGATCCCCTGAGGGCGGGGACCGGAAGGATGACGCTTCCGGATCTGTGGGGGAGGTAGATCGGATATCGAACGGAGTCAAGTCCGGGGCGGCGGCGGCGCGGGTCTTTTTGGGATCGTGTTGGACCGCATCGCGACCGATCTTTCGGGCGAGGAGCATTTGCCGCGGCGTTGCGCGGACCGGCTCCAGGCCGGGTGTGGTCCACGCCCGCAATTCGGGCCGCGATTTCGACTTAGCGAAAGTGGGGGCGTGCGCGCATCGTCCCAAGGACCATGTCACAACCGAGGATCATTTGTGCCCAGCGGACGAGGACGGCCAGGCCACCACACCCAGACCGCCGCCGAGGATGATCAGGATCAGCGTCGCCCACAGGCTGCCTGACAGGATCAAAACGCCAGGGCGTCGCAAGGGCCAAACGGAGGATCGGCGTGCTGATCGCGAGACCCAACTGTGTCCCTTTGGCAATCCGCACTGGGTCGGTTTTGCGGGTGACTTTCCTGAGCCAAAGCGCACGGCGCCGCGCGGTTGTGTCAAACTCCTGCGCGGATGCGCCGCCACCCGGGTGTCACGCGGCGAGCCGTGTCACCGCCCGATATGCGGAATCCAATGCCGCCGCAGGATCAATGGCCAATTGGTCGGCCGCCACGACCTCGACATCGGTGATGCCGACAAACCGCATGATATGCGCGACATAGCCGCTTGCAAATTCGAGTTCCGACCCGATCTTGGTGCCACCGGAAAATACTGCGATAACCGCGCGCTTGCCGTAGAGCAGACCTCGGGGGCAATTCGCAGTGTACTCAAACGTGCGACCGGAGCGCCTGGCCAGGTCGATCCAGGCCTTGAAGCTGGCGGGGACCGAAAAGTTGTAGATCGGCAGACCGATCACAACGGTGTCGGCGGCGATCAGTTCATCGACCAGTTGGTCGGACAAGGCCAGTATGAAATTCTGTTCGGTGCTGCGCTGGTCGGCGGCGGTGAAGGTGGCGGTCACCCATGCGTCGTCGATCTGCGGCAGTGGCGCTGCCAAATCGCGCCGAACCACCTTGTCGGGGCCCAGATGCGCGACGATCCGGCTGGAAAGCTTCCGGGAGGTGGAACCGGTGAGGCGGGTCGAGGCGTCGATATGCAGAAGGGTGTTGGCCATGACAGAATGTCCTTTGAGGTGCGCGGCGTATCGGTCAGGTCCAGAGAATTGATCCTTGCTAAATCGAACGCAACGCCCGATAAATCACATCATATGTGGATTTTCGCACATAACTTTTTCGAGGGGCAGTATGGAAAACTGGGACGAAGTCAAAACAGCCTTTCAGGTCGCGCGGATGGGCACGGTCAGCGGCGCGGCAGAGGTTCTTGGCGTGCATCATGCCACTGTGATCCGCCATATTGACGCCATCGAGGGACGGCTGGGGGTAAAGCTGTTTCAACGCCATGCGCGCGGGTACACGCCAACCGAGGCAGGCGAGGATCTGTTGCGCGTGGCCCAGGCGACCGAGGATCAGTTCAACCAGCTTTCGGGCAGGATCAAGGGGCAGGGTAACGATGTCACCGGTGAGCTGGTCGTGACCTCCCTGGTGTCCCTGGCCCCTTTGCTCACCCCTGCACTAACAGAATTTCAGACCGTGCATGACGGGGTGATCGTGCGCTTCCTGACCGGGGCGCGCCTGTTCCGGCTGGAATATGGCGAGGCGCATGTAGCGATCCGCGCGGGCACGGTGCCGGATCAGCCGGATAACGTCGTTCAGGCCTTTGGCAAGCAACGGATGGGGCTTTATGCCAGTCGCGCCTATGCCGAGCGGTACGGGGTTCCCGACACGCTTGCCGACTTTCCCAAACACAGGTTTGTCGATCATGACGATGCCAGTTCCCGCGCTCCGTTCAGCCGCTGGTTGCGCGCCAATGTGCCAACCGAGGCGATCATGTTCCGCGCCATCGATGACCGGACGTTGACGCAAGCCGTGCGACTGGGTGCAGGGATCGGATTTGTGCCCGAATGGCAAGCCGTGGATGAACCCGACCTGATCGAGGTGCTGCCACCCAGTGAGGAATGGGACGGTTTGGTCTGGCTGGTCACTCACGTGGATCTGCACCGCACCACGAAAGTGCAGGCGTTTCTGAGCTTTCTCAAGGAAAAGGCAAAGGATTGGGATCTATGAGCCCAGCCCTTCAGGGTCATGCCGCTATGCTGCTTTTCTCGGCCCTGGTGGCGGGGTCGTTTTCGTTGGGCTCACTGGCCGCAAACGAGATTGCGCCTGCGGCCCTCAACGCAGCACGATTTGCATTGGCCGCACTGGTGATCGGTGTGGCGGCACTGGCGCTGGGCAAGCTGGACCGTGCGGCGTTTGCAGCACCCTGGCGCTATCTGGTGCTGGGCGGGCTCTTTGCGATCTACTTCGTGTTGATGTTCGAAGGGCTCAAGACCGCACCGCCGGTCAGCGCGGCGGCGGTTTTCACGCTGACGCCGGTGATGGCGGCAGGCTTCGGGTATCTGCTGATGCGCCAGATCACGACGCCGCGCATGGCGCTGGCGCTGGCGATTGGCGCTGGCGGCGCCCTGTGGGTCATCTTCCGTGCTGATCTGACCGCGCTCAGGGCATTTCGCATTGGCGGTGGCGAGGTTATCTATTTCTGGGGCTGTGTGGCGCATGCGATCTATACGCCGATGGTGCGCAAATTGAACCGGGGCGAGCCTGCGGTCACCTTCACCTTTGGCATGCTCTTGGCGGGGTGTGTGGTGCTGCTGGTCTGGGGATGGAGCGATATCCGGGCCACCGATTGGGCGGGGCTGCCGGGCATCGTGTGGATCACGCTGGTCTATATCGCGATCTTTGCCAGCTCGGCCACATTCGTTCTGCTGCAATTCGCGACGCTGCGGCTGCCTTCGGCCAAGGTGATGGCCTATACCTATCTCACCCCCAGCTGGGTCATCCTGTGGGAGCTGGCGCTGGGCAACGGCGCCCCGCGCGGGTTGGTGCTGGGCGGTATTGGTCTGACGGTTCTCGCGCTGCTCTTGCTGTTGAAGGACAGCGACGCGTGAGGCGGCGCATGGCCTGGCCCCGACGTGTCGGCCAGCATGCGCAGGTCGACACCTCTGCGCAGTGCGGCTGTCGCCATCACGGGTCGGCAGACCGTCCGTTCTGCCCCAGATTGTGTCTTTGGGGGAAGATGGCCTGTGCATCCCGGGCCAAGGGGACTAGCTTTCCCGCATAACATCGCAATCAGGAGAGTCTCATGCGTTCTGCCGTCACTGCCCTCACACTCGCTACCGCGACCATGGCGCAGGCTGAGAATAGGATTGATGTGGTGCGGCCCGACGCACCCGCCCTTGCCGCCTATGGCGCGTTCAAGGTGGGCGTCACGACCCTGACCTTTGTGAACGAAGATCAAATCGATTTGGTCAACACCCCGGCCGAGGGCGATGTTCCAATCTATGATCGGCCTCTGACCGTCGAAGTCTGGTATCCCGCAGCATCCGACACGACATCCGGCAGCAGCTTTGAGGTGATCCTGCGGGATGGCGAAAGCACCGCGACCCTGACCGGTCAGGCCGCGCGGGACGCGCAACCGCGTACCACCGGGACCTTTCCGCTTGTCATCGTCTCGCACGGCTATCCCGGCAACCGGTTCCTGATGTCGCCACTGGCCGAGAACCTGGCATCCAAGGGCTATGTCGTGGCCTCCATCGATCATCGCGACAGCACCTATGACGATCAAACGGCTTTTGGCTCCACTTTGGTCAACCGCCCCTGGGATCAACGGTTTGTTCTGGATCAGATGACCGATCTCGACAGTGATCTCGGAGCGATCATCGAAGACGACAATGCCGCGATCATCGGGTATTCCATGGGCGGCTACGGCGCGCTGATCTATGCCGGCGCAGGCGTAACGGAGGCCAGTACACAATATAGCTGGGGCGCGCCTCAAGGCCTTCTGGACCGCAACAGGATGGGCAGCCAGAGCCATCGGGAGTTGGAAGACGACCGGGTCAAGGCTTTTGTCGCCTTTGGCCCTTGGGGCAACAATACAGGCTTTTGGGATGCTGATGGTCTGGCCGGGGTCGACAAGCCGCTGATGCTGATCGCCGGCAGTGTGGATTCCGTCTCGGTCTATGAGGCGATGCGCGGGATCTTTGAAGGGACGCTGAACACCACGCGTCATCTTTTGACCTTCCAGAACGCGAACCATAATGCGGGTGCACCGATGCCTGCACCGGTCGAAAGCTATGCGCTGCCGGCCGTGAACGGCTGGTTCCCGTTCGAGCACTATGCCGATCCGGTTTGGGACAACACCCGGATGAACAACATCAGCCAGCATTTCATCACTGCTTATCTTGATCTGCACCTCAAGGGCGACGCGGCCAAGGCGGATTACCTCGATCTGGTTCCCAGCGGCGCCGAGGCTGTCTGGTCGCTTGATGACGCGGGCCAACCGACAGAGACCCACACCTATTGGGAAGGGTTCCGTGAGCAAAGCGCGGTCGGTCTGCGGTTCGAGACAAGACAGGCTGGCGAGTAAGGCGAGAGTTGGCAGGGCGGTGTCGCCGCCCTGCCGTTTCCTATCAGGCCGCCCGCACGGGACGGCAGATCCGCCCCGCACCGGGGCGATCCCGGAGGCCATTGCCGTAGGGCGGGATTTATCCCGCCGCAGCTTTTCGATGGCTCAGCGCGCAGACAACAGTTCGGGCACATGCAGGCGAATGATTTCGTTGCTGTCGGCCACGCCCAGCTCCCTGCCCGCCGAGAACGGCAGGTTGTTGTCGTTTGACACCAGAATATGCTCGTCGCCATCGCGGAGCACGCTTTCGATGGTTACGAAAGGAAACACAAAGGTCCCGTCCGCCACATCGCCCGAGGTTCCGGTCATCCGGCTGATATTGTCGGGGTCCTGAATATCCATCAGGTCGATCTGAGCGACGCGGCGCACAAAGCCGTCTGCGTCGATCTGGGCTGTGTCGATCAGGGTCACGCGTTTGACCTCGGCGGGACGATCAAAGCAGCCCTCGGTGGCCCCATCCGTGCAGGCCGCCGACGGGTGGCCCTGACCGCCATCGCGTTCGATGACCAATGCACGGGTGTCGTCGATGAAGTTGAAATCGCCAATCGCGACAGCACCCTCGGTCAGCGCGAATTTGAAGCTGTCACCGGTCCATTCGCGCGCGACCGGATCAAAGGCCAGAACCCTTAGAAAGTTACCTTCTGTCGCGCCCGCATCATCCAGCAACGGTTTTTCCAGCATACCCCAAAGCAGGCTTTGATCCGGTGTCAGCGCCAGACCTTCATACCCGCCCGAACGCGGCAGTTTCCAATCCGCGCCACCCGCAGCGGGGATGCGCAGCGCTGGATGATCGGGTGAGCGTAGCTCCTCACCATCGACCTGTGTCGGGTAGACGCCGGTGACCTTGCCATCCAGCGTGGCCGCGATCAGGTAAGGTCCGAACTCCTCGCCGATCCAGACGGTATCGCCCACAACCTGTAGCCCTTCGAGGTCGAAATCACCCCCCGTCAGATAGCGGGTCTCGGTCGCTTCATGGATGATGCGGAACGGCACGTGATGGTCAGGGTCATGCAGCCAGACACGGTCGTTGATCGCGATCTCTCCGGTCTCGAAATCAGGTGTGATGCGGGTGAACCCCAGCAGCGCGTCGGGGCTGTTGGCCTTGGAACCGAAGCCGTTGTCGATCAGCGCGTAAAGGCTGCCATCCTCTGCCCGGTTGAGCGCATAGCCGGAAAACCCTTGCAGCGGCTGTCCGAAGAACGGGCGCATCAGGCCGTTTTGCTCGATGCTCAAGGGTGTGTTTGCGGGAGTGGCTCCGTTGGTGAATTTGCCGGAGATCCACGTCTCTTGCGGAGCATCGGCCGGTGGGACGGAAAACGAGAACGCGGGCAAAACTGCGTGGCCTGCAAGCGTGGCGGGCACCATATCCTGCGCGGCCAGTGGCAGGGCGGTCACGCTGGTCAAGGCGAGGGCGAGGGAAGTCAGGCGAAACATCGAGCATCTCCGGTATTTGCATCTAGATCTGCAAATCCTGGCGCGGCTTGGTAACACTTCCTTGACCGATTGATGACGATTGCAAAACGCTTTGGCCGGGGCTCAGGTGGGCGCGACCGGACCCTCTTCGTGGTTCAGTTCACGCTCCAGAAAGCGCTCGAACGCATCGAGGTTCACCGCCTCGAACTGACCAAAGCTCTGCATCCAGATCGAGGCGTCGCGCATCGCGTCGGGTTCCAGCTTGCACCATTTTACCCGCCCGCGCTTGTCCTGGCTGATCAGGCCCGCGCGGGTCAGAATGGTGAGATGTTTGGAGATCGCAGCCAGCGACATCTCGAACGGATCGGCTACGTCCGTGACCGCCATATCGTCTTCCAGCAGCATCACAAGGATCTGCCGTCGGGTCGGATCGGCCAGAGCGGCAAAAACAGCATCGATCGAACTGGGCATACCAACCCTTCTAAGCCGAGGGCCGGCGTGGGTCAAAGCCTTGGATGAATTTCGCGTTGTGAGGGCAGTTCGAGGTTCAACAGATCGCGTTCGCTGGGCGACAGGTTGATGTCGCGGGCGATGTGATCCGAGAGCCTGTCCGGCCGACAAAGGCCAAGGCGCGGGCGAACGCGGGGTCTTGGTCTGCGCAGATCCCGAAAGCGTTTGCGAATGGCACAGATTAAGGAGCTGCCAAGAGGCAGCGACTGGATCAGAAAGCGCATGAAAAGTGCCTTTTTATATTGGGCTCTGGGGCTTTTTGTCATGCCTGGTGCGTGTGGACAAACATCGTTCCTTGACATGACCTGTGCAGAAAAATCACATTACCCATATGACACGCACCCTCCCTCCCCTGAATGCTCTGCGCGCGTTTGAAGCGGCCGGCCGACATGAAAGCTTTAGCCGCGCGGCCGAAGAGCTGGGCGTGAGCCATTCCGCGATCTCCCGCCATGTGAGGGGTCTTGAGGAACGTCTGGGCGCGCAGCTTTTTCGCGAGATATCACGCGGCGTGGGATTGACGGCAGATGGGCGGGCCTATCTGGGCCGGATCAGCCCGGCGCTCGATATGATCGCAGAGGCGACGGACGAGGTTACCGAAACCCCAGCGGGCCGCGTCACCATCAGCGCAGAGCCACTGTTTACGGCCAAGGTGGTCATTCCGCGCCTGCCTCGGTTCTATGAGGTTTATCCGGATGTCGAGCTGCGGATCGATCCGTCCCATACGCTGGCGGATCTGGATCGCTATGAGGCCGACATCGCCATCAGGTTCGCGGTGCGCGGGGTTTTGGACCAGCCAGCCGATCTGCTGAGCAATGCGCCGCTCTATCCGTTTGCCGCCCCGGGGCTGTTGGAGGGGGACCGGATCACGCCGGAGGATCTGCGGCGCCATCGGCTCTTTGCCGACCGTGACCCAGGGATCTGGGATGACTGGTGTGATGCTGCGGGGTTCGATATCCGGCCCGGCTTGCACGGGGATTGGCGGATGAGGCCAATCTATGCGCTGGAGGCCGCGGTCAGTGGGTTGGGTCTGTTTCTGGGCGCGATGGACGGCGCCGCGCATGATCTGCGCGAGGGTCGCTTGGTGCGGGTCTCGGACGTGGCGATACAAAGCGGCGCGTTTTACCTGATTTACGGGGCGCAGGCCGGTCGTCGAAAGGCAGTCAAACAAGTGCGCCGTTGGCTTTTGGAGGAGACCAGGGATCTGCGTATGCCGGAAAATCAACCTTTTGGTTGAATGACGGAAATGCTGACATTCAAGTGAAACCGCGCCTGCGGCGGAATGGCAGCACCTGGAAAGGTGGAAATTTTTCTAATTAAAATCAATGCACTATCGGATGGTTTGCGCAAGATCGCAACGAATTGACTCAGGTCGCAGCACAGCATATCCCATCCCCGAACCATCCAAGGGGATGTGACCTGCGTGACGGATCCCGACCAGACCAAAAAGATGGCTGAGCTGGAGGCCCGGATTGCCGCCGCAAAGGCGGCACAGGCGCCGAAACCGAGGGCGGATGAGCACTATTCCCAGGCGCAGCTTGCCTGGCGCATGGTGATTGAGCTGGTGGCCGGTTTGGGCATCGGTTTTGGGATCGGATACGGGTTGGATGCGCTTTTCGGCACCACACCGTTCCTCATGATCCTGTTCATATTCTTCGGCCTCGCGGCCGGCATTCAGACGATGATGCGCTCCGCGAAAGAGGTTCAGAAGAAACAGTTGGCCGAGCAGGCCGAGAGAGACGCAAAGGCTGCTGATGCAGCCCAGCATGACGACGAGAGGACCTGAGACGTGGCAGAACCGACAGAAGGCGGCGGTCTTGAGTTTTACCCGATGGATCAGTTCATCATCAAACCATTGTTTGGTGGTGATGTGGTCAACTGGTACACGCCCACGAACTCCACCCTGTGGTTGTTTCTGGCAATCCTTGCGATCATTGGGCTGATGGTGTTGACCACCTCCAGGCGCGCCATCGTGCCGTCGCGTGGCCAATCGATTGCCGAACTGGCCTATGGCTTTGTCTATAAGATGGTCGAGGATGTGACCGGCAAGGACGGGATCAAGTACTTCCCGTACATCATGACGCTGTTCCTGTTTATCCTTTGCGCCAACTTCCTCGGTCTGATCCCGATGTCCTTTACCACCACCAGCCACATCGCGGTGACCGCGGTCATGGGGTTTGGGGTGTTCATCGCCGTTACCGTTCTGGGCTTTGTCAAGAACGGTGCCTCGTTCCTGAGCCTCTTTTGGGTGTCGGCCGCGCCGCTCCCCTTGCGCCCGATTTTGGCGATCATTGAGCTGATCTCGTATTTCGTGCGCCCTGTGAGCCACTCCATTCGTCTTGCGGGCAACATGATGGCCGGTCACGCGGTTCTCAAGGTGTTTGCCGGATTCGCCCAGGTCGCTGCCGTTGCCCCAATCGCCATTATCGGCGTGGTCGCGATCTATGGCCTCGAAGTGCTGGTTTCGGCCATTCAGGCATATGTCTTTACCATTCTCACATGCGTCTATCTGAAAGACGCGCTGCACCCGCATCACTAACGCGCGGCGGGACAAGTCCCGCCCTACAAGAACTCAACCATTCCATCGTAAGGAGACTAAGGTCATGGAAGGCAATATCGCAGAACTCGGTCAATTCATCGGCGCAGGCCTGGCAGCCATCGGTTCAGGCGCCGCTGCTATCGGTGTGGGCCACGTGGCAGGCAACTTCCTGGCGGGCGCGCTGCGCAACCCGTCGGCAGCCGCCGGTCAGACCGCAACCCTCTTCATCGGCATCGCATTCGCAGAGGCGCTGGGCATCTTTGCCTTCCTCGTCGCTCTGCTGCTGATGTTCGCCGTCTAAGGCCTTTCGGAAGACTTATCCTTACGGTCGGGCGGCGCGCGTTTTGCGGGCCGCCCGATGTAACGGCACCTTCCCAAGGAGGACGACATGGCAACCGAGACCACAGGTGAAGCCACCCAGGCCGCGGGCATGCCGCAGCTTGAGTTCTCGACCTTTCCCAACCAGATCTTCTGGCTGGTGATCACGCTGGTCGTGATCTATCTGATCCTGTCACGGGTCGCATTGCCCCGGATCGGCGGCGTGTTGGCCGAACGGACGGGCACAATCACGAATGACATCGCCAAGGCCGAAGAGCTGAAAGCGCAAGCCGTCGAGGCAGAAGCCGCCTATAATCGCGCGCTGGCCGAAGCCCGGTCAGAGGCGCAACGCATCGCCGCCGAAGCGCGCGCGGACATCCAGGCGGGCCTCGACGATGCGATTGCCAAGGCCGATGCCGAGATATCGGCCAAGGCGGCGGAATCGGAAAAGGCGATTGCAGAAATCCGGGCCGGAGCGCTGGAAAGCGTGAAGGAGGTTGCAACTGTGACCGCTGCGGAGATTGTCACCGCACTGGGGGGCAAAGCCGACACCAAAGCCGTCGCTGCCGCGATCGAGACACGGATCAAGGGGTCAGCATGATGCGCATTACATTCGCCTTTCTTCTGACTTTCGGAGCGGCCACACCCGCTCTGGCGGCCAAAGGCCCGTTCTTTTCGCTGGCCAACACCGACTTTGTGGTGATGATCTCGTTCTTCCTGTTCCTGGGAGTTCTGTTCTATTTTAAGGTCCCGGGGCTGATCGTCGGATTGCTGGACAAACGCGCCGAGGGCATCCAGTCGGAACTGGACGAGGCCCGCAAACTGCGCGAAGAGGCCCAAACCATCCTCGCTTCCTATGAGCGCAAGCAAAAAGAAATGCAGGAGCAGGCCGACAAGATCGTGGCGGCGGCCAAGCAGGAGGCGGCGGCCGCCGCCGAGCAGGCCAAAGCGGACCTCGCGACCTCCATCGCGCGGCGCATGGCGGCGGCCGAGGACCAGATCGCCTCGGCCCAGGCATTGGCCGTGCGCGAAGTGCGCGATCAGGCCATTGCCGTTGCGGTCGCTGCCGCGCGGGACGTGATTGCCAAGGACATCACTGCGACCGCCGGGAACAAGCTGATTGACGAGGCGATCTCGGACGTTGGAGCCAAGTTCCACTAGGCCGTTTCAGTGACGTGACAGACAAGCCCCGGATGCCGCCGCATCCGGGGCTTTGTTTTGTGAAGGTTTTGCGAAGATTTGATGAACCGGGGTTCAGATCAAATCTGATGTCATCAAACGATGCCAGCCTTTCTCTGACCGGGGATGCCCTCCGGCCTCAGAGGAGGATGTCATGCGCGATTACCTGTCCAGCCCCCAAACTCCATCCACCAAGCTAGGCGACAATGCACCACCGGTTCTGACGGTGCGCGACCTGTCGCTTTGGTACGGGGAAAAACAGGCGTTGAAGGAGGTGAGTTTCGAGCTTTACCCGCGTGAGGTCATGGCCTTTATCGGGCCGTCGGGCTGCGGCAAGTCCACCGCCCTGAAATGTCTCAACCGGATGCATGACGAGACGCGCGGTGTGCGGATCGAGGGGCAGATATATATGCATGACCGCAACATCTATGACCCGGAGATCGACCCACCTGTCTATCGCCGCCACTTTGGCTGGGTTGCACAGAAACCGAACCCATTCCCCAAGTCCATCTATGAAAACGTGGCCTATGGCGCGCGCATTCACGGACTGACGCGGACCCGTGCCGATATGGATGCCCATGTAGAGCGGTGTCTGCGCCGCGCGCACCTTTGGGAGGAGGTCAAGGATGGGCTGCATTCCAAAGATGGCACCGATCTTTCGGGCGGCCAACAGCAACGTCTGTGTATTGCGCGCGCGCTGGCGACGGAGCCGGATGTGATGCTGATGGATGAGCCGACCGGGTCGATCGATCCGATTGCGACAGCCAAGGTCGAGGACCTGATGATGTCGCTGCGCGAGGATCTGAGCGTGGTGGTGATCACCCATTCAATGATGGAAGCGCGGCGCGTGGCGGATCGGGTGGCCTATTTCCACATGGGTGAGCTGTTGGAATGTGGTCCTGTCGGCCAGGTTTTTGACCACCCCCGCCATCAGCAGACCCGGGCGTTCATTTCGGGCCGGACAGGATAGGCGCGTCTGCCCGTCGCGGGTCTGGTCGGGGCTGGGGAAGGCTTTGCCATCATGCGCTGGCCACCACGCGGGAGGTGGCGAGGGCCCTGGCTCAGCTGCCGAGTTCCTGCTGCAGGCGTTTGCGAGCGATCACCTCGTTCCGTTCGGTCTTTTGATGATCGGCAAGGGCTTGCCCGACATAGCCCAGATGCGCCTCAATCGCCGCTCGCGCGCCTTCAGGGTCGCGGTCTTGCAGCGCCTGGTTGATCGCGCGGTGTTGATCGAGAAGGGCAGCACGTGTCGTGCGCTGTTTGAACATGACCTGACGGTTGTAGAACACCCCCTCGCGCAGCAGATCGAACATCGAGCGCATCATATGCAGCATGACGATGTTGTGGCTGGCCTCGATGATGGCGGTGTGAAACTGCGCATCGAGTGCCGCATCGTCTTGCGGGTTGCGTCGCGCCTGGGCAGCTTCCATCTTGTCGAAAATGGCCTGGATCACCTTGAGATCGCTGTCCGAGGCGAGGCGCGCTGCGCGTTCGGCGGCAAGCCCCTCCAGGTCGCGGCGAAAGGAAAGATAGTCAAAGACCGCCTCGTCATGGGTCGCGAATAGCCTGGTCAGTGCGGGCGAGAAGGCCGAGCCCAGAACATCGGCCACATAGATGCCGGACCCTGCCCGGGTAGCCAGCAGCCCCTGCTGCTGGAGTTCGGCCACCGCATCGCGCAGAGAGGGGCGCGAAACGCCCAGCCGCTCCGACAGCTCCCTCTCCGACGGGAGCCGGTCACCAGGGCGCAGGATGCCGCGCAGGATCAACCCTTCGATCTGGCGCACGACCGAGGTGGAAAGCTTTTCCGATTGGACTGGTTCAAAGGGCATGGGGCCTCGCCGGTTTGATCAAAACATATGACCGCGCGGAAGGCGCCGCAATGGCGCAAGGGTTTGTTAACCGCAATTGGGCAGTTTGGGACCATGCGATTTGTGATCCTGTGTCTTTGTCTGATGGCGTGCAACACGCCCAGCCCAGAATTTCGGGGGCTGGCGGCCCAGCGTGTAACGGTCGACGGCAGCACCTTTGACGTGCGTGTCCGGGGCGACCTGGCAGAGGCCATTCGCATCAATATGCAATACGCACCTCGGTTCGGCCCGATCGAAGGGCGGGCGGCCCAGGCTATGGCAATGGTCAGTGGCTGTTCGGTCACGCGCATCACAGGCGATCAGGCGCTGGCGCTGGGGCAGCTCGATTGCGATGGGGCAGGACGCCCCGGTTGGGTGCCGACGCCTCCACTGGGCCTGGAGTGTTACGAGATCGACAGCTGGCACGGAACCGGGCAGGGGCGTGAGTCTCTCGAATTCGATTGTCAGCCGTTTTAGGGGGCAAGGGGCAATATCTTGTGGATAACCCACCGTTCCCTGCCACATGCAGGGGCAGCGCCGTTGACAGACCACCCTTGAACCGGTCACGCTATTTGTTCATGCGGAATCACGGGACACGTCCGATTTGCGATTTTCCAAGCTCAGGCTGACCGGCTTCAAAAGCTTTGTCGATCCCACCGACTTGATCATTTCAGATGGTCTGACCGGTGTTGTCGGGCCCAATGGCTGTGGCAAGTCCAACCTCTTGGAGGCCTTGCGCTGGGTGATGGGGGAAAACCGACCGACCGCGATGCGCGGCGGCGGAATGGAGGATGTGATCTTTGCGGGTGCGGCGACACGCCCAGCACGCAACTTTGCCGAGGTGCAGCTCTTTCTCGATAACAGCGACCGGTTGGCACCTGCAGGCTTCAACGACAACGACACGCTGGAGATTGTGCGCCGCATCACCCGGGATGTGGGCAGTGCGTATAAGACAAATGGCAAGGATGTGCGCGCGCGCGATGTGCAGATGCTGTTTGCCGATGCGTCGACCGGGGCGCATTCGCCGGCTTTGGTCCGGCAGGGACAGATCTCAGAGCTGATCAACGCCAAACCGAAGGCGCGGCGGCGCATTCTGGAGGAGGCGGCCGGGATCAGCGGGCTCTATCAACGCCGCCATGAGGCGGAGCTGAAGTTGAAAGGCGCCGAGAGCAACCTCACGCGCGTGGATGATGTGATCGAGCAACTGGCCGCCCAGTTGCAGCAACTGGCCCGGCAGGCCCGTCAGGCAGCGCGCTATCGCGAGATCGGCGAGGCTCTGCGGCAGGCCGAGGGCATGCTCCTATATCGGCGCTGGCGCGAGGCGGATGAGGCGCGCGCCGCGGCCGATGAGGCGTTGCGGACCCGCACGACCGAGGCCGCGCAGGCCGAGACAGCGGCACGCCAGGCCGCGCAAGGGCGCATCCAGGCCGATGAGGCCTTGCCGCCGCTGCGAGAAGAGGAGGCGATCGCGGCGGCCGTCTTGCAGCGTCTTACGGTGCAGGGGGATCGGTTGAACGATGAGGAGGCGCGGGCCGCGGCGCTGATCGCCACGCTCGAGGGCCGGATTGATCAGCTTGCGCGCGATATTGATCGCGAAAGCGGGCTCAACCGTGATGCGGGCGAGACCATCGAGCGGCTGGACTGGGAAGCGCGCGAGCTTGCCAAAGCCTCTGACGGGCATGACGCGCGGCTGGCGGCGGCGGCGGAGGCCGCCCATGAGGCCGCCGTGACTTTGCAGGACCGCGAAACCAGCTTGGCGCAGGTGACCGAGGATGTGGCCCGTCTGGCCGCCCGCCACCAATCCGCGCAGCGCCTGTTGGAAGACAGCCGCAAGACATTGGCGCGGTCCGAGGCCGAGGCAGGCAAGGCGCGCGACGCCGTGGCCGCCGCGCAGGAGGCGTTGACTGGGGCCGCGCTGTCGCAGGAGCGTGCAACCCGCGCGGAGGCCGAGGCGCAGGCGCTGGCCACCCGGGCGGACGAGGCGCTGAACGCAGCCGACATTGCCCGCGGCGAGACGCAGACGCGGGAGGCCGAGGCGCGTGCGCAACGCTCGGAGGCCGAAGGCGAGATGGGCGCGCTCAGGGCCGAGGTGTCCGCACTCGTCAAGCTGGTGCAGCGTGACACGGCCGAAGGCGGGCAGGTTCTGGATCAGCTGACTGTCACGCCGGGGTATGAAAAGGCCTTGGGTGCCGCGCTGGCCGACGATCTGCGCGCCCCTGCCGTGGCCGCGGATGGCCCCTCGGGCTGGGCCGCGCTGTCACCCTATGATCAACCGCAGCCCCTGCCCGAAGGGGTGCATCAATTGGCCGCCCATGTGACGGTCCCCGATGTGATGTTACGGCGTATCACGCAAATCGGGCTGGTAGACGCCGATGATGGCCCACGTCTGCAACCGTTTTTACAGCCCGGTCAAAGGCTGGTGTCGGTGGAAGGTGATCTGTGGCGTTGGGATGGTTACCGCGCCTGGGCCGAAGACGCGCCAAGCGCGGCGGCGTTGCGCCTGGAACAGCTCAACCGTCTGGAGGCGCTGAAACAGGAGATGGAGCGTGTGGGCGCCCGTGCCGATGCCGCGCGCCTGGCCCATGAGGCGCTGACCAAGCGGCTGGCGGAGTTGACGGAGGCCGACCGCGCCGCCCGTCAGGCCCGGCGCGAGGCTGACACGCAACTGGCCGATGCGGGCCGCGCGCTCAGCCGGGCGGAGGCCGATCGCAACCTGGCCGAGGGGCGCCTGGAGACGATGAACCTCGCCGTGACCCGGCATCAGGAGGACGCGACCGCCGCCCGGCTGCAACTGCGCGAGGCCGAGACGGCGGCGGGTGGTCTGGGTAATCTCGATGCCGCGCGCGCCCGGGTGGAGGATATCAAGATCACCGTCGAGGCGGCGCGGATGACCATGATGGCCAAACGCTCGGCCCATGATGAGTTGCGGCGCGAGGGGGAGGCACGGCTTAAACGCGCGCAGGAGGTTACGAAAGAGGTCAGCGGCTGGAAGCACCGGCTGGAGACGGCGGAGAAGCGGATTTCCGAGCTGACAACGCGCAAGGCTGATAGTGAGAGCGAACTGGCAACGGCAAGCGCTGCTCCGGCAGACATCGCCGCTAAGCGTGAGGCCCTTGTCGGAGAGATCACCCAGGCCGAGGCGCGGAGGGCTGCGGCCAGCGACGCGCTTGTCGGTGGGGAGGCCGCGCAGCGTGCGGCTGTGGAGGCCGAGCGGACCGCCGAGCGCGCGGCGTCCGAGGCGCGCGAAGCCCGCGCCGGTGCGGAGGCACGCGCAGAGGCCGCGCGGGAGTCCGTTGCGGCGGCGGCCGAGCGGATCGCCGACGACCAGCAGCTGACGCCCAACCAGCTCTTGACGCAGCTCGATGTGAACCCCGATGACATGCCCCATGCCGATCAGCTTGAGGCCGAGGTCAATCGCCTCAAGCGGCAGCGCGACGCGCTGGGTGCGGTCAACCTGCGTGCCGATGAGGACGCCAAGGAGGTCCAGGAGGAACACGACACGCTGGTGCAGGAAAAAATGGATCTCGAAGAGGCGATCCGCACCTTGCGCAGCGGCATCTCCAGCCTGAACCGAGAGGGGCGCGAACGGTTGCTGACCGCGTTTGAGCAGGTCAACAGCAACTTCTCGATGCTGTTCAAGCACCTCTTTGGCGGGGGAGAGGCCAATCTGGTGATGGTGGAGAGCGACGATCCCCTGGAGGCGGGCCTTGAGATCATGTGCCAGCCGCCGGGCAAGAAGCTCTCGACGCTCAGCCTCTTGTCGGGGGGGGAACAGACGCTGACCGCGCTGGCGCTGATCTTTGCGGTGTTTCTGGCCAATCCCGCGCCGATCTGTGTGCTGGATGAGGTGGACGCGCCTTTGGACGACGCGAACGTCACCCGGTTCTGCGATCTGCTGGACGAGATGTGCCGCCAGACCGAAACACGGTTCCTCATCATCACCCACCACGCGGTAACGATGAGCCGGATGGACCGTCTGTTCGGGGTCACGATGGCCGAGCAGGGGGTGTCACAGCTCGTCTCGGTCGATCTGAAGAAAGCCGAGGCGATGGTCGCCTGATAAGCGCATTGTGATGTTGGGTTGAGCGGTGCCTGCGCTAGGCTGCGGGGTATGAAAATTTCAATAATCTGGTCGGTGTTTGTGCTGGCGGCGAGCGGCGCGACCGCACAGGACTGGAACCTGCGGGACAGCGATGCGGTTTTGGGCGCCGCGGAAATGGCGATGATCGCCGATGGCGGATCGCTCACCTATTACGATGACGGGGTGTCGCTGTTTTCCGCGGGAGGGGCCTATTCCTATACTTATGCCGATGGGGGCGGGACCGCCTTTGGCCAGTTTCGTATCGAAGAGGGCGGGCAGATCTGCATCGACTATCGAAACGGCTTTGCGCGCTGCGACATGTATGTGCGCAACAACGGGCGGCTTGTTCTGCTGACCGCAGATGGCGAGCGTTATCCGGTCAAGGTCGAGACCGGTGTTGCGCCGTAACCGCCGCATCAGCGCCGCCGATTAAGATTTTGGACATCTCCCGCTTCTAGCGTTTTCCCACCGCAAACCCTTGCGGTGAAAGGAGGTGTTTGTGTTGACATGACACAAGAGACGTTCTGGAAATGGATGGTGTTTCTGACAGGGGCGGGTTTGGTTCTGGGCATCATCCGGCTTGTTTTGAGCCTATAGATTTTGAACCAGTTGGCCGCGCAGAGATGATAGCTCTGCGCGGCCATTAGAGTGGTTGCGTTGCCACAGGCACGTTCTGGAAAGCCCATAATATAGCAATTCCCTTAGATTTGGTAAAGGATCGGCCCCGCTCAGAGCCGGTTGAGCAAGGCAGGCGTCGGCCAGGCATCGACAGGCAGCCCCAGCCGCGCCTGCTCAGCACGCACGGCGGCACGGGTGCCCGCGCCCAGAATGCCGTCGATATTGCCCACATCGTGTCCGCGTGCGCGCAGCCTTTGCTGAAGCGCTTTCATCTTATCACCGCTCAGCCCCGGCTCGGGGGTGCCTGCGTCATAGACCGGCGCGCCCTCCAATCGGGTGGCGAAATAGGCGGCCGTCAGAACATAGGTAAAGCTCTGGTTCCACTCGAAATACACGTTGAAATTCGGATAGGCGATAAAGGCCGGGCCGCGATGGCCTTGCGGAATGATAATCGAGGCGGGCAGATCGGGCCGGGCAAAGGTACCAGCGCGGGGCACGACACCTAACGTGGCCCAGTCCTGAGCACTGCGTACTTCATTCAGGCCGGTCAGCGACCAGTCGAACCCCTCGGGCATCCGCACTTCCTCCAGCCACGGCTCGCCCGCGCGCCAGCCCAGGTGTTGCAGCATCTTGCCCCCCGACATCAGCGCGTCGGGCGCGGAGGTCTTGAGATACACATGCCCGTCGCCATCGCCATCCACCCCGTTTTCCAGGATATCACGGGGCAGCATCTGCACCATGCCGATCTCACCCGCCCAGGCGCCGCTGGTGCGCGCGGGGTCGAAATCGCCGTTCTCATAAAGCTCAAGGGCAGCAAAGATCTGAGGGCGGAAAAGCGCGGGTCTGCGGCAGTCATGCGACAGGGTCACCAGCGCGTTGAGCGTGTTGAAATCACCCTGAAAGCTGCCGTAATCGGTCTCAAATGCCCAAAAGGCCAGGAGCACCCCACGCGACACGCCGAATTCCCGTTCGATCCGGTCAAACACGACGTCGTAGCGCTGTGCGTTCTGCCGCCCGCGGTCGATCCGGTTCTGCGAGATCAGGCGGCGCGAGAAATCGACGAAGGGGCGCTGGAACACGCCTTGCGCCCGATCGGCCCGCAGCACCTTCGGATCCTGGCGCGCGCTGGCGAAAAACGCCTCTACCGTGGCCGGGGCATGGCCCTTGGCGATGGCTTCGTCCTTGAGACCCGCAAGAAAGGCGGGGAACGATGCGCCACAGGCAGCGTGGAGCGGTGTGGCCATGAGGCTCAAAGCGGTCAAGATACTGATAAATCGCATGGAAAAATCCTTGAGTTCCTTATGCGGCAGAGCCTAACGTCGCCCTAGAAAATCGCAATCACAAGGCAGAGAGCGATCATTGCGCCCCAAGCCCGCCAGAGTGTCGTGACGGCGCGATCAATCTCATCTGGCCCGATGTCATGGCTGCCATCGCCATGCACAAATGGCAGCACGCGGCGCGCACCATCATAGCTGCGTGGCCCGGCAAGGGCGGCATTCAACACCCGCGCCATCGCGGCCTCGGGCCAGCCCGCATTGGGCGAACGGTGCAGCGCAGCATCGCCTTGGATCGCTCCCCAGCCGGTAAAGCGGCCCGAGGACAGCGCGATCAGCACGGCGGTCATTCGCGCCGGGATCCAGTTCATGACATCGTCCAGACGCGCCGCGGCCCAGCCGAACTCCTCGTACCTTTCGGTGCGGTAGCCGATCATGCTGTCGGCGGTGTTGATGACCTTATAGGCAAGGATCCCCGGCAGCCCGCCCAAAAGGAACCAGACCGCAGGGGCCACCACCCCGTCCGAGAGGTTTTCGGCAGCGCTTTCGATTGCCGCACGGGCCACGTCGCTCCGGTCCATCGCGGAGGTGTCGCGGCTGACGATGCGGGCGACCATCATGCGCCCGTCGGCCACCGAAAGGCGCAGCGCATCGGCCACCGCCCGCACATGCTGCACGAGCGAGCGTTGGGCCAGCAGAATGGCGACAACAAGCAGTTCGACCAGCGGACCGAACAGCGACAGGGCGAGGCCCAGCAGGATTGCCCCGGCCACAAGGATTGCCACCGTCAGAACACCGGCACGGCGCTTGTGCGCACCGCGATTGTACCGCGTCTCACACCAGGTCACGGCTTTGCCCATCAGGACCGCCGGGTGGGGCGCACGCGACCAAAGCCAGCGCGGCTCTCCCAGCACGGCATCAAGCGTTGCTGCGGCCGCGAGAACAGCGGCGCTCACAGCGCGTCCTCCAACTGTGTCCAGCGGTCTTCGGGGGGCAGGCCAAGACGGATCAGATCGTCGGCATATGGAAAGACCCGCGTCCAGATCTGGGCGTGGGCGAGGCGGGTCTGCCAATGCTCTGCGCAGTCAACGCGGTAGAGTCCGAAGAGATCCGTGCCTCCCACCGTTTCGGCCCCCGCACCGACCAGCATCGCATCCATCCGTTTGCGATTTTGCGACAGGCGCGCCCGGGTCCGTTCGGCCCAGTCTGTGTCCCCGAGAGCCTGTGCACCGACAAGCAGCGCGGGCCCCGAGACAGGCCAGGGGCCCAGCATGTCGGCCAATCGGGCAATGGTGTCCGCTGCGGCAATGGCAAAGCCCAGCCGCAGCCCCGCAAGCCCCCAGAACTTGCCGAAGCTCTTCAGCACCACGATACCGGGTCGGGCGGCATGTGCGATCAGGCTGTGATCCGGAATCACATCGCAAAAACTCTCGTCAATCACGGTCAGGCCGGGATGAAACGCGCCGGGCGAAAAGAGCCGCCCATCGGGATTGTTGGGATGCACCAGGACGCGCGCATCCGCCGGACCGTGATCGCGCACCTGCCAGCCCGCCGCGCGGAACGCCGCGCCATGTTCGTTATAGGTGGGTGGGGTGATCTGGACGCGGGTGCCTTGGATCAGGCGCGGCATCTGCGCGATCAGCGCCGACGCGCCGGGTGCGGCCAAAACCGCCGCCCCGTCTGGAACTTGCCAGAACCCGCGCGCCGCCTGTATCAGCCGATCTTGCGCCTCTGTGTCCGGCAGCGCGCTCCAGGCCGCGTCGGGAAATGTCGGCACCGGATAGGGTTGTGGGTTGATGCCCGTCGAAAGATCCAGCCACACCGCGCGCCTGCCTCCGAACCGGGCCATGGCTGCATCCAGATTGCCGCCATGATCGCGTGGCCGTGCATCGTGTAAGATGTGGGTCATCGAGGCTCCTGGATCATTCGACCGCATCGAACGGCGATTTCTCGCCGCTTTTTAGGCTAATTGCAGTGGATGTTAAGACTCTGATTGCAGCGTTAAGGAATTGTTAATCAATTCTGAACAAACCGTTAAGCAGGCAATCGGCGGTGGGTACGGCGTGAGCCTGGGAAGCGAAACCATGAATGTCTTGATCGTTGAAAGCAGTGTCGATCTGGGTGAGCTGTGGCAGCGCCACTTGCAACGCCAGAGGTCGAACGTGGACCTGGTCTACAGCCAGGATGCCGCAATCGAAGCGTTATGTCACAAGGCCTATGACATCATCGTGCTCGATCTGGTGTTGAACACCGGCAGTGCGCTGGCCGTTGCCGATTTCGCCAGTTACCGCCACCCGGACGCCCGGGTGATCTTTGTCACCAATACCACATTCTTCTCGGATGGCTCGATCTTTGCACACAGTCCAAACGCCTGCGCGTTCCTGCAAAGCTCCACCCCGCCCGAAGATCTGGCGGCGATGGTGGAGCATTACGCGATCCCGCGTTAACCACGATCATGCGGTGCGGCATAGTCCAGCACCGGGTTGATCGGGATGATCCGGTGCGGATTGATGCTGTCGTGGCTGTAATGATAGTGGCGCACGATATGGGCCATGTTCACCGTCTCGGCCACGCCGGGCCATTGATATAGCTCGCGGGTAAAAGCCCAGAGATTTGGGTAATCCACGATCCGGCGACGGTTGCATTTGAAATGCAAATGATAGACCGGATCGAAGCGGATCAGCGTGGTGAAGAGCCGCCAGTCGGCTTCAGTGACGCGCGCGCCCATCAGATAGCGGTTCCCGGCCAGCCGCGCCTCGATCCACTCCAGACTGTCGAAAAGCGCATGCACGGCCTCGTCATAGGCGGTTTGAGTGGTGGCGAACCCGGCGCGGTAAACGCCGTTGTTTACCGTGTCGTAAATGCGTGCGTTCACCCCTTCGATATCGTCGCGCATCTCCGTGGGCCAATAATCGTCGGTATTGCCGGTCAGCCCGTTAAAGGCGCTGTTGAACATCCGAATGATCTCAGAGCTTTCGTTGGAGACAATGGTGTTCTGCGCCTTGTCCCACAGGATTGGCACGGTGACGCGCCCGGAATAGGCAGGATCGGCGCGGGTATAGAGTTGATGGGCATGATCAGACCCAAAGAGCGGATCTCCGATGGCGCCGTGGTCATCGGTCTGAAAGCTCCAGCCCTGGTCCAGCATGTCAGGATGCACGGCCGAAACCGATATGTGATCTTCCAGCCCTTTGAGCGTGCGGAAAATCAGTGTGCGATGCGCCCAGGGGCAGGCGTATGAGACATAGAGGTGATACCGTCCGCTTTCGGCGGCAAACCCGGCCTTGCCGGATGGTCCGGTCCCGCCGTCCGCAGTAATCCAATTGCGAAACTGCGAGTGGGAGCGGACGAACTTACCCCCGGTTGACGCGGTATCATACCATTGATCGTGCCAGGTGCCGTCAACAAGTAGGCCCATATCGGCGCTCCTTTTTTGTGTCTTTGCAGGAATTTAAGGAATGAGAGGCGCCCTGAACACTCTCTACACTCGCGCAGCGGCCCTGCGGACGTGCACAAATTGCAACAACATGGGCGGAAGGCCGCGCGTGTTATTTGTGTTTTAGGGGAATCACTCCAGATTGATCAAAGGCGCGACCGAAGAAAGAGGGCGGCGATGACCACATTCCTACCCAAGAGTCTCCAGCAAGATATAGAGAGCGCACGGATCGCCGCACTGAAAAAGGCATCGCGCCTGCGCGTTCAGGCAGACGGACGCGAACACCCTGTGCTACGCCTCTGGTCGAACGGTTTTGCGGTTGAGACGGGCGTGGTGCCAACGTTGCGCGGGCTGGTCGATCTTTATGATGGCGCCAAACAGATCTCGCAGTGTCTGATCATCGCCTCGGAGGAGGATGCGGGCGAAATGCGTTATGAGTTCAAGCGCGCAACAGGGGTGACGGACCGCGCACCGCTTGACTTTTATCGTGCGCCATACGCGCCTGTGGCGCTCTTGGGCAAGGACTGAACAGTCGTCTGGGTGAGGGGCGCTGGACAGGGCGGACTGCCCAGCGCATGCGCCAATTCGCTTGGGTAGGATCGGCAACGAACGCTCTCTCGGCTGTCCGATCCGGGGCACGCCTGCGCGCGGGTGAGGGGAGCTTGCAATCCTGCGAACCGGCATGTCCGCATCGCGGGTTCAAAGCAGATAGTGTGCGGCGCAGCCGCGCCTTTGGATTCAGGTCAGTGCCTATTGCAAATCGTCAAACGCCTTGGCCAGACGCTCAACCGCTTCATCGACACGTGCGCGCGGAGTGGCGATGTTGAACCGCAGAAAGCTCTCTCCCCCTTTACCAAAGGTCGGCCCGTGGTTCACCGCGATCCGCGCGTCCTGTTCCACCCGTTTGGTGAAATCGGCCATCTCCATTCCCGTGCCCGAGAAATCGACCCAGGCAAGATAGGTGGCCTCCAGCGCCATCGACCGCAGCCCCGGTATCGCGTTCACGCCCGCGTCAAAGGCTTTGCGGTTCTGATCGAGATAGGCCACCAGGTCATCGACCCAGGCCGCGCCTTCGGGGCTGTAGGCTGCGGTCGCCATAAAAAGGCCAAAGGAGTTGGGCGAAAGACCCAGTGCCGCCATCCGCGCGCCGAACCTGGCGCGCAGGTCGGGGTCCTCGATAATCACATTGCCCGAATGGCTGCCCGCAATGTTGAACGTCTTGGTGGTCGCGGTCATCATCACCAACCGGTCGGTGATCGACGGATCGACCGTGGACATGGGAATATGTCTGTGGCCGGGAAAGACCAGATCGTGGTGGATCTCATCCGAGACCAGGATCAGGTCGTGGCGTTTGGCGAAATCGGCCAGGTCCTGAAGCTCGGCCCGGGTCCAGACCCTGCCGCCGGGATTGTGGGGAGAGCAGAGGATAAGCATCGTCTCATGCCCCTTCATCTGCGCGTCCCAGGCCGCGATATCCAGAACATAGCGCCCGTCCTCCAGCGCCATCTCGCACTCGATCACCTCACGGCCCGCAGCGTTAATCACCTTGGCAAAGGCGTGATAGACCGGTGTCATCAGGACGATCCCGTCTTTGGGCTGGCTGAACGCATCGACACACATCGCGGTGCCGTTGACCAGCCCATGGGTGGTAAAGATCCAGTCCGGCTCGACGTGCCAGCCGTGCCGCTGGTCCATCCACCATGCAATGGCGGCCTTGTATTTGGTATCGTCGCCGAAATAGCCGTAGATGCCATGATCGATCAGGGACCGCAGCGCGTCCTGGATCACCTCGGGCGGGCGGAAATCCATATCTGCCACCCACATGGCGATGCCATCTGTCTCGGGCACGCCATAGAGCTTTTCCATCATATCCCATTTCACGCAGTGGCTTCCGCGACGGTCGATGATTTCGTCAAAACTCATGGGTGTTCTCCGGTCTTGGTTTGACGCGCCAAGCTAACGCGCGCGCGGCTGAACGCAAGAGGCGTTGCGATGCGCGGGGTGATGACCTAAATCGTGGCAGATGAAACGTGATATTCTGATCCACCCCGATCCAAGGCTGAAAAAGCTGTGCGCGCCGGTGAGCGATCTGTCCGACATGCTGCGCGCGCTGGCCGATGACATGCTTGAGACGATGTATGCCGCCCCCGGCATCGGTCTGGCCGCCCCGCAGGTGGGGGAGCTGAGCCGCCTGATCGTTCTGGATTGCATTAAGGCGGACGAGGGCACGCCGCGCCCGCTGGTGATGTTCAACCCCGAGGTTATCGCCGTGTCAGACGACACGAATGTCTATGAGGAAGGCTGCCTGTCGATCCCCGATCAGTTCGCTGATGTCACCCGCCCACGGGCAGTGGAGGTCGCCTGGATCGACCGTGACGGTAACGCCTGTCAGGAGGTGTTTGACGGGCTTTGGGCCACTTGCGTACAGCATGAGATCGACCATCTGGATGGCAAGCTCTTTATCGACTATCTCAAACCGCTGAAACGCCAGATGATCACGCGCAAGATGCAAAAACTCAAGCGCGAGCGGGCGCGGGCATGAGTATCTTGCCCATCGTTACCTGGCCCGATCCGCGGTTGAGCGAGATGTGCACACCCGTGGGACAAGTCACATCCGCGATCCGGCAGCAGGCCGAGGATATGCTGGAAACGATGTATGACGCGCCGGGGCGGGGATTGGCCGCGCCGCAGGTCGGGGTGATGAACCGGCTGTTTGTCACTGATTTCACCTGGAAGGACGGGCAGCCGGATCCGCAGGTCTTTCTCAACCCCGAAATTCTGGACGCGAGCAGCACGCTGGTGGAAACCGACGAGGGGTGCCTGTCCATCCCCGGTGTGACCACGCGGGTGGCGCGGCCCGACCGTGTGCATTTCGTCTGGACCTCGCTGGACGGCGCGCGTGTCAGTCAGGTACTTACCGGTTTTGCGGCCGCCTGCGTGCAGCATGAGCTTGATCATCTGAATGGCATCGTCACGCTGGATCGCCTCTCGCCCGAGGATCGCGCCCGCGCCGAAGAGGCGTATTCCGCATGACGGTGCGCGCCTGTCTGCCCTGGCCCGACAAACGGCTGCGCACCGCCGCCGCACCCGTTGAGATGATCACCGGTGAGATTCGCGAGATCTGGCAGGACATGATCGACACGATGGAGGCGATGCCGGGCGTTGGCCTGGCCGCGCCGCAGATCGGAGTGATGTTGCGTCTGGCGGTTGTCGATGGATCGGACACGCGAGGGCGCGCGGTCCGCCTGGCAAATCCTGAGATTCTGGATGCTGTCTCTGAAATGCGCACCCATGAAGAGGCGTCGCCGAACCTGCCGGGCGTGTCGGCCACGCTCAAGCGACCGCGCCTTGTGACGGTGCGCTATCTTGACGAAAACGGGATGATCAACCGTCGAGATTTTGCCGATCTTGAGGCCACGAGCGTACAGCATCAGATCGACCATCTGAACGGGAAGATGTATTTCGACCATCTGTCGACAGTGAAACGCGACATGCTGCTGCGCCGCGCTCGCAAGGTGCGCACGTGAAGGTGATTTTCATGGGGACGCCGGACTTCTCGGTTCCGGCACTGGAGGCCTTGGTCACGGCCGGCCATGACGTGGTCTGCGTTTATTGCCAACCGCCCCGGCCCGCGGGACGGGGCAAGAAAGAACGCCCGACGCCTGTGCATGCGCGCGCCTTGGATCTCGGTCTGACGGTGCGCCACCCGGTTTCGTTGAAAGGCGCCACGCCGCAGGCGGAGTTTGCGGCGCTGGGCGCGGATGTGGCTGTGGTCGTGGCCTATGGCCTGATCCTGCCCCGCGCCGTTCTGGACGCACCGAAGCAGGGATGCCTGAACATTCATGCCAGCCTCTTGCCGCGCTGGCGTGGGGCCGCGCCAATTCATCGCGCGATCATGGCAGGCGACACGGAAACCGGCATTTCGATCATGCAGATGGAGGAGGGGTTGGATACCGGCCCCGTCCTGATGCGCGAAGCGACACCGATCACCCCGGAAGAGACAACGGATCAGCTTCATGACCGGCTGTCGGCCATGGGCGCGCGTCTGATCGTGGATACACTCGCGCAACTAGAGCATCTGGTGGCGCAGCCGCAGTCCGACGTGGGCGTGAGCTATGCCCACAAGATCGACAAGGCCGAGGCGCGCGTCGACTGGACACAGGCCGCTGATCGGGTTGACCGGCATATTCGTGGGCTCTCGCCCTTTCCGGGCGCCTGGACCGAACAGGACGGTGCGCGGCTCAAGCTCTTGGCGAGCAGGGTCGTTCAGGGGGAGGGCCCGCCTGGCACGGTTCTGGATGATACGCTGACTGTCGC
This sequence comes from Aestuariivita sp., assembly GCF_021404545.1. Classification (GTDB taxonomy): domain Bacteria; phylum Pseudomonadota; class Alphaproteobacteria; order Rhodobacterales; family Rhodobacteraceae; genus Aestuariivita. The sequence continues at coordinate 160,059 of NZ_JAAWWD010000033.1, forward strand.
CTGTGGCCAGGGTGCGGTGCGCCTGCTGCGCCTGCAACGGCCGGGCAAGGCGGCTCAGGATACTGAAACTTTTCTGCGTGGCCATCCGGTGCCACGTGGTACAAAACTTTGAGGGGCACGCGATGTTCTTGACGCTGATGGGCACTGTGGTGATCGCCGGTATCGTTGGCTATGCCTCGGAAAAGACCCGATGGACGCATAACGGCATCCTGCAATCCATCATTATCTGCATCGGAGGCGCGTTTCTCTTCTTCTTCGTGCGCCTGATGTTTGGGTTCGGCTTCTCCAGCCCCGGATTGAACGCCCTCGTGTCCTCGATCGGGGCGCTGATCATCGTTCCATTCCACTGGAGAAAGTGAGCCCGCCTTGCGTCCGTTATGCCCGTCGACGACGGGTCGATGGCAGATCGTTAGAGAATGGCCTCGCCAAACAGGGCCGCAATCGCGGTCGAGGCAATACGGGTCCGGTTCTCGTCCGCACGGCTGGTCAGCATGATCGGGACCTGAGCGCCCAGTACGACCCCGGCGGCCTCGGCACCCGCCAGATACATCAGCTGCTTGGCGATCATATTGCCTGATTCCAGATCCGGTGCCACCAGGATATCGGCTTGGCCTGCGACCTCGGAGGTGATGCCCTTGGTCGCCACCGCCCGCATCGAGATCGCGTTATCGAACGCTAGCGGCCCATCAAGAATGGCGCCGGTGATCTGACCGCGATCCGCCATTTTGCACAGCGCGCCGGCCTCGACCGTGGATTGCAGACGCGGCGTGATCGTCTCGACCGCGGACAAAAGCGCCACTTTGGGTGTGTCGATTCCAATGGCGCGGGCCAGATCAATGGCGTTCTGGATGATATCGGCCTTGGTCTGAAGATCCGGCGCGATGTTGATCGCGGCATCGGTAATCAGCAGCGGCTTGGTATAAGTGGGCACATCCATCACATAGATGTGGCTCATCCTGCGTTCGGTGCGCAGGCCACCCTGTTTCGCGACAACCGCAGACATCACCTCATCGGTGTGCAAGGCACCTTTCATCAAGGCGCGGGCTTGCCCATTATGGACCAGTGTCACGGCCGTCTCGGCAGAGGCATGACTGTGGGGTGTGTCAAAGATTTGCACATCTGACAGGTCAAGCCCTTCGGCCTCGGCCACGGATCTGATCCGCGCTTCTGGCCCAACCAGAAGCGGGATAATCAGACCGAGGTCGCGCGTTTCGAGTGCGGCGCGCAGCGACGGTTCATCGCAGGGATGGACAACGGCTGTGGGCAGAGGCGGTAGAGCATCGGCCTGGGCCAGAAGCCGGTCATAGACAGCCCCGCGCTGGTGCATCACCAGATCGGGCATCGTGACCCGCGGTCTGCGGATTTTCCGATCCGGGGCAATCACGATGGCCTGACCGGTGATGACGGGGCGACCGTCGCCATTGGTGCATTTGCAATCCAGGGTCACGCGTTTCTTGCTGGTATCCTTGTCCGTTACGGTCACCCGCACGGTCACGGTATCGCCCACGCCAACGGGTTTGAGGAACTTCAAAGACTGATCGAGATAGATCGTGCCCGGCCCCGGCAGCTGCGTGCCCAACACGGTCGAGATCAGCGCGCCGCCCCACATACCATGTGCAATCACCTTGTGAAAGACGTCGTCCTGGGCGAACGCCGCATCGACATGGGCGGGGTTCACATCCCCCGACACCACCGCAAAGGCGTCGATATCCTGTGCGCTGAGCGTGCGGACCAACTCAGCCGTCTCGCCGATCTCGATTTCACCAAAGGGGCGATTCTCGATAAATCCCATGCTGGGTGCGGGCTCAGACAACATGGTGTCCTCCGTCGATATAGGCGGTGTTGCCGCTGACTGAGCGTGCGAAATCCGACACCAGACAGGCGGCCATCGCACCGACTTCGTCAATGGTGGTCAGCCGATGGAGCGGTGCGTGCCGCTTGGCCTCGTCGATCAACTCGTCGAAATGCGCGATGCCGGAGGCCGCGCGTGTTTCAAGCGGTCCGGGCGACAGGGCGTTGACGCGGATGTTCTTGGGCCCAAGCTCAACCGAGAGATACCGCGCCACAGCCTCAAGCGCGGCTTTGACGGGCCCCATGATGTTGTAGTGATCCACCACCCGTTCGGCCCCCTGATACGAGACCGTCAGGATCGTGCCGCCATTGGTCATGAGCGGTTCGGCACGTTTCGCCAGCCGGATCAGGGAATGGACAGAGATATCCATGGCTGTCCCGAACCCTTCCTGCGAACAATCCACGACACGGCCATGCAGATCCTCGCGGGGGCAATAGGCGATCGAGTGCAGTACGAAATCCAGTCGGCCCCACCGGGCAGTGATCGCGTCGAATACCGCATCGAGTTGTTGCGGATCGCGCATATCGAGCGGCAGGAAAAGATCGGGCGCGACCGCATCGGCGACGGGCCGGACAAAGTCTTTGGCCGTTTCGGACTGATAGGTCAGGGCAATATCGGCGCCTGCGGCATGAAACGCGCGCGCACAGTCGGCCGCGATAGAATGCCGGTTGGCCACGCCCACGACCAACCCGCACTTGCCCGCCAGAAAATCGGTGCTGGGCAGCATCTCTATTCCATTCTCACATAAGTTCCCGGAGCGTCCGCAAGCGGCCGTGCGATCTGGGGCGGTTCGACCGGTTTACCTGACAAGGCCCAGAGCCACGCGGCCCAGGCGGGCCACCAGCTTCCGTCTTCATGCTGGGCGACATCGCGCCAATCCTGCGGCGAGAGTGTCACATCTTCATCCCGGGTGGTGTGGATCTGAAAATGCCGCCGTTTGTGCCCTGGTTCGGACACCACACCCGCGTTGTGACCGCCATTGGTCAGCACGAATGTCACATCGGCCCGGGTCAGGTTGTGCACCTTGAACACCGATGCCCATGGCGCGATGTGATCGGTCTCGGTGCCTACGCCGAAGACGGGCACCCTTATATCGCGCAAGGATATGGTGTGCCCTGCCACCTCATAACGCCCCGCCGCCAGATCGTTTTTGAGAAACATGTGCCGCAGGTATTCGGAATGCATCCGTGCCGGCATCCGCGTGCTGTCGGCGTTCCAGGCCATCAGATCGTTTGAGCGCATCATCTGGAACGCGCTCGTCATCTGGTTGGCCTCCAGATAGCCTTGGGCTGCCATCACGTCTTCAAGGATGGACACCTTGCTTTCGTTGATGAAAAGCGACAGCTCTCCGGGCTCGCTGAAATCGGTCTGTGCGGCGAGCAAGGTCATGCTGGCCAGCCTGTCATCGCCATCCCGGGCCATGGCGGCGGCGGCAATCGACAAAAGCGTACCGCCCAGGCAATAGCCGACCGTGTGGACCTTTGGCGCCGCTGTGGCGGCGGTGATATGTTCCAGCGCGGCCATCGGCCCCTGGTCCAGGTAGTCGGCCATTCCAAGGGATTTGTCCTCGGCATCCGGGTTGCGCCAGGAGATCATGAAGACCGTGAACCCCTGTTCGGTCAGGTACCGGACCATGGAGTTATGCGCGCTCAGATCGAGGATGTAGTACTTCATGATCCACGCAGGCACGATCAGGATCGGCTCGGGATGAACCGAAGGGGTTGCGGGCTCGTACTGGATCAGTTCCATCAGATGGGTGCGCAAGACGACCTTACCCGGGGTGGTGGCCACGTCCTGGCCAACATGGTGATTGGATTGCGGCACCTCTCCCTCAGCGGCGTGGTGCATGTCGCGCAGGAACCTGGCGCCCCCGCGCATCAGGTTCGCGCCGTGTTCCTCAATCGTGCGACCGGTCACTTCGGGGTTGGTCAGAGGAAAGTTGGACGGCGCCATCATATCCATGATTTGCCGCATCACAAATGTCATCGACCGATCATGCGCGGGGCTGAGGCCGGGCACGTTCGAGGTTGCCTGATCGACGAAATCTTCGGCCAGAAGAAAGGCTTGTGCCATCGCCGCATAGGGCGGCTTGGACCAGCTCTCATGCACAAACCGGCGGTCGCGCCGTTGCGGAGCAATGGGTTGCGCGTCAGGCTCGGGTGGGCACCCATTGGCCACAAAGCTCAGCCAACTGGCCCAGTTCGCATGCGCCTGTTTGACCAGGGCCATTTGCTTGTCGGGCGCGCAGGCCAGGTGCAGGGCCCAATCCTGCATCATGCTGATCATCGAGACCGGCGATGTGCCCCGTGTCAGTTGCGCGAGATGCTGGCGCAGCACGCGGTCGCTGGGTTCGGATCCATTCTCACTGCTCGGGCTGTCTTGCAACGCCCCCACGGTCATATCTTTCATGAAAGTCCATCACTCGGTTGTTTGTGCAAGCCGCTACTAGGTCAACATGACAGCCGTATTACGGCCAGAGCGCCAAAGCGTTCGTTGGCCCATCACTCCTCACGATGTATGTTTATGTTGCACAAATCCTATCCTGCGCGGCGATCTTAGGCGGTGTCAGAGCGACGCAGGCGAGTTGCCGCGCAGTGTTGGCGCCAAATGGGCCGACTGGCGCCTTACCGAAGCCCCTTGAGCAGATCCGGCCCAATGACCTTGATCGTCTGGCCTTGGGTCAGCGGCACAAACACCACATCGATCCCGGTCGGGCGGATATCGCAGACCCCAATTGCCGTGCCTTCGGTAATATGCAGCCCACCCGACCGATCCGGGCTGACCGTCGATTGCAACCCAATGGCCGAGATGACTGGAACCCCGTGCCACTGGCTGACCCGGTTGAGGTGGATATGGCCGCAAAAGATCATACCGATCTGGTAGTTCTCGACTGCCTCAGCCAGGAGCACGCTGTCGGCGGGATTGATCTGCGCCCAGCTGTGCTGCGACTCTGGCCCTGTTGCGGGTGGGTGATGGATCACCAGGATCTTTGGCAGATCGGAGTGCCGCTCAAGAGCCATGGCCAGAAAATCGAGCTGACCGTCCTCGAACCCGCCGCTCACCAACCCGGGAAGGGAGGTGTCCAGAACGATTACGTGCTGTCCGGCGACCACAATGTCATGATCCAGCGGCCCATCCGGCGCTCCGGCATATCCAGGAAAGGCTGTGTGAAAGCCTGCCCGCGAGTCATGATTGCCCAGCGCGTAGATAACCGGCATGTCGAGCTGGCCCATCTTTTTGGCCAGCAGCGCATAGCTCGCCGCGTCTCCGATATTGGTCAGATCCCCAGAGGCGATGATGAAGTCCGGGCGCGGTTCCAGTTGCTGGGCATGGACGATCACTTGATCCAGTGCGGCGGCTGTATCGGTTTGCTGGCCGGGATCTTGGGTCTCGGGCGCGGTGAGATGCAGATCGGTGATGTGCAGAAAACGGGTCATCTGTGGACTCTCTCGTTTGCGGTATGGGCTGGATAGCTGAGAGGTATGGTCATTTGCGACTACGGACCAGGCGAGGGTCGGTCAGATCGCGCAGCCCGTCACCCAAAAGGCCAAACCCCAGCACCGCAAGCACGATGCACAAGCCGGGATAGATCGCCAGTTCCGGGGCGATATACATCAGTGTCTGCGCCTCGCTCAGCATGCGGCCCCAGGACGGCATGGGGGGCTGCGCGCCCAGACCCAGATAGGACAGCGCGGCTTCGGCAAGAATGGCCACCGCAAATTCGATGGTGGCCTGCACGATCAGGATCGGTGCGATATTTGGCAGGATGTGTTGCCAGGTGATGCCCCAACCACTGCGCCCGGTCGCGCGCGCGGCCATCACGAACTCCCGCGCCCAGATCTGATTGGCCGCCCCGCGCGTGACACGGGCAAAGATCGGGATGTTGATAAATGCAATCGCCAGGATCGCATTGCCCAGCGACGGGCCGAAGGCCGCTGCCAGCATGATCGCGAAAAGGATCGCGGGGAAGGCAAAGCCCAGATCGCAGATCCGCATCAGGGCGGCCTCGGTCCAGCCGCCGCGCGCCGAAGCGACAAGGCCCATCCCGGTGCCGATCAGTCCGCCGATGCCCACCGCCGCAAAGGCCACGGTCAGTGAATTGATCGAGGCGGTCATCAACAGGCTCACCACATCGCGGCCAAGCTGATCGGTGCCCAACGGGTGCGTGACGGACGGGTCCTGGAATCGGTTGGAGATACTCAGCAGCGTGTGGTCATGCGGCGTCCAGACCAGCGACAAGAGCGCTATGATCGTCAAGAGCCCCACCAGCGTCGCCCCGATCCACAGATTGACCGCTGCACGCCTCATTTCAGCCGGTCCTGAAGGCGCGGATCGATCATCACATAGACGATATCGACAATGAAGTTGGCGATCACCACAATGGCCGCGAACAGAACGACCAGCGCCTGCACGGTAAACAGATCTCGGTTGGCAATGGATTGAAAAACCAGCCTGCCCAATCCCGGCAGGTAAAAGACATTCTCGATCACGATCGTGCCGGTGACCACGCCGGCCACCTGCAAGCCAATGATCGTCACCACGGGGATCAGCGCGTTGGGCAGGATATGATTGCGCAACACACGGCCACGGCTCAGCCCCTTGGCCCGCGCGGTCCGCACGAAATCCAGGCGCATCACTTCGAGCGCGGAGGACCGTGTGACCCGCGCCAGCACCGCCGATTGCACAAGCGTCAGCGCCGTCGCGGGCAGGATCAGCGACCGAAAGGCCAGCCACGGCTCGTCCCATCCGGGAAACCCGCCCGGCGGCAGCCAACGCAGATGCACAGCAAAGAAAAGCACCAGCAGGATCGACAGCCAAAACGCGGGCACCGCGATGCCCACCTGGCTCATCAGCATGATCGCCCAATCGCCCGGCTTGCCCTGGTTGGAGGCGGCCAGAATGCCCAAAGTGATGCCCAAGATCACCGTGGCCATCATCCCCATCAGCGCCAGCGACAGGGTCAGCGGGACACGCTCGACAATCAATTCCGATACCGGAACACGAAAGAAATAGCTGGTGCCGAAATCGCCCTGAACCACACCCAGCACCCAATCGCCATAGCGTTGCCAGACCGGCCGGTCGAGGCCCAGCTCGGCCCGCAGTGTCGCGCGCGCCTCCTCGCTGGCGTCGATGCCCAGGATCGCCGTTGCCGGGTCGCCGGGCAGGACATTCATCGTCAGAAAAACAATAAGCGACACCACAAACAGCGTACCAAAGAGGCCAAGCGTGCGGCGTAACAGGTATCCTGTCATGGCAAAATGCAGCGCGCCCCGAAGGGCGCGCGCCAGATCTTGAGGGTCATGGTGACCTACTCGAACCGAACGCCTGCCAGCGGCTGAAAGAGAACCGGCGAGCTGTTCCAGAACCCTGTGATCCCGGCCTTATTGATGCTCAGACGGGGAAGCTGGAACAGGAACCCATGCACCGCGTTCTCGGTGACATAGCGCTGCGCATCCTGTAAAAGCGTATTGCGCACCTCTGGATCGGCCTCGGTGCGGATCTGCTGCCAGAGCGCGTCATAGGCATCCGACTGGAAGCCATAGAAATACTCGGGTCCGCGCGCGAAGTTCGCCAGATCGTTGGGCGAGGTATGGGCGATGATGGTCATGTCATAGTTTTTCTTGCGAAAGACCTCGTCGATCCAAAACCCCCATTCCACATTCTCGATGGCCACATTGATGCCCGCTTCGGCCATCTGGGCCTGGATGATTTCACCCGACCGGGTGGCATAGGGGAAGGGCGGCAGGCGCAGCGTGATCTCGGCCTCGGCGAGACCGGCCTGGGCAAACATCTCGGTCGCGCGGGCGGTGTCGTGCGGATAGGCAGAGGTCAGATCGACATAGGCCGGACCGTGGGGCGGATAAAAGCTGCCGATGGGCGTGGCGCGCCCGTACATCGCGCCGTCGATGATCTCGCCCCGATCAATCGCGTGGCTCACAGCACGGCGCACCTCAAGCTGGTCAAAGGGCGGTTTGGAGTTGTTCAGTGCCAGGATCACCTCGCCCTCGGTGGAGCCGAGAACCACATCAAACCGAGGATCGGCCTCAAACTGATCGATCAGCTCGGGGGCGGGAAAGCCGGGAAAGGCATCCAGCTCTTCGGCCAAAAGGGCCGCGGTGGCCGCGGCGGGGTCGGAGATAAAGCGGAACTCGACCCGTTCGAGCCCCACATCCGCCGCATCGCGGTGGCCGTCAAACGCGGTCAGCGTCAACCGGTCGCCGCGCGTCCAGCTGTCGAACTGGAACGGTCCGGTGCCCACCGGGTCTGTGATGTTGGTGTCGACCGTTTCAGGGGCCACAATCGACGCATCGCCTTGCGCGAGGTTAAAGAGGAAAAACGCGTCTGGCTCGCTCAGCGTGATCTCGATGGTATAGGGGCCAGGAGCGGACACGCTCTCGATCGGGGCCCAGATGCCGGAGGTCGGATTGACCGAACCCTCGGCCCGGGCCCGATCAAAGCTGAAGACCACGTCCTGGGCATCGAACGCGCTGCCGTCGTGGAAGGTCACGCCCTGAACCAGTGAAAATGTATAGGTCAGCCCGTCTTCGGAAATGGTCCAGCTCTCGGCCAGTTGCGGCATCACCGCGCCGCTTTCATCGACGGTTGTCAGCGATTCATAGACGTTCTGCGTCAACATCACGTCGATCGCCGCGGTCGCATCCGAGGTGGGGTCCAGCACGGTCGGCTCTTGTTGCAGACCGATCCGCATACTGGTTTGGGCCGCGACCGGTAAAGCCGTGGATATCAGGACAAGAGCGGTTAGGGGAAGGCTCAGGGGGCGCATGTAAGAAACCTCTTTTCTGCAAGACAATCAGGCGCGGTCTAAAAACCCGCCGTAACAGTCCCATGACAGTCGCATGGGCAGTTTGTGTCAGATGCCGATCGTGGCAATCTGCTCCTTTTGTTGGCCATGCCGTCGCCGGGGCGGATCCACTTCGCCAACGGCTGAGAGATGGGTCGATCAGACGGGACGACCATGGTCTTTAACGCAAGGTCTACGGGTTTTTGGCGGATGGCAAGGCCGTTCATGCCCCATCGCCCCCCTCGCCCGGCGGGTTGCGGTGCGCGGATACGCCTCGCGCAGCGGCATGTCGGCGGGTTCCAGGAACAACAGGTGCAAGGCGCCGCAGGGTGGGCCGCGAGACACTGAAAAGGCGAAAACCTGCTGAGAATTCCCCTGATATTGCATAACACCGGTAGAGTACGCAGATTGCAGACATCATCTGAGACCGGCATCGCAGCAGATGCCTTACCTAGAAAGCAGTAAAAATGACACGTGTAAAAACTCCCGTTCTGGTCGCTGCGGCGGCGTTGCTGGGTCTGACCGCCTGTACCGATCCGGGGCAGTTGAACGATCCAAACAATCCCAATCGCAACCGCGACCAGGGCGTTTTGCTGGGTGCCGGCGTCGGAGCGGCGCTGGGCCAGATCATCGGCGGTGACACCGAAGCGACGTTGGGTGGCGCCGTGGCCGGGGCTGTGGCTGGCGGGCTGATCGGCAACACTCTGGACCGGCAGGAGGCCGATCTGCGCCAGAGCCTGGGCAATGACCAGGTCCAGATCACCAATACCGGCGACCGGCTTATCGTGACCTTGCCGCAGGACATCCTCTTTGCCACTGAGAGTTTTACCGTGCGCCCCGATCTGCGCCGCGATCTTCAGGCAGTGGCGGGCAATCTTCAGGCCTATCCCGACAGCACCATTCAGATCATCGGGCATACCGACAATACCGGTGACGCGGACTTCAACCAGAGGCTGTCGGAACGTCGTGCGAATGCGGTTGCGGATGTTCTGTTGGACGCAGGCGTGCCGTTTTCCCGGATCCGCACTGTGGGGCGTGGGGAATCTCAGCCGGTTGCCTCCAACCTCAACCCCCAAGGGCGGGCCCAGAACCGTCGGGTCGAGATCGTGATCCTTCCAAACGCCTGATCAGAAACTTGCAGACCGCGCACGGGGCCTGTGCGCGGTCTGCCCTTGGCCCTGGCCGGGCTTCGAGCTAGCTAGGCTTCAAACCTGATTGTTTGGAGCGAACATGAACGACTTTTCCCTGTTGGGTATCTCCGGGTCTTTGCGGGCCGAGGCCACCAATCGAAAGCTGATCCGGGAGGCCGCGCGCCTTTTCGATCCGACCGATTTTGTCGAGGCGGATCTCAACCTGCCGCTTTATGATGGCGATGCAGAGGCGGCGAACGGCATTCCAGCGGCGGTGCAGACACTGGCCGATCAGATCGCGGCGGCCGATGCGGTGGTGATCTCGACACCGGAATACAACAAAGGCCCCTCCGGCGTTTTGAAGAACGCGCTCGATTGGGTCAGCCGGACCGGGGGCAACCCCTGGGCGGGCAAGCCGGTCGCAGTGATGTCTGCGGCGGCGGGTCGCGCGGGTGGCGAGCGCGCGCAACTGGTTCTACGCGGGTTTATGGTGCCCTTCCGGCCGCGCATCCTCCAGGGACCAGAGATGCACCTGGCCTCGTCCAGCAACGAGTTCGATGCAGAGGGCCGCCTGACGAGCGAGATTTACACCAAGACGCTGCAAGAGTTGATGAATGGGCTGCGGGCCGAGATCGCGCGCTGAGTTCTGAGGTGGGCCTGGACGCCCCCGGGGGTCATAGCGATGCTTCCACCCGAAAGTCATCCGGGATGCTGTCCTGACCGTCCAGCACCAGATCGGCCATCACGCGGGCAACACCCGGCGCCACGCCATAGCCGATCTTGAACCCGCCATTGGCGATATAGTGCCCGGGCCGGTCGGGCCAGCCGCCCAGCATCGGCGCGCGGGACCGGGCGCGGGGGCGCAGGCCCGCCCACCGATCTGTAACACGCGCGTCCGCCAATGCGGGAACCTGCGCGCGCGCGCGGGTGATCACGGCATCCAGCTGGGCATCTGTGTTGAACGGGTCATCATAGCTGTTTTCCGAGGTGGAGCCGATGGCAACTGTACCATCGGCATGCGGAATGATGTGGAGTGCATCGGCAAAGAGCTGTGGTGCATTCACCGGCAGCGGTTTGGACGGCGCAAGCAGGGCGGCCTGGCCTTTCACTCCGATACCGACGGGACGGGGTCGCCCGATGCTCAACTCGTCAAGGCCAGTGACGCCCGTGGCCCAGATGACGGCGCCCTGATCCTTGGCCTTGGGCACCACATGCACGTTCTTGGCCCACAGGGCCGCCACCAAGGCGCTACAGGCGCGGCGGGGGTGCATTCGCGCGCTCAGCGTATCATGGATCAGTTCTCCAGTCGGACTGACCGGCGCCCAGGGGCCGGCCTCCGCTTCCGGGATCACCCGCCAGATGGCATGGCCCTGCCAAAGGTCGCGAGCGGTCGCCGCGCGGGCTTGGGCCAGGGACAGGGCATGATCGTCGGCAATCGGTTGTAGTCGGCCGGTGCGGCCATAGCCGGACGGTACACCTCCTGCGGCCTCGACCTCGGCCCAAAATCCCTGGGCGGCGAGCAGGCTGTCCAGCTGAAACGCCTTTTTGGCGTTCCAGTTTTCCGGCACATGGGGCGCAAGCGCCCCGACCAGTCCACCGCTGGCCCCTGTGCCCGCGCCATGGGGGTCGATAACCTGCACGCGCGCACCGCGCCGGGCGCAGATCCAGGCGATGGAGAGGCCAAAAATTCCCGCACCACGGATGGTCAGATCAGCCATTGCCAAAGCAGATGCCTTTCGTCAGTGTCGCGCTGTTTATCGCCTTTTAGGGACATTTGCGATGCAGGGCCAGCGGGCGGAATTGGAGTGGCGGGATGGCGGCGTGCCTGTCTCGATGCGGTTCGACGATCCGTATTTCTCGCTCGATGACGGGCTGGCTGAGACCGAGCATGTCTTTCTGGCAGGCAACGAATTGCCCCAGCGATTTCGCCCTGGGTTTCACGTCGCCGAACTGGGGTTCGGCACCGGGCTGAACCTTCTTGCAACCTGGAAAGCGTGGGAAGAAAACGGCACCGAAGGCGCGCTCCGCTTTACCTCATTCGAGGCGTTCCCGATGACCCGGGAGGACATGGCGCATGCCTTGAAGGCGTTTCCGGCGCTCTCTCCCTTTGCGATGCGTTTTCTGGAGGTTTGGCATCCCGACGGAGGGGTGTTCGATCTGGGGTCGCTGGTGCTTGAGGTCATTGTCGGGGACGCCCGCACGTGCCTGCCGGACTGGGTGGGCCGTGCGGATGCCTGGTATCTGGATGGTTTCTCCCCCGCCAAGAACCCCGAACTGTGGGAAGACAGCCTGATGGTCGAGATCGCCCGCCACACCGGACCGGGCGGGACTGTCGCCACTTACACCGCCGCGGGCTTTGTGCGGCGTGGGCTGGAGGCTGCGGGGTTCGCGATGGAGCGGCGCTCCGGCTTTGGCCGCAAACGCCATATGAGCGTCGGGCGGCTGGCATGAGTGCGGGTAACAACACGCGGCAGGGCATTCTCTTGATGCTGGCGGTGACGGTGGTGTTTTCCGTGCAGGACGCGATCTCGCGCCATTTGGCGGAGACCTACAATGTGCTGATGGTGGTGATGATCCGCTATTGGTTCTTTGCAGCCTTTGTCATCAGCGTGGCTGCGCGCAAGGCCGGCGGCGTTCGGGCCGCAGCGCGGACCGATCAGCCGGTCTTGCAAGCCTTTCGGGGCGTGTTACTGGCGGTGGAGATCTGCGTGATGATTGCAGCCTTCACCGTTTTGGGTCTGGTCGAAAGCCACGCGGTCTTTGCCTGTTACCCCTTGCTGATTGCTGCCCTCTCCGGCCCCATTCTGGGGGAGAGCGTCGGTTGGCGAAGGTGGGCTGCGATCGGGGTTGGCTTTGTCGGCGTGATGTTCATCCTGCAACCCGGCGCAGGCGTTTTCGATCCTGCCGCGCTGATCCCCTTGGCCGCAGCGCTGATGTTCGCGCTTTATGGGTTGTTGACCCGCTTTGCGGCCCGAGGGGACACGGCGGCAACCTCCTTTTTCTGGACCGGCACGGTGGGGGCGGTGGTGATGACCGCCACCGGGGTATGGTTTTGGGAGCCGATGACGACGCCCGATTGGGGCTGGATGGCTGCGCTCTGCGTGACCGGCGCGCTGGGGCATTGGTTGCTGATCAAATGCTATGAGGTCGCCGAGGCGAGTGCTGTGCAGCCATTCGCCTATTTCCAGCTGGTCTTTGCCTCGGCCCTTGGCGTGGCAGTCTTTGGAGAAGCGATCCGCGCCAATGTCGCGTTCGGTGCGGCCCTGATCGTGGCCGCTGGTCTCTTTACCCTATGGAGGGAGCGCCGGTCCAGCCGGGCATGAGGCATCCCGACTTGGAGCTTTCATCGCATTTCACGGTCTTGAACTCCAATGATTTCAAAGCGAAAGGTGATGCGCGCGGCCTCACGTCAAAGGCGACATGCCCTAGTTCCCCGGCCAGCTCAGGGTCGAGCCGATCAGTTCCTCGGTGAAGGGCACCGGCAGTGGTTCCTTGCCCAACCGCGCGCGATAGACAGGCAGACTCTCGGCGACGCGCATGACGTAATTGCGGGTTTCGTTGAACGGGATGTGTTCAATCCAGTCTACGATATCCATGGCCCCCCGGCGCGGATCGCCACGCTCCTCCATCCAGCGGATGGGACGGCTGCGCCCGGCGTTATAGCCTGCCGACATCATGATCACATTGCCGTCAAAGGTATCGGCCAGCCCGGCAAGGTATGTGGCGCCCAGAACGGCATTGTATTCCCAGTCGCTCAGCATCCGCTCGGTGCTATGCTCGGCGCTCAGGCCCAGATCGCGCGCGACGTCGGCACCGGTGCCGGGCATCACCTGCATCAACCCGCGTGCGCCAACACCCGAGATAACCTTAGGGTCGAATTCACTTTCGCGCCGCGCAATGGCAAGGGTCATTTCTGGATGCATGGGCAGGTCATCCCCGATCATCGGGTGCAGCGGGTAATAGGCGCGCGGGACCACTATCGTCCGGCGCGCCAGCCGCTTGCCGACCATCACCGCAAGATGCGGCTGGTTCAGTGTCACCATGGCTGCCCCCAACCGGTCCGCCTCCGCGTCCTCCACGGTTTCGGCGAGATGGGTGAAGAAGCGTTCGGCCAGATCAAGTTCTCCTGCCGCCAGTAGCATCACGCCTGCCTCAAAGACCGAGCTTTGGGCAAAGGCGGCATCGCCCAGGGCGGGCGCGGGCCCGGAGGCGGCAAGACGCCCGTCAAACGGTAGGCCGCCACGCTCCGCTGCCAGCAATCCGTAAAAGGAGGTCTGATGCCGGGCCCCCTCGGCATAGGCGGCCTGTGCGGCTGTGGTATCGCCGCGCGCCTCATGCGCGCGCCCGATCCAGTAACCGGCGCGCCCCTGTGAGATGGGCGTGAAGACCGCCTCGTCAAACCGCTCAAAATGGGCAAGCGCCAGATCCGGATCCTGAAGATATTTCAGCGCGAGATAACCCGCCAGCCATTCCAGATCGGCAAAGGATGAACCACCCGTCATGTAATGGGTCGAGGCGATCTGATAGGCGCGCACGACATTGCCCGCCCGCATCTCGGCCCTTGCCAGGTTACGGCGGCGTGGACCCCACTCATCAGGCTGACCCAGCGCCTCGGCACCAGTTGAGCGCTCAAGCAGGAGATCAATCGCCGAGGCATCGCGCCCCTTGCGGTCGCGCCAGACGAACCTCTCGAATGCCAGACCTGGATGGTCGCGCAAGGAATCTGGCACTGCTTCGATCAGAGCATCGACACCGTCGGCCTGATCGTAAAGCGCCAGCCGCGCCCGCGCGAGCTTTTGCCAGCCATCCCCGACCAGCGGGATCGCGCGGCGGGCGCTGGCCAGATCGCGTTGCCAGATCATCTGGTCGAGGCGCGCGGTGTGGTGATCGCGCAAAAGCGCGCCATAGCGTTCGAGATACAGATCCTGGACCGATTGCGGCATCGGCAGGGTGCGCCAGGCGATCACAAGGGCGGCTTGGGCTTCCCCATCGCGGCCCAACTCTTCGAGCGCATCGGCATATTCATAGACACCCAGCGCTGTCTGCGGCGGGCGGGTATCGAAGAACGCGACCAGCCGTGTGGCTGGCTCATCGGCAAAGGTCTCTTCGTTCCGGCGCACCAGCCAGGGCAGACCGGGCCAATCCGCACGGCGATCCAGGAACGACGTGACCTCGGCGAACTCACCGCGCCCGGCGCGCAGCCGGTGCCATTCGACGATGTCGCGCGCCACTTCGCCGTCGCGGGCGGCATCTGAAAGGGCGGTTTGCCATTCTCCCCGCTCCATTGCGTCGAACGCGGATGCCAGGTCGCGCGCCGCTGCCGGGTGAGTCACAGCCAGGACAAGACCTAGAACGAACAGAAAGACAATGCGGGTCATGACTTGCTTTTTTTGCGGCAACCGGGGATAGAGCCTGACACGATAAACTGTGCCGGGACGCAATCAACTCACAATCCCGGGACGGGATTCAGCACCGGCGGGCATTTGCCCGCCCCAGACCAGAAAAAGGAGCGTGGTCATGTTTAAAGGCTCGATGCCAGCACTCGTCACGCCGTTCCAGGGCGGCGAACTGGATCTGGAGACGCTGAAGAAACTTGTCGAATGGCATATCGGCGAAGGCTCGCACGGGTTGGTGCCGGTGGGCACGACCGGCGAAAGCCCGACGCTGAGCCATGCCGAACACGAGACGGTTGTCGAAGAGGTTGTCAAGGCCGCGGCCGGCCGGGTGCCGGTGATTGCTGGGGCCGGGTCCAACAACACGCTGGAGGCGATCCGCTTCGTCAAGCACGCCGCGGCAGTCGGCGCGGATGGGGCGCTGGTGGTCACTCCATACTACAACAAGCCGACCCAACGCGGGCTGATCGCGCATTACACAGCGCTTCATGATTGCGCCGAAATTCCGATCGTTATTTACAACATTCCGGGCCGGTCAGTGATTGACATGACGCCCGCCACGATGGGCGAACTGGCCAAGCTGCCCCGGATCGTCGGGGTCAAGGACGCGACAGGCGATCTGGCGCGGGTCAGCGAGACGCGGATCACCTGCGGCACCGATTTCCTCCAGATCTCGGGCGAGGATGCGACGGCGCACGGGTTCAACGCACAAGGCGGGATCGGCTGTATCTCGGTCACCGCGAATGTGGCTCCACGGCTCCTCAGCCAGATGCAAAAGGCCTGTCTGGCGGGGGACTATGCCACCGCACTGGAAATCCAGGATCGGCTGATGCCGCTGCACAAGGCGATCTTCCTGGAGCCGGGTCTGGTGGGCGTCAAATACGCGATGTCGCGGCTGGATCTGTGTTCGGACGAGGTGCGGCTGCCGCTCGTCGGGGTCTCGGACGAGACCAAGATCGCGATTGATGCAGGGTTGCGGCACGCCGGTCTTATGTAAGCGAGCCGGCTCTGAGATTTTGGAACCGCGCCCCGTTTGGAGCGCGGTTTTTTGGTTCCGAGGCTGACGGTATGCGCGATCAGCGCTGGCCATAATAAAGGCCGACGACATGTTCGGCCTCGGCAAAAAAGAGCCAGCGCGAGATCAGGACGCCCGCGATATGGCTGATGACGGCGACACCGGCCAGCGTATGGTTGAACGTCATCGTCAGGATCACCAACGGGATCGCAAAGGCGAAGAGCACCGCAACCAGCCGCAGAAGCTTGGCGTGGCTGCGCGCCACCACAAAGACCATCTCACGCGTGAGGTAATTTGAGCCGGTATGCGGCGGCTCGAACGCGCGTGGCGTACCGATGGGCCCCAGCCCCGTGGCGGTGGCCAGCGATGTGCCCGAGCGCTCCAGCGCCCGCTCGCCCGCGATCCACCAGGCCAGTTGCAGGGCGGCGACGATGCAGAGCAGGATGCGGGCCCAGTCGATCTGCCCCGCCAGGAGCGCACCGCCTGCTGCGGAATAACTCAGGAACAGCATAGGTGTGATCGGCGTGTTCCAGCGCGGCACGGTCTTGAGTTGGGTATAGATCATCGAGGTGGTGAGCACGGTCGCAACGCTCAACACCGCGCCGATCATACCTAGGGCCATCCAGTGGGTATCAAAAAACACCCGGCCCAGCCCGACAAGGCCCATCACCACCAGCGCGCCCACAGCGCACCATGCCTCCCGCGAAAGCCAGCTTGAGCGCCATTGCGTGAACGCCTTGAGTGCCCGTTCAGGATGGCCGAGGTGAAAGGTGGAGGCCATCAGCCCGCCCACCGCCAACAGATAGGCAAGCGCGAAAAAGACGAACGCGACCCAACCGGTTGATCCGGGATAGCCGAGCCCCAGAAAGAACAGCAGGCCGAATCCCAGCCCCGAAAGGGTGGTAAACAGAATGACAGAAGGGGCTGGATGCATCTCAGCGCCCGCCGGTCTTGTTACCGTCGATCTGGCCCAGTGTCCGGTCAAGCCAGCCCAGAAAGCCCTTCGGTTCTTCGGCAATGGGGGTCAGCAGCGGGGGCGCGCCGCTGACTTTCATCTCCAGCGTGTCCTTGGGGCGGGGCGGCAGGTATTTGTTGACCGGCTTTGTGCCCTGCTCGGGCATCAGATCCATCCCGCCCCTCTCGGCAGTCAGTTTGGACACGTTGGAAGAGGGATCCGCGAAATCTCCGAAATGGCGTGCCCCGGCCGGACACGTGCGCACGCAGGCCGGTTCACGGTCTTCCTCGGGCAGGTTCTCGTTATAGATGCGGTCGACGCAAAGTGTGCATTTCTTCATCACCTTTTCGGCGCTGTCCATCTCACGCGCACCGTATGGGCACGCCCAGGCACATAGGCCACAGCCGATGCAGTCGGCCTCGTTGACCAGAACGATCCCGTCCTCAGCGCGCTTGTAGCTGGCGCCGGTAGGGCAGACGGTTACGCAGGGCGCGTCTTCGCAATGCAGGCAGGATTTGGGGAAATGAATGAGTTGGGCGGCCCCCTCCTCGGGCTGCACCTCGTAAGAGTGGACCCGGTTAAGGAACGTGCCCGTCGGATCGGCGCCGTAAGGGTCCTGATCGCTGAGCGGCGCACCGTAGTTCTCGGTGTTCCAGCCTTTGCAGGAGATCACGCAGGCATGACAGCCGACACAGGTATCCAGGTCGATCACAAGGCCCAGTTTGCGGTCGGTTTTTTCGGGAAGAAGGGTCATGTCAGGCTTTCGTTCAGGGGCGGGGGGATGTGGACTACAGGCTCTTCCTTCGCGGGGTCCCATGTTGCGATGAACCAGACAAACGAGCCAAGGCTGAACGCGACGAACCCCAGGATCAACAGGAGGGTGCGGGTGCGGGCGTTCATGATCCGATTTTCCATGTCAGGGATTTGGGGCCGGTGCCCACAGGCGAGGCGATTGGTGGGAAAGCAGGTTGTGCCTCTGCCGGGGCGTGTGCTTTTTCAAGGCGGACCTTGAGGTCGAACCAGGCGGCCTGTCCGGTGATCGGATCGGAATTGGCCCAACGCAGCCCGTCGCCTTTCGGGGGTAACAGCTCATGAATAAGGTGGTTAAGCAAGAAGCCCCGGGTGGCTTCGGGGGCATCGGTCTCCAGCGCCCAAGCGCCTTTGCGTTTGCCGATGGCGTTCCAGGTCCAGACGGTATTGGCGTTGAGCGCGGCCATATGCATCACCGGGACGGTGATCTCTCCGTGTGGTGAGGTGACACGGACCCAGTCGCCGTCTTCAAGGTCGTTCTCCCGCATCAGGTTGGTGGGCAGGTAGAGCGGATTGTGCCCGTGAAGCTGGCGCAGCCACGCGTTCTGGGTGCCCCAGCTGTGATACATTGCCATTGGGCGCTGGGTGAGCGCGGTGATGGGAAACTCTTCGCCTTTGTTATCGCCCTCGGTGTCGTACCAGATGGGCAGCGGGTCGAAATATGCCTTGATCCGGTCGCGCAAATGGTCGGGGGGCTGGCGCTGCCCATGCCCTTCGGCTGCCAGTTGGAAGCGGCGCAGGGGTTCCACATAAAGGTTGAAGAGATAGGGTTGCGGGCTGTCATAGAGCCCCAGCTTTACCGCCCAATCCTGGTAGGCCGCGTTCCAGGGTTTGTAATATTGCGCGGCGTCGGGGATGTGGGAGGTCCAGAAACCCCCGTTTTCGACGTATTTATCGAGCTGTTCGGGGTTCGGTGACCCCCTTCCTCCGACGTTGTCGTCGGAAGAGGTCCCACCCACCCCCGAACCTTCCGGGGGCTTGCGCCAACCGGCCAGCGGCCCGATGCCGGGTTTGCGCTGGTGGTTGACGATGTAATCGGCGTAATCGGTGTATTTGGCGTGGCCATCCGCGTCGGTGAAGCCGGGCAGTTTCATCTTGTTGGCGAGCTGGATCAGCACGGTCTGGAACCCGCGCACATCGCGGTCGGGTTCGATCACCGGCCAGCGGATCGCGTCGGCGGCGGCATCTGCCTCACAGATCGGGCGGTCGAGCAGCGAGATGCAGTCGTGGCGTTCCAGATAGGTGGTATCGGGCAGGATGAGGTCGGCATAGCCGACCATCTCGGAGCTATAGGCATCCGAGTAGATGATGTGCGGGATAACGTAGTCGCCCTTGTCATCCCTGTCGGTCAGCATGTCGATAACACCACGCGTGTTCATCGACGAGTTCCACGACATATTCGCCATATACATGAAGAGCGTGTCGATCTTGTAGGGATCGCCAGCGTAGGCATTTGAGATTACCATGTGCATCAGGCCATGGGCCGACATCGGATTTTCCCAGGTAAAGGCCTTGTCTATCCGCGCCGCGCTGCCGTCGTCCCTTAGGGCCAGATCGTCGGGTCCGTGAACAAAGCCAAGATGCGGGCCGTCGAGCGGGCCGTCGGGTGTGGCGTGGCAATGGGGTTTTGGATGCGCTTCGGCGGGTTTGGGATAGGGCGGTTTAAACCGGAAGCCGCCGGGCACCTCAACCGTTCCCAGGATGATTTGCAGCACATGTAGCGCGCGGCATGTTTGAAATCCGTTGGCATGGGCGGAGATACCCCGCATCGCATGAAACGAGACCGGCCTGCCTGTCATGGTTTTATGCGTCTCGCCTCGGAAGTCGGTCCAAGCGCGGTCCAGCTCGAATGCCTCGTCGAAGGCGACGCGCGCCAGTTCGGCGGCAATCGCCCGGATGCGCGCGGCGGGGATGCCGCACCGTTCGGCCACAGCCTCGGGTGCATATTGCGGATCGAGGTACTTCTCCGCCATCAGATGAAAGACCGGGCGATGGGTCAGGCCCGCGTGGCGGTAAGTGGCGGACAGATCGGGGCGCACGCCCTTTTGATCGAACGGGGTGAGTTTGCCGGTTTCGCGGTCGATCACCAGGCTCTTGCCCTTCTCATCGCGCAGCAAGAGCCCATATTCGGAGGATTTGGTGTCTGCATTGACCAGGCAGGGCGCATTGGTGAACCGTGCCAGATAATCGAGATCGATCCGCCCGGCTTTCATCAACGCGTGGATCAGCGACAGGATAAACAGCCCATCGGTGCCCGGCGTGATGCCCACCCAATCATCGGCCACGGCGTTATAGCCGGTGCGGATGGGGTTCACGCCGATCACGCGGGCGCCACGGGCCTTGATCCTGCCGATCCCCATCTTGATGGGGTTGCTGTCGTGATCCTCGGCCACGCCGAAAAGCATGAAAAGCTTGGTATAGTCCCAATCGGGCTGACCGAACTCCCAAAATGCGCCACCCATCGTATAGATGCCGGCCGCTGCCATGTTGACCGAACAGAAGCCGCCATGGGCCGCATAGTTCGGCGTTCCGAAGTTCTGTGCCCAGAACGACGTGAACGATTGCGACTGATCGCGTCCGGTAAAGAAGGCAAGCTTTTCCGGGTTGGTCTTGCGGAGAGGTTCCAGCCAGCTCACGGCGAGGTCAAGCGCTTCGTCCCAGCTGATTTCCTCGAATTCGCCAGATCCGCGTGGACCGACACGTTTGAGTGGTGCGCGCAGCCGCGACGGCGCGTTGACCTGCATGATCCCCGCCGACCCTTTGGCGCACAGAACGCCCTTGTTCACCGGATGATCGCGATTGCCTTCGATATAGGCGACCTGTTTCTTGCCATCGGGCCCGTCCTTGAGATGGACGTTGATGCCACAGCGGCAGGCGCACATATAGCAGGTGGTCTTGCGCACCTCGTCCGAGACATGGGGCGACAGGTCCAGTTTTGGTTGGCGATGGGCCATGCTCTCTCCCTCAGGCTGTCTGGACGCTTGACCAGATCTGGCAGGCTGGCAAGAATTTTCCGCTTTTGGCCCGCCAGTTGGAATATTGGATTTCATTTTCCTGAAAGGGAAGGGCAATCGACCTCATGCGCCGACCCCCAGACGGATCAGTCCGACGGTCGCCAGCCCGATCAAGAGCGTGAGGCAGACGGGTTTGTAATACCCCTCCCATCGCGGGGTGAAGAGCGCCTTGCCCAAAAACACGCCTGCCAGCGTCGGGAGAATCAACAGAACCCCGCGTGTGGCCGATTGTGCGGTCATCGTACCGACAAGCAGATGTGTCATCAGGCCGATGCAGCCCGCGCCCAGCATGTAGATGTTGAGCGTGCCGCGCATCCGGCGGGCGGGCAGGTCGCGCACCATGGCATAAAGGGCGATCAGCATACCCCCCGCGCCCGCGATGCCGGTGATGATCCCCGCCGAGAGGCCCGTGGCCGCGGTGCCGGGTCCGGTGGCGAGGATCGGCAGGCGCAGCCGCATCAACTGGGCCAGCGCCAATACGATCAGCACCGACAGCGCTGCGGTCTTGGACGCCACCGGATCAATCGCAAGCGAAATCAGCAAACCCAAGGGCAACCCGATGGAGGAGGCCAGGATCAGCGTCAGCGCCGTTCGACGGTCTGCATCGGCCCAGCCACCTTTCATCAAAATAACGGAGGCTGACATTTCCAGAAACCAAAAGACCGGGATCAACTGGATTGGCGGGATCGCCACGGCCAGCATGGCCATCGCCAAAGCCGAGAGGCCAAAGCCCGCGAACCCGCGCACGGCCCCCGCCAGAAAACAGGCACAGACCGCAAATGCGGCCACACCGGGCGAGAGGCCCAGCAGGTCGTTCATACGGTGGCCTGCATTTGGATCATACCACTTGCGGGCGCATATCCGCAGGATCGATGCCCGCCACGGCAACCGGCTTTTTCATTGCATCACGACGGAACGGCTCACCAAGCTCCTGATTGATCATCGCCTCGATCAGGGTGGTTCTGCCATGGTTCATTTGATTGTCGATGGCCTTGTTGAGCGCCGCTGTCAGCTCCTCCATGGTGCGGGCCACGACACCCTCCAGACCGCAGGCCTTGGCGATCCCGGCATAGGAGACCTCCTGATCCAGCTCGGTGCCGACGAAGTTGTCGTCGAACCACAGGGTGGAGTTCCGTTTCTCGGCCCCCCACTGATAGTTGCGGAACACGATTTGGGTGATCGCGGGCCATTCGCCCCGGCCAATCGCTGTCAGCTCGTTGACCGCGATGCCGAACGCGCCGTCGCCTGCAAAGCCCACCACGGGTACCTCGGGCTGACCGATCTTGGCGCCCACGATGGCGGGCAAGCCATAGCCGCACGGCCCGAAAAGACCAGGGGCGAGGTATTTTCGCCCTGTGTCAAAATCCGGGTACGCGTTGCCGATAGCACAGTTATTGCCGATATCCGAACTGATGATTGCCTCGCGCGGCAGCGCGCTTTGGATCGCGCGCCAGGCCATGCGGGGGCTCATCCAATCGGGTTTGTCGGCCCGCGCGCGCTGGTTCCAGGTGGTGCCGGGATCGTCCTCTTCGTGATCCATGGAGCTCAGTTCCTGCGCCCAGGCCGATTTTGTCTGAGAGATCTTGGCCCTTCGCGCGGCCCGGCCCGCATCGCCTGCGGTCCCGCTGAGACCGGCGAGGATGCCTTTGGCCACCTTGGCCGCGTCGCCCACGATGCCCACAGTCACTTTCTTGGTCAGGCCGATGCGGTTGGGGTTGATATCGACCTGGATGATCTTGGCCTGGGCGGGCCAGTACTCCATCCCGTATCCCGGCAGGGTCGAGAACGGGTTGAGCCGCGTGCCAAGGCACAGCACCACATCGGCCTCTTTGATCAACTGCATGCCCGCCTTGGAGCCGTTATAGCCCAAAGGCCCCGCAAACAGCGGATGCGCGCCGGGAAAGGCATCATTGTGCTGATAGCCCACGCAGACCGGCGCATCGAGCCGTTCGGCCAGCGCGATGGATGCCTCGATGCCGCCCTGTGACAGGACCACGCCCGCGCCGTTCAGAATCACAGGGTTCTTGGCTTCCGACAAAAGGGCAGAGGCTTTGGCCACCGAGTTTTCGCCCCCCGGAGAGGCCTCGAACGCAATTGGTTCCGGGATCTCGATATCGACGACCTGGGTCCAGAAATCGCGCGGGATGTTGATCTGCGCTGGACCCGACAGGCGTTTGGCCTGGCTGATCGCACGGGTCAGCACTTCGCCCACGCGGGAGGGGTCGCGCACCTCTTCCTGATAGGCGACCATATCCTCAAAGAGCTTCATCTGCTCGACTTCCTGGAACCCGCCCTGACCGATGGTCTTGTTGGCGGCCTGCGGCGTGACCAGCAAAAGCGGAGTGTGATTCCAGTAGGCGGTTTTGACGGCTGTGACGAAATTGGTGATGCCGGGTCCGTTCTGGGCGATCATCATAGACATCTTGCCGGTGGCGCGGGTGTATCCATCCGACATCATCCCGGCCGAACCCTCATGCGCGCAGTCCCAAAAGGTGATGCCCGCCGCTGGAAACAGATCCGAGATCGGCATCATGGCAGAGCCGATGATGCCAAAGGCATGCTCGATGCCGTGCCGCTGGAGGACTTTCACAAAGGCTTCTTCGGTGGTCATTTTCATAGGCGTCTCTCCATCTCATTGGGCCCCGGACACCGGTTTGTCTAAGGCCCGGTGGGGGCGCGGGTTAGGGCCAAAGCCTGACCCCGCTTAGGTCCAGTCTATGCCATCTCTTTCAGCCCTGCCGCCAGATGCGCTACGCCCTCGTCAATCCGCGAAGTCGGGATCGAGGAATAGGCCAGGCGATAGTAATGTCGCGGCCGATTGGCAGCCTCAAAGAACGGCGCGCCCGGTTCGATCAGAACAGACTTTTCGCGCAGCCGCAGGTCCAACTCGGCCGTGTCCACATGGGCAGGCGCCTCCATCCAGAGCGAGCTGCCACCATAAACGCCGCGCCCTGCGATCCTCAGCCCGTGCCGGGCAATCGCGGCCTCTACCATTTCGCGCCGCTCGTGCAGTGCCTTGGCGGTGCGCCGGATCTGGGCATCGTAATGGCCCAGCGACAGGAAATAGGCCGCCGTGCGCTGAACATGTCCCGGCGGGTGGCGCAGGACCTGCGCCCTGAGCGCGCGCGCTTCACGAATGAACGGCTCGGACCCCACGAGATAGCCCAGCCGCAGCCCGGGAAAGAGCGATTTGGAAAAGCTGCCCACATAGATGACACGCCCATCTTCATCGAGAGACTTAAGCGCCGGCGAGGGCGGACCGAGGAAAGACATCTCGAACTCGTAATCATCCTCGACAATCACGGCACCCAGATCATGCCCGCGCTTCAGGAGCGCCCGCCGCCGCTCCAGCGGCATGGTCGCTGTAGTGGGCGTTTGGTGACTGGGGGTGACAAAGACCACATCCGTTCGGTCCGGCAGGCAATCGGGTGGCAACCCATCGGAATCCACCCGCAGAGGCGTCAGCCCACACTCCATCTTGTGCAGAATATCGCGCAGCGCGTGATAGCAGGGATCTTCGATGGCGGCGTGTTTGCCGCTCCCCAGCAACAGCTGCGCTGCGAGCCACAGCGCGTTTTGCGCGCCCAGTGTGATCAGGATCTCTTCGGGCCGCGCGACGATGCCCCGGCGTGGCAGGGTGTGGCGCGCGATGAACTCGATCAAGAGCGGATCGTCCTGATCGTAATAATCCGTGGTCAGCGTGGTGAAGTCTCTCTGCCCCAACGCGCGCACCGCGCAAAGCCGCCAATTGGCATGATCAAAGAGCGTGGGATCCGCCTGTCCATAGATGAAAGGATAGCGGAAATCCTGCCAGTTATCTGGTTTCCGGGGCGTATCTCCGCCAGTGAACCGATGTGCTAGCGCGCGCGACCAATCGACCTTGTCGGTGGTTTTGGTCGTTGGCGCATAGGCGGGCGGGACGGGGGCGGTGTCGGAAACGAAGTATCCCGATCGCCCGCGCGAGGTGATATAGTCATTCGCCAATAGTTCGGTATAGGCCAGCGTTACGGTGATCCGGCTGACCCCGAGATGGGCGGCGAGTTTCCGTGAGGACGGCAGCTTCTCCCCGCAATGAAACCGGCCCGAAAGGATGCTCTGGGCAATCATCTCCTGGATCTGCGCCTGAAGCGTGCCGGGCCCATCTTGGCGAAGAAAGAATGTGTCGACCGAAACAACCATGTCACAGGATAGGCTGGACATAAGCCGGGTGCAATCTGGACCGATAGGGGCCATGCAAAAAGGGCTAGGCAGCCGCATGATAAAACTATAAAACTAGTTATATAGAATCAATGAAGGTGATCATGACCTGGGAAGAAGCCGCAACAGGATTTGCCGCAATGGGATCGGAGGCACGCCTGCAGGTGCTGCGCGCTCTGATCCGCGCCGGGGAGCCCGGATTGAGTGTGGGCGACATTCAGGATCGTACGGGCATCGCGCCCTCGACCCTGGCCCATCATCTGAAATTTCTCGCAGGCGCCGGTGTGGTCGTGCAGGAACGCGTGGGTCGTGCCGTCATCAACCGCGCAAATTTCGAGCAGTTGCAGCAATTGGCGGGGTTCATCCTCAGCGAATGCTGCGCCGAAGAGGTCAGGGAGGCCGCAAACAATGGTTGAGACAACACAAACGATCCGCACCAGTCGCAGGCTCGGCCCCATGCTCAAGACACCCTGGGCGGCGATCATGCTGATCCTGGGGCTGGTGGCGATCTTGGATCCCGGCAATCTGATGGAGACGCTACGCTTTGCCGTGCGGGCACTGGCCCATACCGCGCCCTATATCGGGTTTGCGGTGCTGATGCTGGCCTATCTCAAGGCGACGGGAGCCGAGGTGATGGTGGCGCGCGCGTTTCAGGGGCGCGAAACGCGGATGATCTTCCTGGCGGCGATCTTTGGCGGGCTCGCGCCGTTCTGTTCGTGTGAGGTGATCCCCTTTATCGCGGGCCTTCTGGCGCTGGGTGCGCCCTTGTCGGCGGTGATGGCGTTCTGGCTCGCCTCACCGCTTATTGACCCGCCGACCTTGCTGATCACCGCTGCTGCCCTCGGCTGGCCCTTCGCGATTGGCAAAGCGGTGGCGGCTGTGGCGCTGGGCCTGATGGGCGGTCTTGTGATCCAGGCGCTGATGCGCCGCGGTGCCTTCGCAGCCCCGCTACGCGTGTATCAACGCAGCGGTTGCTGCGGGGCTGGCCCGAGACAGGATGCCACACCGGTCTGGCGGTTCTGGAGGCAGGCATCCCGACGGCTGCATTTCCGTCAGGAACTGATTTCAAACGGTCTCTTCCTGCTGAAATGGTTGGCTTTGGCCTATACGCTGGAGGCTTTGCTTGTCTCATATGTGCCTGCCGATCTGATCGCCGGTTTGGTTGGCGGAGAGGGTGTGGTGCCGATCACCATAGCTGCCATTGTCGGCATGCCCGCCTATCTCAACTCCTATGTCGCTCCACCCCTTCTGGCCGGGTTGATGACCCAAGGGATGAGCGCGGGGGCGGCGATGGCCTTTATGATCGCAGGGGCCGTCAGCTCGATCCCGGCCATGGCGGCGGTCTGGTCTCTGGTCAAACCGCGTGTCTTTGCCACCTATCTGGCGCTGGGCGTGTCCGGAGCGATCCTGTCGGGTATCGTCTTTCAGGCGTTTGCCTGAGCGTCACCTGTTGCCAGGCAGGAGCGGCTGCGCCGCATTCTATTCTATTTGTGCGGGGCCGCACGGGCCTTGGGACGCTGTCCCAAACCCTGGGAGTATTTAAGGCCAGAAGAAGCAGAGGTGCTCGCTCACAGTTCTTCTCTTTCAAAATACCGGCGGGGGAGGCCGCAGGCCGGGGGCAGAGCCCCCAGATCCCGCCGCAGATCATCCCGCGCAACGGTGCAGGCGCCGGAGGCGGTAGCTGATTTCCTCCGTGACGGTGTCGCGCCGCCGCTCCAGACAGGCCATGTCTCCCAGTTCGTTGGAAATCGCGCCTTCGATTTCGGTCAATTTCAACTCCCGGCCGTCTGGCAGGCGTACATCGATGAACACGCCTGAATTGGCGTCCTGCATCAGCGGTGTCACAGCGATCACGTCGGCTCGGATGTAAGCGAGATGCTCCATCCTATCCGGGTTGGAGATCCTGACGATCAGCCAGAACATCACGGCAAAACCAATCACAAGACCGACTGGTATGCCAAATCGTCTGATGTTGACATAGGCGGTTACTGCGCGGTTTGGACCAAGGATCTTGGCGAGCAAGGATAGCATGGTTCGTGCTCAGAGATGGTCGAATTGCGGCATGCCCAGCACGTGGAAGCCACCATCGACACGGATGATCTCTCCTGTTGTGCAGGCACCGGCATCCGACACCAGATAAACGGCGGTGCCGCCAACTGCCTCCAGCGTTGCGTTCGCGCGCAGCGGTGCGTTCTGATCGGTGTGCTTGTAGGTCTTGCGTGCGCCTCCAATGGCCGCGCCAGCCAGCGTCTTCATCGGGCCTGGGGAGATCGCGTTCACGCGGATGCCTTCGGGCCCCAGGTCATTGGCCAGATATCGGGTTGCGGCCTCCAATGCCGCTTTGGCCACGCCCATCACGTTGTAATTGGGCACAACACGGTTGGAGCCTTGATAGGTCAGGGTGATCAGCGTGCCGCCGTTTTCGATCATCAACGGGTGAGCGCGCCGCGCCACTTCGATGAAGGAGTAAGCACTGACGTCCATGGAGTTCTTGAAATTCGCGCGGCTGGTGTTCAGGATCCGGCCCGTCAGCTCGGATTTGTCCGAAAAGGCGATCGCATGGATCACAAAATCAATGGTCGGCCAGCGCGCGGCCAGTTGGTCGAACGCGGCATCGAGCGAGGCATCGTCGGTCACATCGACATCGACCATGAAATCGGAGCCCAAACTTTGGGCCAGCGGTTCCAGCCGTTTGCCAAAGGCCTCTCCCTGATAGGTAAAGGCCAGCTCTGCCCCTGCCTGATGCAGCGCGCGCGCGATGCCCCACGCGATCGACCGTTCATTGGCCACACCCATGACCAGCCCGCGTTTTCCATCCAACATACCCATAACGCCGTTCACCCTTGATATTTCGACAAAACCATCGATCCGTTCGTGCCGCCAAAGCCAAAGCTGTTGGTCATCACGCTGTCGAGGTTTGCGTTTTCCGTGTACTCCGTCGCGATCTCTGCGGGGTCCAGTGCAGGATCCAGCGTTTCGACGTTGATAGAGCGGGTGATGAAATCCCGGTCGAGCATCAGCAAGCTGAAGATTGCCTCAAGCGCGCCAGCCGCCCCCTGGGCATGGCCAGTCATGGACTTTGTGGAACTGATCGGCGGGGTGGAGCCTTGCCCGAAGACACGGCGCACCGCCTCAACCTCGCCCACATCGCCGACAGGAGTCGAGGTGCCATGCGCATTGATATAGCCGACGGTGCGATCCGGTGGCACCGTCTCCAGCGCCAGCCGCATGGCCCGCTCGCCGCCCTCGCCCGAAGGGGCCACCATGTCGTGGCCATCGGATGTCGCTGCATAGCCGGTCACTTCGGCATAGATCTTAGCACCGCGCGCGCGGGCATGCTCCAGTTCTTCGAGCACCACGATACCTCCGCCACCTGAAATGACGAACCCATCGCGGTTTGCATCGAACGCGCGGCTCGCGCGGTCCGGGGTGTCGTTGTATTTCGAACTCATTGCGCCCATCGCGTCAAAAAGGCACGAGAGGGTCCAGTCCAGTTCCTCTCCACCGCCAGCGAACATCACGTCCTGCTTGCCCAGCATGATCTGCTCGGTCGCGTTGCCGATGCAATGCAGGGAGGTTGAACAGGCCGAGGTTATGGAATAGTTGATGCCCTTGATCTTGAACGCCGTCGCCAGATTGGCGCTGACGGTGGAGGACATGCATTTTGGCACGGAAAATGGCCCGATCCGCTTGGTGGCGCCTGTCTTCAGAACTGTCTGATGTGCGGTCAGAATCGCTGAGGTCGAAGGTCCACCCGATCCCGCAACCAGACCGGTGCGGGGGTTGACCACATCGCCGTCCTCCAGGCCCGCGTCTGCAATCGCCTGTTCCATCGCGATAAAGGCATAGGCGGCACCCGGCCCCATGAAACGCAGCGTCCGCTTGTCGATATGTTCGGACGGGTCGATTTTCAGCGTGCCCGCGATCTGGCTTCGAAACCCATGCTCGGCCATCTCTGGGCTGGCCACAATGCCAGAGGTTCCGGCCCGCAACGCGGCTTCTACCTCGTCCACGTTATTTCCGATGGATGAGACGATGCCCAGCCCAGTGACGACGACGCGGCGCATGTGCGCATTCCTCCGTTGATCCGACGTCTGTGTAGGACAGCCCGACCCGATGGCGCAACCAGATAGAGCCGCCTGGCGGGTGTGGCGCGGGCGTTATGATGGCAAATGACAAGGTCTGGGAATTGCGGGCATCCGTCCGAACGCGCTACGGACTGAGCCGTCACGCACGCGCCAGAGTGGCCTGACTCAATTGGATCATCATGACCATAGCCGGGGGATTTAGTATCCACTCACTGGAGCAAACCCACCGACTTCCAGTCGGTCCTGCTTTAGCGTGAATCAAAGACCTAAAGCGTTCCGCCCAAAACCTGGATCATTGGGATTCCCTTGCGGTTTGATGTGTGATTCATCCTGTTTGGGAGGATGGATCATGTCAGCACCATTACCAGATGCACTGCGGTTGCGGTTTCAGCGATTGATTGAAGAAGGGTTAAGCGGGCGCGCGGCGGCCTTGCGTCTTAAGGTTTCGCCGGCGACGGGGGCACGGGGGGGTTTTCGGATCCCCCGA
>NZ_JAAWWD010000001.1 GCF_021404545.1 Aestuariivita sp.
AAAAAGACGAGGGCATCGTAGGACCGGGAAAGGTCCCCAACCGACGGATAACCCGCGGGACCTTTTGGCCGTCCGCCCGCGTGCCCTTCCGGCAGACAGTGAATATCCAACCAATCGCGGCTGACATCTAACCCGATGATCCTTGCCTGTGATAATTTACCCACGCTCTCTTCCGTCTGCTCCGCGGTCCTGATCGGCCGCACTCAACTGTTCGAGACCATGAAGAGAGACGGTGCTGGCTCGCTAGGAAACGTGCTCAACGCCACAAGGCTCAGACGCCAAACACCGCCCCGTCACCGGCCTCGGCTAAGTGAACACGAAGTTCTTGATGCTGCTGGGGCTGCATTTTCTTCTCTCATTTTGACTGGCAAGAGGGCTGTATCCAGATCACCTGTTCTGCTTCCAATGAAAACAGCGATCAAAATTGCAGACTTAGTGGAACAAAGCATATGTATCATACCTTGACACATGTATCTCTTTATGATACGCGCTGTCCATGATCTAAAGTACCAAGGGCAAACTCGCTGCCAGTGCCGTGAAAGGCAAGTATGGCAAAGGCTTCCCGAGTGACTTGGTGAAGCGCACGCAGGCGATGCTTTCGGCGCTGGATGCTGCGGTGGTTGTTGAGGATTTACGGTTCCCGCCCGGCAATCACCTTGAAGAACTGAAAGGGGATCGGGCCGGGCAACACTCCATGCGGATCAACGGGCAATGGCGCATCTGCTTTGTCTGGACGTCGAACGGCCCTGCTGATGTCGAGATTATGGACTACCATTGAGAGGATACGCTGATGAGCTTGCTTGAAGATCCGATGCACCCCGGTGAAGTCCTGAAGGAGCTTTACCTCGATCCCTTGGAAATGGGGGCCATCGCGTTTGCGCGGCGTCTGGGCGTGCCTCGGACTCGGATCGAGCGGTTGATCAAGGGTACAACTGGGATCACGCCTGACACAGCGCTACGCCTTGCCCGCGTGTTCAACACGACGCCAGCCTACTGGGTGAACTTGCAGACAAACTATGACATGGCTTTGGCGGCCAAGGAGATAGATGTGTCCAATATTGAGCCATTGGTCGCCGCTTAATGCAGTCGTAGAATAAACTGTTATCTTGATAGCGTATTAGCTCTTGGGATCAGATAAAGAGAAGATTTTGACCAAATAGTTCGTAGCGAGTATCGAGTAACTGCCGATAAGGTGCAAAATACGGAAACGCCTGATCCTTCATTTCGTTCACTATCAAACAGACGGAAAAGAAAGCCGTCAATGATGACTCAAATTGAGTTTTGATTTTTGGCAGCCAATTTCTCCTCCAATTCTCGGACCTTTTCCTCAAGGGCCGCGGTTTTGTCCGCAAGCATTAAGCCAGCCATCAACAGCATTCTAGCCTCTGGCATCCTACCAACCTCCTTTGAGAGAACTGTAGCCTCGGCATCCAACATCTTGGCCGCAGCGATCAAATACTCGGCTTCTCCCTCCTGGTGTGCTACCGAAAAGGTTCTCCCGCCAATTTGAATTTCACTCTCACTGCTGCCAGTTTTCCCCTGCCTATTTTGCTTCGCAAGAGCTTCGTTATACCGGGAAATCTCCGCAGAGAGTTCGTCTGGAGTCGAGATGCCTTCAAGACGCTCTAGGTGATCCAGTTGAAATTCATCAAGCTCGACAAAACGGGGTAGGTCACTTACCTGGAAAAAGTAGGGAATGTTAGTGTTCACAATCTTCGTCCTCAAAGTGTTGAATGTCACTGAGAACTGACCCGGTATGCCCATAAATTGTCACTGAGAATTGACCCATGTGAACACATTGCCCCGACGGTTTTGGTTGGGGAGATTTGGAGTGATCGACATGGGATTTTTGAGTGTCATTCGACGCTGGGCATTGCGTGATAAAATGCCAATTCGAGAGATTGCCCGTCGGACGGGATTGTCTCGCAATACGATCAAGAAGTCCCTGCGCGAAGGCGCGGTCGGTGATCAGGCTCATGTCGATCAGGTCCTGTATCCAGGCGTGCAGTTCGTCGCGGCCTTGGGCGCGGGTTGAGCCAGTGATACGAAAAAGTTGCGCCATGGCGTAACTTTTTTATTTTTACGTTGTGGCGTAATTATTGAAGATGTACGCTCTGGCGTAAATGGAGCGCATCATGGAAACTCTGGCACGCACACCTGAACAAATTGGCACTGCCCTACGGCGCGCGCGTAAATCAAAGGGGCTGACCCAGAAAGAGGTCAGTTCTCTATCCGGCTTGCGCATCGCCACGATTTCCTCGGTCGAGAACGGCGACGAGGGAACGCAGCTCAAGACAATCCTGGCGATCATGATGGCGCTTGGCCTGGAGTTTCGGATCGGCGAGCGTCGCAAGGATCAGCCTGATATCGAGGATATCTTCTGATGGCACGCAGGCTGACGGTTCTTTTGAACGGACGCCTTGTGGGTGAAATCGACATGGCACGTAGCGGCGCGATCTCGTTCTGCTATGCGCCGGACTGGCTAGCATGGGAGCACACGCTTCCCGTTTCCCTGTCCCTGCCATTGCAAGAGCAGGCCCATCAGGGTGCGCCGGTCATTGCCTATTTGGAAAACCTGTTGCCGGACAATCCGGCGATCCGGGAGCGGGTGGCCGCGAAAACCGGGGCAGGCGGGACGGATGCCTATAACTTGCTTGAGAAGATCGGTCGTGACTGTGTGGGAGCCCTGCAATTTGTCGTCGGCGACGACCTGCCGGAGCCGAAAGGACTAGAGGGGGAGCCGGTTTCCGACGCAGAGGTGGCAGACGTGCTCCGCAACCTCGCGACGGCTCCGCTTGGGATCGAGGACGACGATTTTCGGATTTCGCTCGCTGGTGCGCAGGAGAAGACAGCGCTGCTGAGAAAAGATGGTGATTGGATCCGACCAGTCGGCATGACGCCGACGACCCATATCCTGAAGACGCAGCTTGGCGTGCTGCCAAACGGGATCAACCTGTCCGATAGCGTCGAGAACGAATTCCTTTGCATGACGTTCTGCAAGGCCATGGGGTTTGATGTGGCCGAGGTTGAGATCGCCGATTTCGAGGATGTGCGCTCGCTGGTGGTCACGCGCTTCGACCGGCGCTGGACTCGCGACGGCAGGCTGATCCGTTTGCCGCAGGAGGATTTCTGCCAGGCGCTTGGTTACCCGCCAAGCCAGAAGTACCAGATGGACGGCGGTCCTGGCATTGCGGAAGGCATGAAGCTCTTGTCTGCGAGCGACGATCCTAACGACGACCGTCTGGCTTTCTTCAAGGCACAGGTCGTCTTCTGGCTTCTTGGCGCGACGGATGGCCACGCGAAGAACTTTAGTATTGCCCTGCGCCCCGGCGGCGGGTTTCGCATGACCCCGCTCTATGACGTTCTCACGGCACAGAAGGCGGTGGCGGACGGGCAAATCCGCCACAATCGGATGCGCCTCGCAATGTGCGTTGGCGATCAGAACCACTACCGGATTAACGAGGTGGTAAGGCGCCACTTCCTTGAGACGGCCAAAACGGTTGGGCTGGGTGGCGATTTGGCTGAAAACGCAATTGATGCTCTTCTCGTCCGCGTTCCGGCAGCAATGTTGGAAACAGAGCGCGCCCTTCCTGTGGATTTTCCGGATGAACTGCAGGCTTGTACCTGGGAAGGAGTCGACGCCCGCACAGCGGCACTGACGGCTTAATCGGGAAGCACTGCTGAGATAGCCAATACGCAGCTTTCGGATCAGCTTCCAGCGCTTGAAACCATTCAACGAACTCGACGACATCCAGCCGTCGTTCACCAGTTTCTATTTTGGCGACATAGGACTGGGGCCGCTTTAGGCGATCAGCAAGCTCTTGTTGTGTAACACCTTTTGACTTCCTCGTTTCAACCAGCACCTGCATCAACGCCTGGTGCCCCGGCGTTCGCAGACTTCTGGTCATGCGGCATCTCCATTCGGGCTAAGCCCTTGCCGCGTAATCCTGTTCTGGTATTATCCCATTATGGGATAATATGGAGGCGATCGTGTCCGGTTCCCCGAAGATCAAGCCCGAAATGCCGTTCGGATACCAAGTTATCCGGGGCAATGTCGTGGACATCGTCGACCGCGTCGAGCGCGATGTGAACCGGCGGACCCATCGTGTTGAGCGGACGCGTCAATGGCGCGAGATGACACTGAGGGAACCGAATGGCCAAGAGCATGCCTTTGTTGGTGAGGTTCTTGACCGTGCGCGCCACGGTGACGATGTGGCGGTTGTGCTTGCCCCAAGGGGGCGTGAACCGATTGCACTCGCCGATCTGACGGGGCAGTTCCTGCAACTGCATGGCTCTGCTGATCCGGACACGTCCGAGAGCGGCGGTCGCGTGTCGGCCGCTTTTCTGATCGCGTTCTTCGGAGCTCTGCCGGGCCTGCTGGTCTACTACACCTTCCTCGTGATGCTGTTTCCGAACATGAGCGACAGCATGTCCGCAGCAGCCTTGAAGTTCTATCCCTTTGTCTTACTGCCTGTGGCGTGGTGGGCCTCAACCAAGCTTACGGCATGGGCACATGAGAGGGCCAAACGTGTTTGTGCCGAGGTCGAGCAAGCCCTGGTGGCAGCGGGCATCACATCGGACACCGAGGTTCGGGATATGCACGGCGCGAGGCAGGTTGCGCTGGCTTAGTCCGACCGCCGATGATAACCGCCTGCACCCGGCATCCGTCGGCCATTCATCCGAGAAAAGACCATGATCAACTGGTACACGGCCGACACGCACTTCGGCCACGAAAACATCATCATGCATTCTGGCCGCCCATTCCGGTCTGCGAGCCACATGGATGCCCTATTGCTCGAAAACCTCGCTTCCAGGGTTGGACCAAAGGACGCGCTTTGGATCGTTGGCGATTTCGCCTTCGGTCCGAAAGCGAAGGACCAAACGTGGCTCGCAAACCTGTTTGCGCGGCTTCCGGGTGCAGAACAGCACCTGGTCGTTGGAAACCATGACGGCGAAGCGACACAAGCGCTTCCATGGACGAGTGTTACCCATTTGACCGAGGTGGCCGACGGCGGCGGCGCGCCGTCTGTGCTGTGCCACTACCCGATGATCACCTGGCATAGAGCACGCAAGGGCGCTCTCCAGCTATTCGGGCATGTGCATGGTCAATGGATGGGCAGTCGAAACGCGGTAAACGTCGGGGTGGATGTTTGGGGCTATGTACCTGTCACAATCCGTGACATTCAGCAGCGGGCCAAGACATTGCCGGTCAACAAGCACTGGGAAGATGTTGAGCACAATGCTGCGTCGGCCTAAGGCGCTGTTTCAGCTGCATTCCCAATGAGTGGCTTGTCCGTCTAATCCCTTATGTGGAGTAGACCGCAGTTCGCACAACCAATAGTATATGTGAAGGGGTAGAATCCCACATAAAGCAAAAACACTTTTGGGGATGTCGATGACCACAACTTTTTCCGAAGCCCTCGCACCGCTGTCCAAACGGATGCCACGCGCCGTGCGTGACATAGAAATCCTGCGTGTCTCGGCGCAGCTCAATGGCGAAGACTACGCGACCTCTGCGGAGGCTGCGCGGAAAGAGGCACTGAAATGGGCAAAGAAGCGAGCAGGACGAGCGCTGCCCCAGGCCGCTTGGGAATTGCAGGATTTCGAGCTGCCGGTGGGAGGGAGAAGTAGCACAGCAGTGCGGATCGAGAATGATGCGCTTGATCTCTGGGCGCTACGGACGGAGGACCCCGATAAAAATGTGGCCGGGCGCGTCTGGTCCACGGAGATTGTCATTGGTGGCGAAGTCGGCAGTCGTCCACACGTCAGCCTTCGCTTGATTGTCAGTACAACTGAGTCGGATTTTGCCATCGAACCCCACGTGCCGGGGCCAGTGTTGCAGATGATTAAAGCACCTGGGCTAATCCGGGGCGCTCGGCGACTCGACTCGGAGCCAGTGGCGATCCAGAAGGAAAACGACGCCGAAGACCTTTGCGATCATCTTGAAGACCGTGATCGACAACTACCGATCTTTGTCGTGGCCATGCCCGAGGATGGCGGAGCCCCCCGTATCGATGTTGCAGCGTTGGCCAAAGCTGTTGCTGGTCTTGCCCGCATCGTGCTCGTGCCTGCCGAATTGACTTGGGTTTTGACCAAGCGCTTCGGCAAATACCGCTCCGTGTTCAACGGTGGGATCAGGGCCTATCTACGGGGTTTTTCCGCGACTGACGACCCCTTCCGCCATCGCCTGTTCCTTGAAGCTGACTTGCGCAAAGACGGCGCTGAGGTCGCCTGTGTTCGAAGTTTGCGTGCATTGGCCGCCGAGGTCAGTATCTCGGAAACGCGGCTAGGTAAGGATGTTCTTGATTTTGTATCGGTACGAACCGCAAGCAAGAAGCTTCGGAAAACCGATGTTATCAACCAAGAGGTACCCGACGCTGAGCGTTTCAAGTTTGCGGAAGAGTGGGCTGAAAGCCTCGAAAAGCAGGTCGAAGAGAAGGAAAAGGAGATAGACGGCTATGTAGCAGAGATCGTGACAACGGAAGAGCGTGCGCAGGCCGCTGAGCAAGAAAACCGCTCATTGTTGTTCCGTATCAGGCAATTACAGGCTGCACTGGCCGAAGGTGGCGAAACCCCAACGGAGGAGCCGCCATTGCCGCAAGATTGGTCAGAGTTCACCGATTGGCTCGACCAGACCTATCCCGACAAAGTCTTGTTGAGCCCGGCCGCACGTAGGATGGCTCGCTCCCCCGAGTTTGAAGACGTGACGCAGGTAGCTCGCGCAATCGCATGGCTGGCAACTGTTCAACATGACCGGCGGGTAAATGGCGGGGGAAGCCTCAGGGATGTTCAAGTCGAGAACGGCATTCTGAATTCACCATGTGGTGGAGATACATATGCGGCCGACTGGAAAGGTAGGCGCTACGAAGTTGATTGGCATGTGAAAAACGGCGGCAACGTGCGAGATCCCAAAAGGTGTCTGAGGATTTACTACTTCTGGGAGTCTGAGACCCAACAAACCATCATAGACCACCTTCCCTCACATCGCAGGACAAGTGCGACGTAGGAGTTGACTTCGACCGGTCACGCCGCAGCGGTTTGATTGGTCTCTCTGACCAGTCGGATAATTTCGGCGGATTGCGCTTTGCTGAAGACACCCATGATCCCCATGTCATCAAGATCGGTAAACGGGCTCTCATAAAAAGTTTTGGGATCCACAACACCGTTCTCGCACAGGCTGTTGATAATCAGCTCGATAAATTCGGTCTGGTTTGCTGAAAGCTGGTTGGCTGCGGCGAAATCACTGAACACGGCTTTTGCAGCGGCTCGATCTAGCCCTGTCAAAGAGCGCAGGAACATTCCCAGACCGCCCTCGTTCTGAAGACGTTCGAGTCCCTCTTTGTCGGCAATGCCTTCCGAAATCAGCATCCGTCCAAGCTCCTCCAAGTCGGCCGGGGTAAGTTGCTCGCCGCGCCTGATTTTCTGAAGAGCGATATTGTCCGAGTGCGCCTCTATGAACTTTCGTGTTTTCGTCTTGAAACGCACTTTGTCCACGCCACTCCCGACCTCGGGCAAGTCGATGGTCGTCGATGCACCAATGCTGTCCTCAAAATCCGTGATGACGTTCTTTCGTTCCTTGGGCTGGATCAATTCCGCCAGGTTGCGTAGTCGTCGCCTAACGTCCTCTAGGATTTCAACTGTGATATCCTGCCAATACTCATCCGTTTGGATCGCCAACAAAAGCTCGAGTTCTTTTGCGACAGTCGGAACGTTTGAGAGACGTTCCAACGCGAAAGCAAATGATATGATCCGCCTTTGTAGATTGGCAAAGGCGGCGTCGCCACGAAGCAATAGCAATTGAGCGTTGAGGATCAGAAGATCGAATTGCTTCGCGGCAAGTCCTCCATCCTCGAAGGCTGTTGGAAGACCTGCAACCTCCTCGACCAATGCCAGACGTGCATCAAGGTCCAACGTGTCCCATGCTTCCGCATTTTGAAATCGTTCCACTGATCGGCGCGCTTGTCGGACGATGAAATTTTCAAGGTTCATCCCTAGAACTTCTTGATGTAGACGGCTCTTTACATCAACAAGCAAGGAGCTTTTGCTCCCGTCTTCGACCAAGGAGTTGATCAGGTCGACGCGCGACACAAACAAGCGTTCGCCAATTGGTCGCGCGGCAGGACCATCTGTTACTTGGGGGTTTTCGTTGAAGAACTCCAAGTTCTGGCAAAAGTCGAAGACGATGAATTCTTCCTTGTCCTGCCCGGGTCCAAACAGGTCCTGGCAAGTTCGGGTGCCTCGACCAACCATCTGCCAGAACTTTGTTCTTGATCGGACGATCTTGAAAAAGACTAGGTTTACGACTTCCGGTACATCAATGCCTGTGTCCAGCATGTCTACTGACACCGCGATATGTGGTGCCTTCTCGGCTTCGGAAAAATCGTCGATCAACGATTGGGCGTAGGTAACGCTGTAGTCAATGAGACGCGCGAACTGCCCCTTATGGTGCGGGTAGTT
This sequence comes from Aestuariivita sp., assembly GCF_021404545.1. Lineage (GTDB taxonomy): Bacteria > Pseudomonadota > Alphaproteobacteria > Rhodobacterales > Rhodobacteraceae > Aestuariivita. Next base: position 8,458 of record NZ_JAAWWD010000001.1, read on the forward strand.
GGCATCGAAGCGCTCGACAATGAACTTCGCGTGGTCGCTATTCTTCGCGAAGATAATGGTTTTCCCAAGCCTGTCACCTCCAGCGACTTTGATCCCGTGGGTCATCAGGTGTTCAAGCACCTTGTCCACAGTATCCTTGTTGAATAGCCATCGGTTTAGATCAGCCGATTCGACCCGATCAGGAATGATGCCTTCGTCATCCCATTCTATTGCATCCCACTCGGCTTTCTCCAAGTACTTGTTTCTCGACAAAGCAATGATGCGGAAGCGGTTGGCGCGATGATCAACTCAACAGGGAAACTCTTGATCCCAGATCGTTTGGCCAGTCGACCAAGAACTGAGTTTGTGAGGTGGCATCGAGACCACGTGTTCAAGCATTGAACGAAGGGAACAATCGATCGACATGGTTCGGCTCGACTTCGACAAGCTGTCGCAGCAGGCAGTGAGATACCATCTGAGTAACCAGTTGCGGCAACGTGCTGAAGAATGCGAGGCAGTAGTCTCCTCGATAGGGGCGAACTTCAGAAATCAGATGCGACGATTTGCAATGGGTGATAAGGCTTTGCAGCGGTCGTTTGATACATGAAATGTGAAGGTTGGGATTGAGTCTTGGGAACTTGGAAAGAGAAACTCAACGAGTTGGTGGCCGAGCGGTGGGCAGCGGTGGGCAAACCTGTCTTTCTGTCGCAAGCTCGCCCTCTACTCAAGAAGTCCGGGCTCGATCTCCCAAGTGAGGCTCATTCCATCGGTGTAAAGGACTATTTGGAAATCCATGCTAGCGACTTCTTTCAGATCGTTCGACCAACCGATGATCCAAAAGACGTTGCTTGGGCCCTAGCACCGAAACACTTGTCTCGGGATGAAGTCTTTAAGAAATATGAAGAAGAGAAGCGTAGCCCCACCAATTCCGCTGAAGCACCGCGCTTCCACAAGGCCATTTGGAGTGCATTTCATATACCTAAGCAGGACCAGACCGAACGATACCTCAACCTGACCGGGAAGCCATCCTTCTTGAATGTTGAGTCTGGAAATGAAGCGCCAGAGGGCTGGTCTCACATACCCGCGCAATACTTGCACAGTGGCAATGACCAGGTCGACCGGGATGTAACGGAAAAAAATCTCCGTCGTTGGTTCGAAGACAACCAGGCTGACATCGATAAGACAGTCGTGATTCAGCGGAAAGAAGCCCAAAGAGGAAGTCAGAATGACTTCTTCTTGGCGATGTCTCGACTTTCTGAGCGGGACTTGAGCCGCATTTCCGTACCATTGGATTTGGTAGTCAAACTGCTTGGAAAATGATCTTTGTTCTAGTTGGATTCGAAGCATCTCTACATCAGTCGTTGATTCGTAGATTGCGCAGGGCCAAACCAAATTTGGTTTTTGATGGCATTGGCAGTCGGCTGAATGAAAACGGTGGCGCTTCGCTTAGCGAGTTCGACGATTGGCTCCACAAATACCTAGCAGGGAGCGCGTCGCGCAAAGCGATGCCTGTCTGTTTCATTTTGGAAAGCAGTTCAGGCTTTTGCAAAGAGGTGAAGGCTAATTACACTCTGGCATTTCAGGTGTGTTGTGTCGATGTAGGAGTGAGCATATCCAACCCCAATGCGCGCGAGAAGGCAGTCTTCCAAGTAGTTTTGAATGATGTTGAGGAGGCTTACAGAATTCAGAAAAAAGTTCTGTCTCCCGAACTTCATCAAGCCAACAACACGCCAGCACCACTGCCGTTTCAGAACTTTAGCTGCAAGAAGACAAACCGCCAGGTCAATGTGGTCAAGGAAGCTGTTTGGAGAAACGATCAGGGCGAAATTAGCAGGGCGATCAAAGGTCTAAGAAGGGTTTGCCCCAAGAATGTTGAATCCGGTGGCGCGTTTTTTCGTAGCGGGAAGGGCCTAAGGTTTAAGACGCCCGGAAAGTATGAGCATGGAGAACGGCGTCCGGAATTCGGGCCTGATCTGGGGCATAGTGCAACTTGTTGGTTTAGAGCACATTATAGGTTTGGCGCGAAGATCCGATCTGCTTTTCATTATGACTGTGAACCCGAAAAGGTAACAGGGCGGGGGAATATGAAAAGCTTGTCTTTTGTTGGCTGCCATGAGCAAGAGATGACTTGCAGCAAACCGACGCACGCAAACATCTATCCCAATGAATTTGTTAGATAAAAATATGGGGGCAAAAGCCCCCATATTTCGCGAAATAAATTTTGCCAAGCTCCGACTGTGCAAACATTGCCTGCATCGTACCTTATCCCTCAAAGAATACCCGAAGGCGCAACGTCTTGCGGCTTCAAGGAACTTCTGAAAGGGAAGCGAACAACATCTGGAGCATCTGTTGTCGCATTCGCATGGGTCAGTCACCGTTGCCGGCAAGTAGACCGAACGTAGTCCTCCTAGGCATAGCCGTCACATACACTTTGTGACGAACAAACGAATCAGGAGAATTTCTTCTCCTACTCCTATGTAGTACAGCAGTGTTACTAGTTCAATAATGTGGCGAGATCATAGTTTTTGTATGCAAGCAAGTCCAAATGCACCCAGCCCTCTGGCGCTCCATGCCCTACTGTCAGGATACTTCCGTCGTCAGCATCGCTTCGGAGCTATGTGTTTGTGCCTTATACAAAATACGGTCTGCCGCTTCAGAATCAACCAAATGCATCCTTACTTTTCAATGCCGCAACCCCCGCTCCGCATGCGCCTCTTGGCTATCTAGCTGTCCCCCAATCTCTCGGCGGCGGCTTTCGCTAAGGTCAAGCTCTGCTGCAAGTTCTCGTTCAGCGTCTTGTAACTCGCCTCGTCGTTCAGCAATCCGCTCAAGGCCTTCATGGATGCGGCTTGTGAACGAATGAGCAAGGTCACGCAGTCTTTCAAACCAGCTAGTTCCTTCTCGATCCTGCCGGTCGAGCGTGTCTCCAAGGCGGTCAAACCCTTCGCGGAGGCCTCTGAGGCCGTCACCAACCGCTCGACGCAGGCGAGTAAGTCGCGTTCCAAGGCTGTCAGTTGGGTCATCTAATCCACCTCGATCCGAATGCATGTGACGTGTCGTCCGTCCATCGTGCAGGTCCTGAGCCGCGTCTTCGATGGGTTCAGGATCAACCATGTCCCCTCGGGCCGCTCGATCCGTGTCGCCGCGCTCCTCAATGAGGCGCGGCGGTGCTGATCAAGTTCTTCCCCAACGGCAAAGGCGTGGGCGCGGGGCCGGTTGGCTACCTCGTGGCCGAGCGCGTGCTGGCCTACGACGGCAATCGCGATCTGATCCGCGATGCAGGCGGTCAGCCCATGACCGTCACGCGCACTCCGCTGCCCGAGGTCCTGCGCGGAAACTCCGAGCGCACCGAGGCCCTGATCGACGCCAGCCGCCACCAATGGACCTACCGCGCTGGCGTCATCAGCTTTGCCGACAGCGACAACCCGACCGACGACCAGCAGGCCGAGGTCATGGATGGGTTCGAGCGGCTGGCCTTCGCGGGGCTGGACCCTGAGCAATATGAGGTGCTCTGGGTCCGCCATCGCCACGAAGGCCGGGTCGAGCTGCACTTCTGCACGCCGCGCCTGGAATTGACGACGGGCAAGAGCCTCAACATCGCACCGCCGGGCTACCAGGACGCCTATGACAGTCTGCGGGACGTGATGAACCAGCGTCACGGTTGGGCCGATCCGATGGACGTGGAGCGCGCGCGGGAGGTCCGCGACACCGTCGAAGCACCAACCCGCGCTCAAGGCCGCGATGAGCTGCACGCATGGCTGCAAGACCAGATCAGCGTCGGCCTGATCACGGACCGCGCCAGCATGCTCGACGCGCTCGTCTATGCGGGCTTCGACATTCCCCGCGCAGGCAAAACCTACCTCACCGCCCAAGACCCCGACACCGGCGAACGCTGGCGTTTGAAAGGAGAGATTTTCCATGAAGACTGGCAAGCCGACCCGGCTGAGCGAGAAACTGAACGCGGAACTCGACACGATCCGAGCCGAACACGTCGCCTCGATCTCATCCCAGCTCAAGAGCTTCAGGATCGATTTGAAGAACATTGTGGGCGCCGCGCAGCATACCATCGCGAGCGATACGCACCGCTTTCAGACCGAGACCGCGAGCTTGTTCGAGACACGGCTGAGATCGATCCGCTTCTGGCTGACGATCTCGCCCTGGCTGATCGCGGCGCTGGTGCTGACGGGGATCGCCTCGATGATGGCCGCGAGCTTTTTCTGGACGGTGCACCTGACGCGCTCAGAGCTGACGGAGATGGGCCTGATAGCAGGCCAACACCTTCTCAGCTTCTTCATCCTCCGCCGCGACGCGCTCGCGCGTAAGAGGTTTATGGATGGTTTTAGGATGGTTTGGGGGCCGTGGTGGCCCCGGTACCCCGGCCACTGTGGCCCCCGATCCGGGTCCAGTCTGGACGGGGTCCACTGTGGCCCCCGTCTCGATATCGGGTTCAGCGGTCAGTTCCAGCGCCTCTATCCGAGCGAGATCGATCCGGTAAACGACCGTGAATCCGTTCTTGCACCCCCGTGCCCCGGTCTCGACCAGTATGCCCTCCTTTAGAAAGTCCCGGATCGTGCGCTTGACCGTTGTCTCTCCCAGCTCGGTGTGCCGCTGAATGGTGCCTTTGGAACACCAGATGCCCGAGCCATCATCCGAGGCCTTGTCCGCCAAGAACATGATGACCTGCTTGCGCGTCGCACTTCCAAACTTCCGCTCGGCGCAGGCGTTTGCGACACGCCAGCTCATCGGACGGCACCAAAAGCCGCAAGGACGTGCGAATTTTGTACAGGTTTTGTACGAGATTTCGCCCGTTTTCGGAGAATTCGGCGGAAAACGAAACGGGCGTTTCTGCACGCTTCTACACAACAGGCTGAAAATAAGTCATATTTTTCAGGCGTTTTTGGCGACCCCGGCAGGATTCGAACCTGCAACCTGCCCCTTAGGAGGGGGCTGCTCTATCCAGTTGAGCCACGGGGCCGTGCCGGGTCTTCATACCTTGGGTGATCCCAGTTGTCATCGCCTGACCTGCGTGCTTGCCCCGCCCACTGCGTTTGCGTTAACACTTGACACAAGCGAACCAGAGCACAAGGCGCCGCCCCATGTCGATCGAGCAGAAACGCCCCCTTACGCTGAGAGACGTGTCCGAGGCCTCCGGCGTGTCGGAAATGACCGTCAGCCGGGTCCTGCGCAATCGGGGCGATGTGTCCGACAGCACCCGCGAACGGGTCCTCGCCGCCGCTAAAGACCTCGGCTATGTGCCAAACAAGATCGCAGGAGCGCTGGCTTCCAACCGGGTCAATCTGGTGGGGGTGATTATTCCGTCATTGTCAAACATGGTCTTTCCCGAGGTAATGACAGGCATCAATCAGGTGCTTGAAGATACCGAGCTGCAGCCGGTCGTGGGTGTCACGGATTACCTGCCGGAGAAAGAAGAGCGTGTCCTTTACGAAATGCTCTCATGGCGCCCCTCCGGCGTGATTATTGCCGGGCTTGAACATTCCGAGGCTGCACGCATCATGCTCAAGGCCTCCGGAATCCCGGTGGTTGAGATCATGGACAGCGACGGCACGCCGGTCGATGCGATGGTTGGTATCTCCCACCGCAGGGCGGGCCGCGAGATGGCCAAGGCGATCCTCAAGGCCGGATACACGCGGGTGGGGTTCATGGGCACCAAGATGCCGCTCGATCATCGCGCGCGCAAACGGTTCGAGGGCTTCACCGAGCATCTGGCCAAATCTGGGATCGAGATCGAGGACCGCGCGTTTTACTCCGGCGGCTCAGCGCTGGCCAAGGGGCGGGAGATGACGGCCGAGATGCTGGCGCGCTCGCCCGAGCTGGATTTTCTCTATTACTCCAATGATCTGATCGGAGCGGGAGGACTTTTGTATCTGATCGAACAGGGCATCGACATCCCCGGCCAGATCGGACTGGCGGGGTTCAATGGGGTCGAACTGTTGCAGGGGTTGCCGCGCAAGCTGGCCACGATGGATGCCTGCCGACTGGAGATCGGGCGCACCGCCGCTCAGATCGTGGCGGCGCAGCTCAAAGACCCGGAGGCCGAGATCGACAAACAGGTCACCCTGTCGCCCAAGATCTCCTATGGCGACACGCTGCGCAGGCGCTGAGCCGTGACCCTGCCCCGACTGAGCAACGCCCAGGCGCGGCGGCTCTTTTTGCACAAACATGCGCTGGCAGAACAGCCCAGCGGGCGCGCCAAAGGTGCCGACCTTTTGACGCTGATCGAAAGGCTGGGATTTGTCCAGCTCGACAGCATCAATACCGTAGCGCGCGCCCATGACATGATTCTCTATGCCCGCAGGCCCGCCTATCGGGCCCAGAACCTGCAAAGGGTCTACGAAAAGGATCGTGCGCTCTTTGAACACTGGACTCATGACGCCGCCGTTATTCCCATGGCCTTTTACCCGCATTGGAACCTACGGTTTCAGCGCGATGCGGATCTGCTGAAACGGCGCTGGAGCAACTGGCGCCGTGATGGGTTCGAGGCACGGTTTGCCGAAGTGCTGGCGCATATCCGCGATCACGGGCCTTGTTCGTCGTCGGATGTGGGGACCGATGAAAAGAAAAGCTCTGGCGGCTGGTGGGACTGGCATCCATCAAAGACCGCGCTTGAGTACCTCTGGCGGTCCGGGGCGCTGACGGTCGTCGGGCGACGCGGATTTCAGAAACGCTATGACCTGACAGAAAGGGTGATCGACCGGACGCTGCTTGAGACCAATGCTCGGCCCGAAGCGGCAGAGACGATCGGCTGGTGTTGCGCGTCGGCACTGGATCGTCTCGGCTTTGCCACATCCGGTGAACTGGCCGCGTTCTGGGACACGGTAACCCCGGCAGAGGCGAAGATCTGGTGCGCCGATGCCCTGACCCAAGGCCGGATTATCGAGGCCGAAATCACCTGTGCCAACGGCACGCTGCGCCGGGTCTTTGCCCGGCCCGATCTATTGGAAGAGGCCGCCAAGGCCCCTGAACCCTCCGGCCGCATCCGCGTGCTGTCGCCGTTCGATCCGGCGCTGAGGGACCGCAAGCGGGCCGAGCGGCTCTTTGATTTCCATTACCGGATCGAGGTTTTTGTACCCGAAGCCAAGCGAAAATACGGCTATTACGTCTTTCCCCTGATGGAGCGGGATCGCCTGATCGGGCGGATCGACATGAAATCCCAGCGCGACGCCGGTACGCTGGCCGTGCGCGCGGTCTGGCCCGAGCCATCCCTCCGCTGGTCAGACGCGCGCACCCGCAGGCTGGAAGCGGAATTGCAGCGGGTCGCCCGGTTTGCCGGGTTGGATGAGGTTCGGTTTGACAACGGTTGGCTCAACATGTCTGGCTCGGCGCGAACACCTTCAGCGAGGCCTCCATGAGCCATCCGGATTTCCACGGCGTCATCTCCCCCATCCTGACCCCGTTTCAAAGCGATGGCTGGATCGACCGCGGCCTTTATGCCGATCATGCACGGTTTTCGCTGGAAGCGGGCCTTCATTACCTGTCGCCCTTCGGAACCACAGGGGAGGCCGTCGCGGTCGGCATGTCGGAACGGATGGCGATGCTCGAGCATCTGGTGGAATGCGGCTTACCCGCCGCCCGGATGATGCCGGGAACGGGGCTTTGTGCGTTGCCCGATACGGTCACTCTCACCCGCCATGCGGTCGATCTGGGATCTGTGGCTGCGATGGTGCTGCCACCGTTCTACTATCCCGCCTCCGACGAAGGGCTTTATGCCTATTACGCGCGGTTGATTGAGGCAGTTGCGTCCGACCGGCTGCGGATCTGCCTTTACCACATACCCCAAATGTCAGGCGTTTCGATTTCGCCCGCACTGACAGCGCGGCTGGCGACGGATTTCCCTCGGACGATTGTGGCCTACAAAGACAGCAGCGGCAACTGGGACAACGCCAAGGCCGTGATCGACGCGGCCCCAGGCGTGTCGGTTTTTCCCGCCTCCGAGACCCAGCTCATTAAAGGGCTGGATCAGGGTGCGGCGGGCTGTATCTCTGCGACGTGCAATTCCAACCCTTCCGTTATCCGTGCCTATTTCGATGCGCATCGGGGGGATGAAACCGCCAAAATGGCTTTGTTAGAGCCTGATATGATCCGGCACAGGCAGGCCGTGCAGGGCGCCGGTTTCATTCCCGCACTGAAATCCATGTTCGCGGTCGCGACTGGAAATGACACTTGGCTGCACACCCGTCCACCAACGGACGATGCCGATCCGGCACTGGGCCACAAGCTCGTATCAGAGCTGGAGTGGAGTTATCCTCCGGCGGATCCGCGCTAAGGCGGAAGTGGCCGACCAATGCGCGCGGCATGGGCGATCAACCCACCATGCTCTTGTGGAAAACCCAGGCCATGGCAGGCAATCGTATTCACATCCCGGGCGTGTATCAGGTGTCCCTCGGACAGGATCAGGCGGGCTTCCTGAACCAACGCCATCATCAACCTCTCCATCATCTCTGCGGCTGAAAAGCTGCGCTGCGTGACCTTGGCAAACCAGGCTTCCTCGCGGATCAGATCTTCGATCAGCGGGTCGATCACGGCACCTCCGCCACCGGGATAACGGTACCAGCCCCAGCCCACTTTCTTGCCGATGCGGCCCTCGGCGACGGCACGATCCGCGATCAGGCTGGTGCGCCGTTGCGCGCGCCGCCGGGCATAGGCCACGTCGAGGCCGGTCAGGTCCTGCGCCTCGTAAAGACCCAGGTCAAAGCCGAAGGCAACCATGGCCTCATCAAGTTCCCACAGGACGGCACCTTCAAGCAAAAGTTGATCCGCCACCTGCTCCAGCCGGTCCGATAGCCTTAGCCCGACGGAAGGATACCCCTTTGGCAAGACAACAGGCTTGCGCCCGATCCGGCGGGCCAGCGTGGTGGCACAATCGAGCGTCTCGCCAGAGGTCTCGGGAAACCCGGTTATCTCGGTCAGGGCACGGAACTGCATGGGCTGAAACGGCACGAACCGGACCCGAGCTGCAGGGTGAGCGACGACATGGCCCGTCACACCTGAAAAAGGCGTGGCAAAGATCGCAGGGTCCGGGACCTGGAAAGGAGCCGGATCTGCGCCGCTTTCCAAAGCGTCGAAGACGAACGCCGTGTCGGTCGGCGCATCCGTTGAGACCGTGAACGACACGCGCGCTGCGACATCTGGATCGTCCCGGTCGGCGAACACTTGGACGCGCTCCAGCGTGCCTGCGTCCGGCTCTATCACAGTCACACCCAATCCCGCCCGAGCCGCCGCCAATGCAAGAGAAATCCCCGCGCCGCTGCTGCCCAGAATGACGATGGTTTGATCCTGCATGCGCGGTCAGATCAGGAACCGGTGGTCCTGGATCAGCTGCAGCAATTCGGCCAGAGACCGCTCCACCGGTTTGCCGGAGGTATCGAGCTGCGCCAGCGCTTTGCCATATTGCGCCTCGCGGCTGGTCAGGATCGATCGAAGCTGTTCCATCGCCTCGGGGTTGCCCGCCATTGGCCGCTCGTCGCCCTGCGCGCGTACCCGCGCCATGTGCTCATCGGGCGAGGTCTTGACCCACACCGTATGGAAATGCGCAAGGAGCGACGAATACGTCTCGGGCTCTGCCACGATACCGCCCGCGACAGCCAGGATCATCTTGTCATGGCTGGCCACGATCCGTGCCAGCGCCTGCGCCTCCAGCTTGCGATAGCCTTCGGGACCATAAAGCGCCATGACCTCGTCCACCGGCATGCCGCTCTGGGATTCGATCTCGTCATTCAGTTCGACAAAGGGAAGGCTCAACACCTCACCCACGCGACGACCGAGCGTCGACTTGCCCGCCCCGCGCAAGCCAACCAGACAGACCCGGCGGGCCCGCATTGCTGCGATGGGTTCGGGGCTGAGGATTTTCATCGCCGCGTCACGGACCTCTTCGGGGGCGCCGCGATACAGATTGGCCACCCGCAGCGCTTCCGAACTCCAGGGGTCATCCTCGGCCAAAAACCACTCGATCCGATGATCGAGCGCGATAGCCACCCGTTGCAACAGCCCAATGGAGATATTGCCCTCCCCCGCCTCGAGCTGCGCCAGATAGCGGGGGCTGACGCCCGAGATATTCGACAGAACCCGGCGCGGGATGGCTTTGCGTTCACGCGCACGGCGGACCCGTTCGCCCACCCGCGTCATCACTGCCGCGACAGCGTGATCCGCCGTGCCAGAGGTTTCATCGGTCTCGGTGTTCGGGGTGGGTGTCCCAGCCATGCGCGCTCAACGGGTTTGTAGAATAGTGCAACATACTAGACGGGAGGCTGGGCTGCTTTCAATGCAAGAAAGTGCACAAATCACGTAGGGATCAGGGGCTCCACCAGCGCGCGGATCTCATCGGGCGGCTTGCGGCTCTGAAAAGCGTCGGCAACGGTGAACACACAGACGAATGTGCCCTCGAAGCAAAGCTGCCCGTCCTGCGATCCCGCCACATGGAATGTGATCGACTTACGACCCAGCTCTGTCGGCCAGACCGCACAGTGCAGTCGGTGGCGCGGCGTGATCGGTGCGCGGAAATCGAGGGTCATATGGACAAACGGCGTGCCCACGTTGCGGTCAAGCTCCATCTGGTACCAGCCTCCGCCCAGATGATGTTCCCACCACGCATCAATCGCTTCGATAGCCCAGGCAGGAATGCGTGCGGTATAGGCAATCTTGGCCGGGTCGCAATCGCCCCAACCCACACGGATCACATATTCAAACGGATCGGCCACGGGTCAGTAGGTTTCCACGTGATAGCGGCCATCCTCGCGCATGGTATCGCGCAGTTCGGTCCACACCAGACCGGCCCCGCGTGCAATATCGGAAAGCGCCTCTTCGACCCCGTGCTCCATCGCCTTGAGGCCGCAGATGTATATATGGCCCTTTGGATCGGCCATCAGATCGGCAACCTTCTTGGCGTTTTCCCGCAGCTTGTCCTGCACATAGGCCTTCGGCTCCCCCTCTTCCCGGCTAAAGGCAAAGACCCTGTCCATAAACGCTTCGGGCACTTTCTTGAGCGGTCCGAAATAGGGCAATTCCTTGGGCCTGCGGGCACCGAACACAAGCGTCAGACTACCTTCGGACATCGGAGCCTCACGTTGACGGCGCATGGTAAAGCCACGGAATGGGGCAGATCCGGTACCGGTACAGATCATCATCAGATGTGCGTCCGGGTCGGAGGGCAGCAAGAAGGTTGCGCCGAATGGCCCGGTCAGATTGACGGTGTCGCCGGGTTTGAGGTCGCAGACAAAGTTGGAACAGAGGCCCTCATCCTCCCGCTTGACGGTGAGCGAGATGTTGTTGAACCCGGGCCGCTCTCCATCGCGCGGGCTGGATATCGAATAGAGGCGGGGCAGATGCGCGTTTCCGTTCTCATCGGTTCCCGGTGGGATGATACCCACGCTCTGTCCTTCAAGCACCGGAAAGGGCTGCGCACCCAGGTCGAGGATGATGTGACGCACATCACTATCGCTGTCCTCTGCCGTCAGGCGGTAATTGCCCTGCACGGTCGCCTCCGCCGGTTTGGCAAGATTATACATGTTGATCGTGGGTTTCGATGCCGTGGCAGGCGCCTTCGCCTTTCCACCGGCACCGGCATGAGCTTCGGCCAGCAATGCGGCGATGGCCTCTTCCAGACCGTCTGTATCGGCATCGGCGCCACAGGGGCTTTCGATCTCTTCCTGTTCAGGCAGCTCCATCCATGAATACTGTTCTTCAAGGGAGTAAGCGCTGTCCTTGTCGGGCACCACCCGCCATTCGTCGATGGAGCCTGTCGGGCAAACCGGGATGCAGTCCATGCAGAAATTGCACTTGGTGGCGTCCACAATCACGTTGTTGTCGTCATGCTCGATCGCCTGAACCGGACAGGTCATCTCGCAGGTATAGCAGCGGATACAGATCTCCGGGTCGATCAGGTGTTGCTTGAAGGGGGCCGTCATGCGTGTCGGTCCTTTGCAAGGATGGCATCTGGCAAGGTCATCGCCTCGATCAACGCAAGGCAAAGACCCTTGCACCCAGGGCACCCCAAGCATGGCTGATCGGGGATCTGCAAATCGTTGGCAACGGCGCGGGTGCGGGGCGCGAAGGCGGCCACTTGGTGGGTCTTCATGTCTCGTCTCTCCGTGGGCGTTTGCGGTAGGGCGGGATTTATCCCGCCCCGCGCGTCATGCCATATGCAGTTTCACATATTCAAAATCGCCAGGCTTGTTGTCGATACCCACCTTGGGCGGCGAGATCCAGCTGGCGAATTTGCCGGGTTCAAAGCAGGGCTTCATCAGCGACTGGATGAAATCGCCATCCGCGTGGGTCGGCAGCCAGTCCATCATGCCCTTGTCATATTCAGCGCCCGACACCAGATTGCCATCCGGATCGAAGTTTTTGTTGGCGAAGACACCGATCTTCCGGTTAAAGGCCTGATGCGGCAGCTTCATCTCGAACTCGACACCCGCACGGTCGATAATCTTGTTCCAGCGACCCACACCGCCTGACGCGTCGCGCACATAATCGTCGCGCAGGCGCATATTGATCGCCGTGAGCGCAGGCACCTCACGCTCGACGATCTGGCCATCCACCAGATCCAGCACATGATAGGTGTCGCCCGTTAGCTTGTGATCGTCGTCGATCCGCATCTCCATATAGCGGCCCTTGATGCCGGCGTTGAACGCGTTGGCGGCGTTCGTCGACACCTCCTGGCCGAACAGATCGAGCGAGAGCGTGTAGTGCAGGTTCAGCTTCTTCTGGATCGTGGGCAGGTCGATCACGCCCAGATCGCGGATCTTGTTGATGTCATAAGGATCGGTAATGCCCGCCTTGTTCATCGCCTCGACCGTGGCCTGAATGGTGCGGCCGACGCCGGTCTCGCCGACGAACATGTGGTGGGCCTCTTCGGTCAGCATGAAGCGGCAGGTACGCGAGAGCGGATCGAACCCCGATTGCGCAAGGCTTTCCAGCTGCATCTTGCCGTCGCGGTCGGTGAAATAGGTGAACATGAAGAAAGACAGCCAATCCGGCGTTTCCTCGTTAAAGGCCCCCAGCATGCGCGGGGCTTCCTCGGACCCCGACGAGCGGACGAGCAGGTCATTCGCCTCTTCCCGGCCATCCCGGCCGAAGTATTTCTGCAGCAGATAGACCATCGCCCAAAGGTGGCGACCTTCTTCGACGTTAACCTGAAAGAGGTTGCGCATGTCATAAAGCGAGGGTGCCGTGAGGCCCAGGAACCGTTGCTGTTCGACCGATCCGGGTTCGGTATCGCCCTGAATGACGATCAGGCGCTTGAGCATGTTGCGGTATTCACCGGGCACTTCCTGCCAGGCCAGTTCGCCGAAATGCTCACCACAGGGAATGCGGCGGTCTTCGACCTGCGGGGCCAGCAGAACGCCCCAGCGATATTCCGGCATCTTGACGTAGTCGAACTTGGCCCAGCCCTTGGGGTCGACGGAGACGGCGGTGCGCAGATAGACCATGGACTCCTGAAAATTCTGCGGGATCAGATCGTTCCACCAGTTGATATAGCCGGGGTGCCATTTCTCCAGCGCCTTGAGCACCTTCTTGTCTTGGCTGAGACCCACATTGTTGGGGATCTGCGTGTCGTAGCTTACGTTGATGAGATCGAGCATCTTTTCCTCCGAGGGTGCGGCGGGATAAATCCCGCCCTACAGCGTTGATCCGGGACCGGCCGCCGCCGAAACCCGTAGGGCGGGACTTGTCCCGCCGCCCGAGCGGGTCAGACCCGCTCCATGTTGTAATCGGCCCGCTGACCCGAGCCATAGCGTTGCAAGGCGCCGTCCTCGCCCACCGCATTGGGGCGCTGGAAGATCCAGTTCTGCCAGGCGGTCAGACGGCCAAAGATTCGGGTCTCCATCGTCTCTGGCCCCGCAAAGCGCAGGTTCGCTTCCATCCCGGTCATCGCATCGGGTGAGAAACTGGCGCGTTCTTCAAGGAAGATACGCACCTCATCCTCCCAATCGATATCGTCATAGGCATAGGTGACAAGGCCCAGTTCTTCGGCGTCCTCCGCCTCCAGCGGTTCCCCGATTGAGCTCTTGAGTTTCTCGACCTGGTTCGGCTCTCCCAGGAAGCGGGTTTCCAGACGGCTGAGATCGTTCGACATCGGATATATGCCGAAATTGGCGGGCGACAGCGTGACCGTCGCCATGTGCCGGTTATCGCCCTCGAACTCCTCCAGCATCATATAGCTGCGGTCGACGGCCCACAGCAGCTCCGCCAGAACGCCTGCATAGCACGAGCCATGCTCGACCAGCGCCACGAGGCTCCTCGAGGTCATGTCCACACGTTTCAAAACGCGTTTCCAGTATTTCAGGATCTCATTGGCCAGCCAGTGATCCGCATTGTCCAAGAGCAATGCCTCATGCGCCAGCACCGTCGCCGGATTGCCCTGGGTCTGAAAGACGACCAATCCGGCCTCCCGCTCATTCAAACGAAGGTGCAGGATGGCGTCGTCCAACTCACGCGCGAGGCGCAAAAGGTAAAGCTCGGCCCCCAGCGCCTGGGCCTCGTCCATCGACGCGGGCACATCCTGATCGGGGCCCTTCAACGTGATCGTGGCGCAGCTCGCCTTGCGGTCCACCGCGACCTCGACCAGCGAATAGGACACCGACCCGTCCTCCGCAAAGCTGCGGTTGAGCGGTGTGAGCGTAATCCCCTTAGCGACATCGGGCTTCGCGGACTTTGCCGCGAAGTCCTGCGCGCGCTCGGCCACCACCGTGTCGAACTTGGAGTTCGGCACGACCTCGTCCACCAGACGCCAATCGACGGCGCGCTGGCCCTTGACCCCTTCTTCGATGGAGCAGAACACATCCGCCCGATCCCGACGCACCTTGCGTTTGTCCGTCACCCGGGTCAGGCCGCCGGTGCCCGGCAGCACGGCCAGGAGCGGCACCTCGGGCAGCGCAACGGAGGAGCTGCTGTCGTTGGTCAGCATGATATGGTTGCACGCCAGCGCCAGCTCATACCCGCCCCCGGCGCAGGCGCCTTTCACGGCGGCGATGTATTTCTGGCCGCTGTCTTCTTCGGCGGCTTCATAGGTATTGCGCGTCTCGTTGGTGAATTTGCAGAAATTCACCTTATGTGCATGCGCGGCCCCGCCCAGCATCCGGATATTGGCCCCGGCGCAAAAAACATTGTCCTTGCCCGACCGCATCACGACGACCTTGACCTCGGGGTGTTCGAACCGCATCCGCTGGACCACGTCGGCAAGCTCGATATCCACGCCCAGATCGTAGGAGTTCAGCTTCAGCTCATAGCCGTCAAAAAGACCGCCTGCCTCATCCACATCCATGTAAAGGGTCGCGACCGGCCCGTCATAGTCGACGCGCCAATGGCGGTACTTTGACGGGTCCATTTGAAAGTCGATCACCTTGGACATCGACAGCCCTCCCTAAGCTGTAAGTTGCATGCACTTTAATGCGCTATGCGGTATGAGTAAAGCGTCGTGATGCATGATAATGCTTAATAAATCCGCAGTATCATCAGGCACTTGGTTAAAGTACGCCCCGCCTACATCTCAAAAAATGCATTTTACTGCATATCTCTCGCCATCTCCCGCTCCAACGATTCGACCCGATCAACCAGATCATCCACCGCGAAACCCATCACCTCGGCCCCGCCCGCGGACCGCGCGGCGCGCGCATGGCCCCGGGCCAGGTCACACAGCCGACGCGCGGCGCCCGCACGGCCCATCTTGTGTTTCAGCGCCGCATTGGCAAGCTGGATCACCGCCTGCACCATTTGATGTTCGGCCGAGTTACGCGAGGTGGCCATCCAAACAGGCTCCAGCACTTCATGCGCTTCCCAGAAAAACCCCTGATCGAGGAACACCAGCCCGGCCCGCCAGGCAAGCGTCCGCTGCAAGGCGGCCGTATCCATCCCCGGCGTGACGGAGGCATGGAACCTCTCGAACGCCACCTCATCGTGGCGCGGGGTCTGCCCCGGGATATAGGCGTGACCGGGCAGGTCGATCTCAGGCAATCTCGACCTCGGCCGCTTCGATCCGCTCCAACCGGGTGATGAAATCGGTCACCGCCGCCAAAGTCTGCTCGGGCTGTTCGAGATGGGGCGCATGCTTGCAATCATCCAGGATCGCCATATCCACCGGAGAATAGGCACGGTCGTCAATCTCTTGCACCTGCGCCAGCGTCCCGTACTGATCCTCGCGCCCCTGAATGGCCAACACCGGAATACGCAGGTAATCTATCGCCTCGGCCACGTTCCAGTCCAGGAAGCCGGGATCGAGCCAGGTCTCGGCCCAGCCCAAAAACGCGCCGTCCACATCTGCATGATACTTGGCCAGACGCGCTTTCAGGTCCCCGTTAAGATAGTCTTCACGCGCCGTTGCGATCTCGGCCAGACCGCTCTGTTCGGTAAAGAAATGCGGCGCCATCAGGATCAAACCGCGAATGCGCAGATCTTCCACACTTCCCGCATAGATCGCGGCGATTGTGGCCCCGTCGCTGTGACCAAAAAGAATGCCGCGCCGGAACCCGATGGCGTCGAGCAGCGGCGGCAGCACATCCACCGCCTCCCGCGTCATGAAATCCAGCGGGCGTGACAAGTTCACGGCATCGGACTGACCATAACCCTGGCGCGAATAGACAAAGACGCCCAGACCCGTCGCATCCGCCACCCTTTGCGGGAAATCACGCCAAAGCGCGACACAGCCCAGCCCCTCATGCAGCATCACGATGGTGGCCGCCTCCGCAGGTGGCGGGCCATAACAGGCGTATTCCAGCGCGATTCCCTTGACCGTCACGTGGCCAGACCCAGACCAGTCCATCATGTTGTCTCCCTCAGTTTGAAACGCTGGATCTTGCCCGTCGCCGTTTTGGGCAGATCGTCGACGAATTCGATCCAACGGGGGTATTTCCATTTGCCGATCTTGTCCTTGACGTGATCCTGAAGGGCGGCAGCGGGCACGGTGCCACCATCCTTGAGTACGATAAAGGCCTTGGGCTTTTCCAACCCTTCCTCATCGCGGGCCGGGACCACGGCGGCCTCCAGCACGGCAGGGTGAGAGATCAGCGATTGCTCCACCTCGAACGGCGACACCCAGATGCCCGAGACCTTGAACATGTCATCGGTGCGCCCGCAATAAACCAGCCGCCCATCTGCGCGCTGCTCGTATTTGTCGCCGGTGCGCGTCCACTCGCCCTCGAATGTCGACCGGCTCTTGTTGCGCTTGTTCCAATAGCCGTCCGCGGCAGAGGCCCCGCGCACCAACAGCTCACCGATCTCGCCCGCGCCCACATCGGCGCCGGTCTCGTCCACCAGCCGCAGCTCATATCCCGGCACCGCAACACCGGAGGTGCCATAAACCACATCGCCCGGCGCGTTCGACAGAAAGATATGCAACATCTCGGTCGAGCCGACACCGTCGAGGATATCGACCCCCCAGATCCCGGCCCAGGATTTGCCAATCTCCTCGGGCAGCGCCTCGCCCGCCGAGATACAGACGCGCAACGGGGCGTCGGGGGTGCCCACGCTCGTCAGGTGCTGAACCAGCGCGGCGTAAAGCGTGGGCACACCGCAAAAGATCGTGGGGCGTTCAGCGGCCAGGATATCGGCCACCCCGTCCGGCGTGGGGCGGCCATTGAACAGCACCGCCGTAGCGCCCACGCTGAGCGGGAAGGTCATGCCATTGCCCAACCCATAGGCGAAAAAGAGCTTGGCCACCGAATAGACGGTATCGTCCTCGCGAATACCCAAAACCTGCGCGCCATAGGTGTCGGCGGTGGCCTTAAGGCTGGCATGGACATGGCGCACGCCCTTGGGCTGCCCGGTCGATCCCGAGGAATAGAGCCAGAACGCACATTCATCATCGCTCACGTGAACCGGATCCATGGCGTGCGCGCCCTCGGTGAAACTGTCGAACCTGATCGTGCCTTCGGGCGCCTCTCCGATCACAACGATCTGGCGCAGCGAGCGCGTCTTGCGCGCCGCGGGCAGGACGATCGGCAACAGCTCGGCCGAGACAAAGAGGATCGCGGCACGCGCGTCGTTAAGGATTACCTCATAGACATCCGTCGCCAAGAGCGTGTTGAGCGGCACGGCCACCACACCGGCCTTAAGGCATCCCCAGAAGACCGGCGGAAATTCGAGCTGATCGAGCATCAGCATCACCGCGCGTTCCTCACGCATGATGCCCGCGCGGGTCAACGCATCGGCCACCTGGCCGCTTTGCTCGGCCAGTGCGCCATAGGTCAGGCTGCGCCGGGGTGCGGCGGCTTTGCGAAAGGCCACCTTATCCGCGCGACCTTCGGCGATATGCCGATCCACGAACCAGCACGCCGCGTTGCGGTTGCTCTCCATCCTATCCTCCCTCCGGTCCCGCCTCCCTTGGGGCGAGGGTCGTCCGTCTGACGCGGACCCGGGTGACTGACTGATTTCCTCCCATCAATCAGCGCGAGTCGCGTCTTGATCGACATCATGCACCAAAGCGCGCGCTATGCAACATACTGCTGTTATTGCAATATATTGCCTTACATTAGACCCAGAAGCCGGGCTGCATTGTTCTTGATGATATCAGGACGCAGCTCATCCCTGATCCCAATCTCCTCAAAATCACTCAACCAGCGCTCAGGGCTGATCATCGGCCAGTCCGATCCAAAGAGCACCTTCTTGCGTAGGATCGAGTTGCAGTATCGGACGAGAATCTCGGGAAAGTATTTCGGGCTCCATCCGCTCAGGTCGATATAGACGTTGGGCTTGTGCTGGGCGACGGCCAATGCCTCCTCCTGCCAGGGAAACGACGGGTGCGCGAGGATGATCGTCATGTCCGGAAAATCGACTGCGACATCGTCCAAGTAGATCGGGTTGGAATATTTCAGACGCATCCCGTTGCCGCCACGCATACCCGATCCCACGCCAGTCTGGCCGGTATGAAAGAGGGCGATCCCGCCTTCCTCTGCGATCGCTTCATAAAGTGGATAGGCCATGGGATCGTTGGCATAAAAGCCCTGCATCGTGGGGTGAAACTTGAACCCCTTGATACCAAAGTCACGGATCAGGCGCCTTGCCTCCCGCACGCCCATCTTTCCTTTGTGCGGGTCGATGGAGGCAAAAGGGATCAGGATATCGGCATTCTGGGCGGCGATCTCGGCGACTTCCTCATTGGCATAACGCCGATACCCGGTCTCACGCTCGGCATCGACGGGAAAGATCACGGCGGCGATGTTGCGCGCACGGTAATGCGCCGCTGTTTCCAGCACGGTGGGCGGATGCGTCCAGGGCGCGCGAAAGTATTGAGCCATGCTGGCCTGCAACGCATCATAGCCGTCATCGGAGTGACATCCGCATGGCTCCTCCGCATGTGCGTGGATGTCGATGGCGCGAATGGTGTCGAGGTCGATCATCCGCTCAGACCCGTATCACAGCCGGATCGTTGGAGTAGAGCCGGTCGAGCAGAGCCGCGCGGCGGGTCAGCAGTTTGCGGAAATTGAGATTGCCCTTGGCCGTGATCTCTCCCTCCGCGAGGGAGGGCGGCTCCGACAGGATCAAGGCCCGTCCGATCCGGTTCGACCCGCCCTTGGCCGCCGCAGCCATAGCACCCAGGCGCTGTGCGATGTCGGCCTCCAAACCCGGCCCACGCCACACCCCCCGATCTTCGGTCACCTCATGATCCGCGACCGTATCGGGTGTGGGCAGGATCAACACTCCGACCTCGTCATGCCCATCGCCCGTGATCACCACATCCTGGGCCAAAGGCGCAAGGGCAGGCAAAAGCGCCAGCCGCAAAGCCGCCGCGCGCACCCAGATGCCCGTCATCAGTTTGAAATCCTCAGAGATGCGGCCATCGAACTGCAAACCCTTGTTCGGGTCGTCCGGATCCAGCAGGACCATCGCGTCGCCGGTTAGAAAATACCCCTCCTCGTCAAACGCCTCCGCCGTCCGATCGGGCTCTTTGAAATAGCGTTCAAAAACGTTGGGGCCTTTGACCCGCACTTCCCAACGGGCGCCCTCATCCGGGACCAGTTTGACTGTACCGCCGGTCATCGGCACCCCGACGACACCGGACAACTCCGTCGGCTCATGCTGCACGAGATGCGCGGGCGCGGTTTCGGTCAGCCCCCAGGAGGAGTTCATCAGCGGCACGTCTCCGCGCACGTCCATCGCCATCTCATGCAGGTCGCTCCACACATCCTGCGGCAGCGACGCCCCGGCGTAAAACAGCATGTCGAGGTCCTTGAAATACATCTCACGCAAGGCGTTGTCGTCGCGCATCGCATCGCGCAGCATGGCAAAGCCCACCGGTACGTTGAATGCCATTGTGCCGTTCATCAGGCGGTTGTTCTCGATCGTCGCCTCAACCAATCCTTTGATCGGCTTGCCATTGTCGATATAGAGGCTGCCGCCCTGCGCCAGCATCATGTTGAAGTTATGCGAGCCGCCAAAGACATGGTTCCACGGCAGCCAATCCACTATCCGGGGCGGGCGATCCCGCAGAAACGGCAGCGCATCGGCGATCATCGCCTGATTGGCGCACATCATCCGATGCGTCGTCTCGACCCCTTTGGGGTCGGACGTGGAGCCGGACGTCATCAAGATCTTCACGACCGAGTCCGGTCCGACCTTGGCCTCCTCTACTGCCAGATCGACGGCAGGCGCGCCTTTCAGCAGATCGGCGAACGGGGTTGCCCCGTCTGGCACGTTGCGGCTGACGACAATCTGTAGCGAGGCGAGGCCCGGCGCGGTCAACGCGCGGGCGAATTTCTCTCCATCCTCGGCAAAGATCATAGCAGGGCGGGTCAATGCCGCGATATATTGCAGCTGTTTCTCGGCCCCCGGGATCAGCGAATACTGCTCGGCCACTGGGATGGTGGGAATGCCGACCAGATGTGCGGCCAAGCTGAGAACACCGTGATCGACCCCGTTGCCTGATACGATCAGAATGGGCGTCTCCGCCGCCAGGCCACGTGCCAACAAGGCGGCGGCCACATTCTCGACCTGCTCCAAAGCGTCGGCATAGGGCACGTCCCGCCATCCCGAGCCGCTGCGCTCGGCCAGAAACACCGTGTCGGGGCGCGCTTCGGCCCAGCGACGCAGCCAGACAGAGGATGTCTCGGCAATTTCCGACATCTCATACCCCGACCGCAGCAGCACCGTCCCATCGGCGCGGTCCTCGCGGATCACGTTATGCGGGCGATAGCGGGTCATGTCGGTCCTCCCAAACTCAGGTTTCGATCCGTGACAGCATGGCGATAAGGGCCTGACGTTCGTCTTCGCTCAGACCCTTGGTCATGCGAGCCTCATGGGCCTGAACGGCGCCCAATGCCTTTGTATAGAGCCGCATCCCCTTCAGTGTCGCCTGCAAGGCATAGGCCCGCCTGTCACCCGGGGCCGGGTTGCGTAGGATCAGATCGCGCCGCTCCAGCTCGTCCACGACAATCACCAGGTTCGGTCGTTCGATCGACAGCGCATCGGCCAGTTGCGATTGCCGCAGACCGGGATTGTCGACGATCACCGACAGCGCGGAAAAGGTCAACATCCGCAGATCCAATGGCGCCAGCGACGCATTCACGTCAGCCTGGATCGCGTTGAAGGCCCGTTTCATCACATAGCCGGAAAACCCGCGCAGCGTGGCGTCACTGATCGTGGGGGGTGGATCGGCGGGATTGTGTTTGCGCGCCATGGCTCAGCGAAATCCCGGTTTGCGCTTTTCGAGAAACGCAGCCAGCCCCTCGACCGCGTCGGGACTTGTCTGTGTCAGGGCCGCAGCAAGGCTTTCGGTAAAAAGACCGTCGGCCTTTGACATATCTTCGATCCGGGCCAGCGCCTGGATCATGATGTAATTCGACAGGGTTGCATTCTGCGCGATGCCATGGGCCAGCTCCATCGCCTTGGTCAACGCGCCGCCGCCCTCGACAGCATAGTGGCACAAACCCAGCGCAAGCCCCTGATCTGCGGTGTATGTGCGCCCCGTCAGCATCATTTCAGTCATCCTGTCGGCGCCCAGGATACGCCCCACACGCACCGTCGCACCGCCACCGACAAAGATGCCGCGCCGCCCCTCGGGCAACTGGAACACCGCCGAAGGCTCGGCGACGCGCACATGGGTGGCCGTCGCCAGTTCCAGGCCGCCGCCGATCACGGCACCTGTCATGGCCGAAATCACGGGCAGCCCGCCAAACTGGATCCTGTCCATCACCCCGTGCCAGTTGCGCGAATGGCGCATGGTGCCTTCTGCATCGCGCATCTTGTGCTCGCTCAGATCCAGGCCTGAGCAGTAGTGCCCGCCGGACCCTTGCAACACGACCGCGCGCACCCCGTCGGGCGGCGCGGCAAAGAACGTCTCAAGCGCGTCTAACATCCCCTCGGACATTGCGTTGCGCTTGTCAGGACGGTTCAGCGTCAGAACCGCAACATCCCCTTGCATGTCGATCAAAAGGACATCGGTTTCAGGCATCTTGGCGATAATCGAACACCTCTCTGGTTTAGGTGGCTTGAATAATAGTTATTAATAATAACTAATATGCCGCGCGAAGGGGCGCCCGTCAAGGCGCCCGTTCTTCGGGTTAGTTCGGAACCAGGAACAACGTGATTGCCGGGAACATCACCAGAATGACCACCCGGACCAGATCGGATCCGACAAAGAACAACACAGCCTTGTACGTCTCGATCATGCGGGTGGTGCGGTCCATCGCATTGATGATGAAAAGGTTCATACCCACCGGCGGCGTGATCAGCCCGACCTCGACCACGATCAGCACAAGAATACCGAACCAGATCGCCACCTCTTCCGCGCTCATCCCGAAATCGAGGACGCTGATCACCGGGAAAAAGATCGGGATGGTCAGCAAGATCATCGACAGGCTATCCATCAGACAGCCAAAGATCAGGTAAAAGACCAGGATCAGCGACAGCACCATCCAGGGCGAGAGACCCAGCTCCACCACCCAGTTCGACAGTTCCTGCGGGACCTGCGTCAGCGCCAGAAAGCCGTTATAGAACGCCGCCCCCAGCACGATGAAAAAGATCATCGCGGTCGAGCGCGCAGTGACCAGAAAGCTTTCGATCAGGGTCGACCGTGTCAGCCCACCATTCAAAAGCGCGATCAGCCCGGTGCCTGCCGCACCCACGGCGGCGCCTTCGGTGGGGGTGAACCACCCGGCATAGATACCGCCAACCACCAGGCCAAAAACCAGCAGAACCGGCCAGACGGCAACCAGATTGCGGAACCGTTCGCCCATCGGGATCGGTTCCCGCGTGCCTGCACTTTCGGGATAAAGCCGGACATAGATCGAGATCGCGATGACATAGCCCAGCGCGGCCAACAGGCCTGGGATAAACGCCGCAAGAAAGAGTTTGGCGATGTTCTGCTCGGTCAGGATCGCATAGATCACCAGCACGACCGAGGGCGGGATGAGAATACCCAAGGTACCGCCCGCCGCCAGCGTCGCGGTTGAAAACCCGCCCGCATAGCCATAACGGCGCAGTTCGGGCAGGGCCACGCGGCCCATCGTGGCCGCCGTAGCCAGCGACGAGCCGCAAATCGCACCGAACCCTGCGCACGCCCCAATGGAGGCCATGGCCACGCCACCCTTGCGGTGGCCCAGAAACCCCTCGGCGGCCTTAAACAGCGCCGTCGACATGCCACCCAGCGTCGCGAAATGCCCCATCAGCAGGAACATCGGTACAATAGACAGCGAATAGCTGGAAAACGTCGTGTAGGTCTCATTCTTGAGCCGCGAAAAGGCGACGTTGGTGCCGTCGGTGACGATTACCAGGCCCACCAGCCCGACCAGAAACATCGCCAATCCAATCGGAACCCGCAGAAAGATCAGCGCCATCAATGCCGGGAAAGAAACAATCCCGATCTCAAGTGTGCTCAATGGTCCGCTCCCGCACCTTCAGGGACCAGCGTACGGCCGGTAATGTATTCGATGACCCGGATGCAGGCCATATAAACGCCGACAAGCGCGGCAACGACAGCGCCAACCAGACTGGCCGCATAGGCCCACCAGATCGGAAACTGAATAAGAAAGGTCGTCTCGCCAAACCGCATCTTGGAACTCATACCCTCAAACAGCCGCCACGCGATCAGAATCAGAACGGCGGCAAAGACCACTTCTGTCAGCGTGCGCAAGGCACGGTCCAGCCATCGCGGGAACGTATTGGCAAAGATATCCACCGCCGCGTGCCCAGATGTGATCTGACACAGCGGAATAAAGGCGAAAATGGCAAAGGCCACACCGGCCTCGACCAGCTCGAAATCGCCGTTCACGGGCCCGACCCCGATGTCGATCATCCACTGCGAAAACCCGGGCGCGATCCGCTCCATGACATCGCTGTGAAAGATGCCGTTCAGGCTGCGTCCCAACACCGAGATGCAGGTGAGCAGGATCAGCGCGCTCAGCACGAACCCCCCGAGGATCGCCATCAATTTGGCCAACCCCAACATCAGTCTATACATGATCTCTCCCTGCCCAATCGGCGCCCCGGACATGATCGGGCCACGGCACGGACCTCGCGCCGTGGCCTAAGGTATCGCTTCGATCAGTTCGTGTATTCTGGCGTGTACTTGTCGATCAGCATCCGCGCCTCGTCGATCAGAGCCTGACCGTCGATGCCGCGCCCGTTCATATCCTCGACCCATTGGTCGTAGATCGGCTGGGACACCTCGCGCCATTGTGCGGTCTGATCCGCATCCAGCGTGATGATGGTGTTGCCGCGATCCACCGCAAGCTGGCGCGCCGGGCCGTCGCTGTCTTCCTGCGTACCACCGGCAAAGACCGAAAACTCAAGACCCGAATTGTCGTCGATGATCTGTTGCAGATCGGCAGGCAGGCTTTCGTACTTGTCCTTGTTCATCGCCAGAACAAAGGTCAGCACATAAAGCGCGTTGCCCGAGAACTCGGTATGATTGGATACCAGTTCCGGCACTTTCAGCGCCGCCGTCACCTCCCACGGGATAGTGGTGCCGTCGATCACCCCCTTGGACAGCCCCTCCGAGACGGCAGGCACCGGCATGCCAACCGGGGTTGCGCCCAAAAGCGTCAGCAATGAATTGATCGAGCGCGAGCCGCCGCGGATCTTCATGCCTTGCAGATCCTCGGGCGCGGTCACGGGATCCTTGGTGTGGATCAGGCCGGGACCATGGACCCAGGTGCCCAGGATATGCACGTCCTGAAACTCGGTATCCTTCATGTGCTTTTCGAACATTTCCCAATAGGCACGGCTGGCCGCGCGCGCGTTCGTCATCATGAACGGCAGCTCGAACACCTCCGTGCTGGGGAACCGACCGGGGGTGTAGCCGACGACGGTCCAGACGATATCCGCCACACCGTCAATAGCCTGGTCAATCAGCTCGGGCGGGCGCCCGCCCAGTTGCATCGACGGAAAGCGGTCGATCTTGATCCGGCCCTCGGATGCCTCTTCGATGTTGTCGGCCCAGACGTCCAGAACCAGCTTCGGTACGTTGGCTTGCGCAGGCAGGAACTGGTGCAATTTCAGCGTCACTTCCTGGGCATAGGCTTGGGTCGCCATATATCCGGTCGAGAGGGCTGCAATTGCAGCACCCCCTACCAGACCCAGAAGCGTTCTCCGTTTGGTCATTGGTATCCTCCCTTTTGACCTTGTTGGGGAGGCCCCGACCGGGCCGCCCGTATTAGTTTGACGCGTACGCCTCCATCAGGCTGCGCGCTTCATCGATCAGAGCCTGCCCGTCAATGCCTTGGGAGTCCATATCGGCCACCCATTTGTCATAGACAGGCTGGGCAATTTCAGCCCAGCGCGCAGTTTCTTCCGCGCTGATGGTGATAATGTTATTGCCCCGTTCTGCGGCAAGCTGGCGTGCGGGGCCATCTGCACTGGCCTGCGTTGTGCCCGCAAAGACCGAAAAATCGTGGCCCGAGTTTGCGTCAATGATTGCCTTGAGGTCATCGGGCAGGCTTTCGTAGCTATCTTTGTTCATCGCCAGAACGAAGGTGACGTTGTAAAGCGCGGGGCCCGCGAATTCGGTATGGTTGTCGACCAGTTCCGCGACCTTGAGCGCGGTTGTCACCTCCCATGGGATGGCGGCCCCGTCAATCACCCCTTTGGAGAGCGATTCCGGAATCGACGTAACTGGCATCCCGACCGACGTCGCGCCAAGCTCATCCAAAAGCTGCGTCACCATGCGCGAGGCGCCGCGCACCTTGAGGCCGGACATATCTGCAGGTGTGGCAACGGGCCGGTTGGTGTGCAGCATACCGGGGCCATGGACCCAGGTGCCCAGGATCTTGAGGTCCTGGAAATCGGTATCGGCCATGTGGGTTTCAAACATCTGCCAATACGCGGATGAGGCCGAGGCCGCATCGGTGG
Organism: Aestuariivita sp.; assembly: GCF_021404545.1. GTDB lineage: Bacteria > Pseudomonadota > Alphaproteobacteria > Rhodobacterales > Rhodobacteraceae > Aestuariivita. The sequence continues at coordinate 34,732 of NZ_JAAWWD010000001.1, forward strand.
TAAAGAACGGCAGCTCGAACACCTCCGTCCGCGGGAACCGGCCAGGTGTAAACCCGTTCACACCCCAGACGATATCCGCCACACCGTCTATGGCCTGATCGATCAGTTGCGGCGGCGTGCCGCCCAGTTGCATCGACGGAAACCGCTGAATTTCGATCCGGCCGTCAGAGGCCTCTTCGATCCGGTCTGCCCAGACATCCAGCACCAGTTTCGGCACATTGGCTTGCGCCGGCAGGAACTGGTGAAGCTTGAGCGTTACCTCCTGCGCGACAGCCCCGGTGGCCATCACGCCAGCCAGCGCAACGCCGCCCAAAAGCCCGATAAGAGTTCTGCGTGTGGTCATGTCATTTCCTCCCCTGACATGTGACCGCGGCGCGCATCAATGCCGCCGCTAGAATAAGTACGGTCGCTTCAACCGATCAAGGTTTAGTTATTCCATATAACGGAAAGCCGCATTAAGATTAACCAAACTGATAAGCATCACGCCCTCAATCCGCACTATTTTGCCATTTATGGCATATAATGCACCTCCGGTCATGACCTGTCAGCCAACCTGCCGGGTCTCGGCCGAAATGGCCCCCTCCAACCCGGTCGATCCATAGAGCCATGCGATCTGATCGTACCAGTCCTGCGGTCCGCGCGCGCTCATCACCGCATTGCGCAGTGCGGCATGCGCGCCTGCGGGATGATAGACATGCTCACCGATCTGGCGCGACTGCAGTTGCACGCGCGCGGTCCGCAGGTGTCTGCGATTCTGATATGCCAGCAGGGCCTGCGGGACATCGTCGGTCTGGCTCATCTCATGGGACAGACACACAGCGTCCTCCATCGCCATGCACGCGCCCTGGGCAAAGTATTGCAGCATCGGATGCGCTGCATCGCCCAGCAAGGCGATCCGTCCATCCACCCAGGTCATCACCGGGTCGCGGTCGCACAGCACCCACAGCTTCCAGTCGGAACCCTTGTCGATGATTTGCCGCGCCGTGGGGTGAACGTGGTCAAACCCCTTGCGCACCTCGTCATGAGAGACGGGCACCCCGGCCACCGGTTCGGGCGCATCGTTGTGATAGGTCACGACCAGATTGAAATACTTCCAGCCCGAAAGCGGGTAGTGCACGATATGGCATTTTGGCCCGGCCCAGAGCGTGGCGGCGTTCCACCTCAGATCCTCGGGCATCTGATCGGTCGGAATGACCGAGCGGTATGTGGTATGCCCCGACACGCGCGGCGGGCCATCGGCAACCACCTGTTTGCGGATGGTGGACCAAAGCCCGTCCGCACCGATCAGGGCGCGCCCCGTGATCTGCTCCCCTCCCGCGAGGGTCGCAGTGACCCTTTCGCCGTTCTGGACATAACCCGCTATGGCGGCACTGGTGCGCAACCTCACCAGATCATGTGCCATGCAGGCCTTGAGGAATACCCCGTGCAGATCCCCACGATGAACCACCGCATACGGATTGCCGAATCGCGTGCGAAACGCCTCGTCCAACGGAATACGGGTGATTTCTTTTCCCGTTAGGGCATCCATCAGCCGCAGGTTGTCGATGTAGACCGCCATCCGCCGCGCGGCGTCGCCCACGCCCAGATAGTCGAATGCGTGAAAGGCGTTGGGGCCCAGCTGGATCCCGGCGCCGATCTCCCCCAGTTCAGATGCCTTTTCCAGAACGGTGGAGGCGATGCCCTTCTGCGCCAGCCCAATCGCGGTTGCCAGCCCACCAATACCGCCACCTGCGATGAGGATACGCTCCGACATGCGTTATTCCGGGTCCGTCAGCGTGAGTGAAATCGGATGGAGCCCGTCAATCCCGCCGGTGATCACGTCACCCGCCGCAACCGGCCCGACCCCGGCAGGGGTGCCTGTCATGATCACATCGCCAGGGCGCAGATGATAGAATTTCGACAGGTCCGAGACGACCTCGTCCACCTTCCAGATCAACTCCTCAAGGGTGGCGTCCTGGCGGCTTTCGCCATTGACCTCCAACCAAATGCGTTGATTGGCGACCGCGCCGAACTCTTCCGCAGGGGTAAGCGGCCCAAAAACCGCGCTGTTCTCGACATCCTTGCCCAGATCCCAGGGGCGCTGCTTGTTGCGCGAGGCAATCTGAAGGTCACGCCGCGTCATGTCCAGACCGCAGCCATAGGCATGGATCGCGGCCATCCCCTCCTCCGGGCTGGCGCGGAAAACGGGTTTGCCGATGGCGATGACCAGCTCCATCTCATGATGAAAATTCTCTGTGCCTGGCGGATAGGGCGTGCTGCCCGCGGTCAGCATCGCATTGGCGGGCGATTTGGTGAAATAGAACGGCGCTTCGCGGTCCACCTCGAACCCCATCTCGGCCGCATGCGCGGCATAGTTCCGGCCCACACAAAAGATACGACCAATCGGATAGGCCTTGTCAGACCCTTTGACCGGTATTGCGGGGATGGGGGGAAGATCGAACAGCAGTTCGCTCATTTGGCGCGTTCCTCGTAATAGCCCAGCTTGTCTTGCAACGGGCGGTCATGGATCCGAACAAGGAAGCTTTCCTCCTCGGCCCGGTGGGTGATGTCGGCAAAGACCGGCGCGGTAAACGTGTCCTTTGGCGCCCACGCGATCTCTTGCCCGTTGACAAGGGACGTTCCGCGCCCCTTGACCACGTGAAACGCGGCCGAGGCGGAGCGCAGCGGCGGCGCCTCGGACTGGCCTGCGGCCAGCATCATCGCGGTGAACCCCATGGTGGGCAGCACGTCCTGTCCAGTTTCGGGGTTGATATAGTCCAGCTCGGCCACCTCGCCCTCACCATATTTGGCCATCTGGCGCAGCGCGGCTTCGGTCTGCGTCCAAGGATAGCGCATCATCGGATAGCGCCGTACCTGTGAGGTCAGTTTGCGCGACGGCGCGAGCCCGGCGGCGCGATACTCCACCTCGCTGGCATCGGGGCGGTTGCGCTGGGCCTGCAACTCTCCCTCAATTGCGTAAGACCCTTCAAGATAGACAAAGAGCGGCAGATCCAGCGCGTCGAGCCAGATCACCGGGGTGTCCCCATCATGGCCATGATCATGCCAGTCGCCACCGGGGGTCAGAACCAGATCGCCATCCTGCATCGGCAGCTTTTCCCCATCGACAACCGTATAGCCGCCCGTCCCTTCCACAATGATCCGCGCAGCGGACGGGGTGTGTTTGTGGGCGGGCGCGCTTTCGCCCGGTAAGAGGAGCTGAAGACCCAGATAGATCGACGAGGTTGCCTGCATCGCACCCGTCCCGCGGCCCGGATCCGAAAGCACCAGCACGCGCCGCTCGGCTTTTTCGACAGGGGTCAATTCGCCTGCACGCATCAACAAGGGGCGCACCGCTTGAAACGACCAGTGGCCGGATCGAGTAACCGGGTTTGGCGCGTCATGAGGCAAGACATTGCGCATCATCGGCCAGAGCGGTGCAACCCCCGCCTCGGTCATGGCGGCTCGATAATCCTGCGGCAGCTCTTCAATGGTTCCCAGCTGGTCCGACATCGGATTCCTCCCTCTCCTCTGTCCACATCATTTGCTATGTGTACTTACTATATCCGAGCAGGTCAATCGCGGTCATTTCCAGCACGTCAGCGTGACAGAGCTGACGAAAATGACGCAGGGTGCGGCAAGGGCGTTGAAAGAGACGCAATAGCTGATACTTATAGTCAGGAATAAGCTCCGATGAGTCGCCGGACCAAAAGGAGCGATAAAACGCAGGACCCCATGCAGCTAAGACGCATTGAGCCCCGGACCGAGACACGCAACCCGCAGAGTAATCTGCCGGTCGCTTTGACCATGGCGGAGCGGGACCTTCTGAACCATCTGCGGATGACCGCCCTGCGGTGCCGGTCTGCGGCGCGGGCCGATTTGTTCGAGGCCTGCGCCCTTCTGAGCACCGATCGCAACCGCGCCAGGAACGCGCATGCCGACGCGTTGATGCGCTGCATCGGTTCCGCCTTGAACACACGTCCGATCTTCTTTCGACCCGGTGAGGCCGAGATTTCCTTTGACGAACGCTGGCTGGTGTCGCTTGCGCGCGCCCACGCCACCAAAGACGAGGCCAGTTTCACGTTTTTGATGGCGTCGCGTGTCGACAAATGGGCGATCCGAAATCTGGGATTTCTGATCCGGCGAATAACTGACACATTTAGTCTGGATTAGAATAGTTCTAATTTTCTCTTGGCAATGCCGTTCAATGGTTTAAGTAGGGGTGCAGGTCAGCCAGCCACCTGCCAGCCAGCCTAATCATAGACAATTTAGAGGAACTTGGGATGACACAGACCGCTGTGGCTCTCGCGGCTGATGCAAAAGCACAGATCGTTGACGCCCTGAACCAATCTGTCGCGGAAACCGCCGTGACCACCATGATGGCACAGAATTTTCACTGGAACGTCACCGGCATGGCCTTTGGACCTCTGCACGAGCTGTTTCAACAGATATACGAAGATCACTTTACCGCCCAGGACGATCTGGCCGAGCGAGTCAAGGCGCTGGACGCGCATGCGGACGGCACGCTTGCGGGCATGCTGAAACGCTCTAAGGTGACCGAGCACGAAGGCCACGCCACCGCCGAAGAGATGATCGCCGCGCTGCAAGCCGCGCAGGAAACGCTCGCCTCCACGCTGGCGGGCTGTGGCGAGATCGCCGCCGAGCATGGCGATACCCTGACCGAGGATCTGTGCATCGCGCGCGGTCAGACCCATGAGAAATTCGCCTGGTTCCTGCGCTCTCACCTGCGCTGAAACCCGGGATGACAGTGATCTTGCAGGCCTGAGGCCGCAGCGACCCCGCCGGGAAACCGGGCGGGGTTTTTGTTGGCCCGACCGCATATTCGCGCGCATGCCACGGCGGACACATCAAAGCTCCACCGTTTTTCAAAAGCGGTTGAGCGACGTTCAAAAAGCTTGGCACCCCGGCAGGGATTTGTACAATCCAACGCGCCATGATGTCTTTCCAGACCACCATTGATGGAGGTATTTTGCGATGTCAGTTTCTCATCCCCGCGCGGGCGTCCTGGGCACTTGGGATCGCTTTGTCGGACCTGGCATGACACGGGGCGAGACGTTGCTGCTTGTCGGCACCACAGTGACGAGCGGTGTGTTGGTGGCCGCTCACCTTGGGTCGTTGGGGATGACCTGGCCCTTGATCCTTCTCGGCGCGGTGATCGCTGCGGATGTGATCGGCGGGGCGGTTTGCAACATGACCCACACAACCAAACGCTGGTATCACCGTCCGGGCCAGACCGCGCGCGATCATCTTGGGTTCATCGGCCTGCATATCGTTCACGTCATCGTCGTGGCCTGGGCGTTTCGCGGGCCGGGGTTCGATGTGGTCTATACGCTGGTCATTGGCGGCTGGCTTCTTCTATCCGCCGTTATCGTGCTGCGCGCCCCCACCCTTCTGCGCAGCCCACTTGCGGCCCTGGCCTATGCAGCCGCCGTTGGCCTGTCACTCTATGCGGTCGGACCGACACCAGGTCTGGAGTGGTTTGTGCCGCTCTTGTTTGTCAAACTGCTGATCGGACATGCCGTGCCGCTCTTGGATCACGGGCGACCCTGAGACAGAAGCGGCTCGGCCCCGTCGGCTGACGCTATGCCGCCGCCTTTAGAGCCTTTGGCGGTTTGATCTTCTTTTTCTTGCATTTTTTGGCATAGGCCACTTGCCAGTGGCTGTATTTGCCCAGCGCGCTTTGCTGCGACATCAGCATATCGATGAAGGCCTCACGGTGTTCGTCTCGCTTGAGCGACTTGAACAGTTTCTTCTGCGCTTTGGTCATCGAACATCCGATGCAATGGCCAGCACGCTTGAATTTACAGACATCGATGCAGGGGCTTGGAGTTTTGGACATGTCACTCGTGGCTGCTGTTAGAGGTAAAGGGTGAACGGGTTACTTGGTCAGGATCAGTTTACCCGCGCGGGTAATGCGCAAAAGATAGGGCGTTCCATCCAGGATCAGCCGCGCCTGCAAACCGCCGTCAACCAGTTGCCGCGCATCGTAGGTGGGCAACCTGTCGATTTCGGTTTCATCGGGCTCGATTCGGGCAGCGCGCTTCATGAACGGATCCGCATCTTGGTCGTCTGGTTCAGGGCGCGGTCGGTGCAACGGGATGACAGGCCCCAAGCGCAGAAGCGGGAGACCGTCACACCGACCCGACAGCGGCACATCGCGGGGGGTTTATCTGTCCCGGTGGAGGGCGTTCTGTCCGAATGCTGTGTCACGTGACCTTCCTCTGTCAGTCCAGCGTTGGGCCCCCAGGGTTGCTGGGATGGCTTTGAGCAGGGATGTACCCGGCCCGTGATTGATCCGCACTCGGATCAGGGCCCGGGACCGCTCCGATGATTAGTTTACTATTTCTATTGGGTACTAGGATCGACAGCAATTGCAAGCCATTCTTGACTGTTTTGATCGGCTATAGTGACGCAAGGCATGATTGCTGGATGAAGCAGCAGATTTGCGAAGGTCCGCAACCGTTCACTTGATGACGTCGCCGCACAAAAAAGACCCGCGCAGGCAGCGACGCAGACCTGATGCCATGCACCACTCGGTCAGTCGTACCGATCCGCCGTGCCATCGCACCGCCTGGAACGCGCGCCCTCTGATCCAGAGAGATCATCTGCACCCTCGTGCGGCGAACCGCAGGAAAGCCTAAGGAGCCAAGGCCTTTGACCGGGTCAGAGCCGCTAGAACCAGTCCTCGGCCATGTCGAAAGCACTCTGATCGTTGGCCATCAGCGTACGCACCCAGCTTTCTGTCCGCACCAGCTCACGCGCATAGAAATAGCGCGCCGCCTGATGTTTTCCGCGCAGGAACGCGCTGTCGCCATCACGGGCGGCGACACGCTCCGCCGTCTGAGTGATGCGCAGCCACATCCACGCCATGACCGTGTGACCGATGCAATCGAGATAGAGCGTGGCATTGGCCAAGCCGCGATCAGGCGCCTTCACTACCTCTCCGGCCAGATGCAGCGTCACGGCCTCGATGCGTTGGACAGCATCCGAGAGAGGGGCCGCAAATTCCGATCCTCGCGCCGCGCCAATATCGGCGCGCATCGCCGACATAAGTGCTTTGAACGCGGCACCATTGCCCATCATCACCTTGCGTCCCAGGATATCCATACCCTGAATACCGTGGGTCCCTTCGTGGATATGGTTCAGGCGGTTGTCGCGGTAGTATCGTTCCACCGGATAATCGCGCGTATACCCGGCTCCGCCCAGCACCTGAATGGCGTGCTTGTTGGCCTCCAGGCAGAATTCGGAAGGCCAGGACTTGGTCACAGGTGTCAGCATCTCCAGCAGCGGACCCGCCTGCGCATCGCCCGCCCGGTCGCGATCCACCAGACCGGTGCAATAGATCGACAACGCAAGCGCCGCTTCAACGGCCGCCTTTTGCGCAAGAAGAAGGCGCCGCACATCGGCATGTTGGATAATCGGCAGTTGCGGGCTGACCGGGTCCTTGGCGGTGGGTGCGCGGCCCTGGGGCCTTTCGCGCGCATAATCGAGCGCGGCCTGATACCCCGCCTGACCAAGGGCAGTCGCCCCCATGCCGACACCGATCCGCGCCTCGTTCATCATCTGGAACATATAGTTGAGACCCTTGTGCGGCTCCCCCAGCAACTCGCCCACGCACGCGCCCGCATCCCCGAAATTCAGCGCGCAGTTGGTGGTCGCCCGATAGCCCATCTTGTGGTTGAGCCCCGCCAGCGTGACATCGTTGCGCGTCCCGTCCGGGCGTAGCTTGGGCACGATGAACAGCGAGATGCCCTTCACCCCAGCAGGCCCGCCCGGGATCTTGGCCAGCACCATATGCACGATGTTCTCGGTAATCTCCTGCTCGCCACCCGAAATCCACATCTTGCGACCAGAGATTGCATAGCGCCCATCCTCCAGCGGCTCGGCCCGGGTGGTGATATCCGACAGAGACGATCCGGCCTGCGGCTCACTCAGGCACATGGTGCCGAAAAAGCGCCCCTCGGCCATCGGCTCCAGATACCGCTTTTTCTGATCTTCGGTGCCAAAGGACTGGATCAGCCGCCCCGCGCCCACGGTCAGCAGCCCATAGGCGGCAAGCGAGATGTTGGAGGCCGAAAAGACAAACGCGGCGGCCTGGTGCACCGTTTCGGGCAGGCCCATCCCGCCGCTTTCGGGCGCATAGCCCGACCCGATGAACCCTGCCTCCGCATGGGCGCGAATGGCGGTCACCGCCTCGTCCGGGATCATCGCGCGCCCGTCGCTAAAGTCCGGCTCTTGCTCGTCCAGCAGCCGACCGTGCGGCAGAAAATGATCCGTGGCGATTTGATCGGCGGTCTCAAGGATGCCCATCACAGCCTCTCGATCCAGGTCTGTCCCGTTGATAAGATCTTCCAGCCCCGCAACCTCAAAGAGTTGAAACAGCAGATCATCCCGGTCATAGGCGCGCATCGGTCATTCTCCCCTTTTGGGGCACCATACGCGAGGCGGCACGGCTCTGCCCACTCTGACCCTGCGGCAGTTGTTTTCAGAGGCCAAAGCCCGTATCTGACCCCCCAACAACAGCAAGGATACCCGCGTGGCCAACCATCTTTATCAAAACGACCTGCCCGACGGGCTGGATCTGGGCCCGGTTGTGGCGATCGATTGCGAGACGATGGGCCTGAACCCGCATCGCGACAGGCTCTGCGTGGTCCAGATGTCGGGGGGCGACGGCGATGCCCATATCGTGCAGATGGCGATGGGACAGACATCGGCGCCCAATCTCTGCGCGATGCTGGAAAACGCGGACGTGCTCAAGATCTTTCACTTTGGCCGGTTCGATATCGCCGCTCTCTATCATGCGTTCGGTGCGCTGACGGCTCCGGTTTACTGCACCAAGATCGCGAGCCGCCTGATCCGCACCTATACCGACAGGCATGGGCTCAAGAATCTCTTGCAGGAGATGCTGGGCATCGACATTTCGAAACACCAGCAGATGAGCGATTGGGGCGCCGAAACGCTGACCGAGGCGCAGCTCGATTATGCCGCCTCCGACGTTCTCTATCTGCATCAGTTGATGGCCGAGCTGAACACCCGGCTGGAGCGGGAAGGGAGGACCGATCTGGCGCGGGCCTGTTTCGACTTCCTGCCGACCCGCGCGCGTCTCGATCTGGCCGGCTGGCCCGAGATCGACATTTTCGCCCATTCATGAGCGGTTATCAGGATACCGCCCGCCGGGTCATCCAGACCGAGGCCGAGGCGCTGGGCGCGCTGGGTGCCGCGCTGGACGACCGGTTCGATCAGGCCGTGACACGACTCCTGGAGACCAAGGGCCGCGTAATCGTCACCGGCATCGGAAAATCAGGCCATATCGCACGTAAGATCGCAGCCACGCTCGCCAGTACCGGCACGCCCGCGCAGTTCGTGCATCCGGCCGAGGCGAGCCATGGCGATCTGGGCATGATCACCGAGGCCGATACCGTACTGGCGATTTCCAACTCGGGCGAGGCACCGGAGCTGGCGAACCTGCTGATCTATGCGCGCCGCTTTGCCATCCCGTTGATCGGGATGACCAGCCGCATGGAAAGCACGCTGGCCGGCCAATCCGACATCGTGCTGCCCCTGCCCATTGCGGACGAAGCCTGCGGCACGGGCGTGGTGCCCACCTCATCGACCACCATGACGCTGGCTCTGGGCGACGCGCTGGCCGTCGCGTTGATGGAGCATCGTCGCTTTACCGCCGCGCATTTCCGCGAGTTCCATCCAGGCGGCAAACTGGGCGCACAGCTGTCGCTAGTGCGGGATCTGATGCACGGGGCCGATGAACTCCCGCTTGCCCCGCTTGGCACACCGATGAGCGACGCATTGCTGATCATGAGCGCGCAGGGCTTTGGCGTCGTCGGGGTGACCGCCTCTGACGGAGGGCTGGCGGGCATCATCACTGACGGCGATCTGCGGCGCAATATGGCGGGCCTTCTCGATCATACCGTGGACCAGGTGATGACCAACGCGCCGCGTACCATTGCGCCTGACGCCATGGCCCAGGAGGCGCTGGCGATCATGACCCTGCCCACGCCGCGCATCACCTGTCTGTTCGTTGTCGATCCCGCAACCGAAAGCCCCGTGGGCCTGATCCATGTCCATGACTGCCTGCGCGCGGGTCTGGGTTAGGGGTATTCGGTGGATCGCAATACGCGCCTTGTGACCTTCCTCAAAGTGGTCTTGCCGCTGGCGGCGCTGGGCATCCTCTCGACGCTCTTTTTGCTGTCACGCAGCGTCGATCCGACTGCGACCTTGCCGTTTGGAGAGGCCGAAATCTCGGACCGTCTGCGCGAGGAGCGCATCACCGCACCCTATTTTTCAGGCACAACGACGGGCGGGGACCAGATCATCTTTACGGCCACTTCCGCGCGACCCGCATCCGGCGGGCGCCTGGCCGCGGCAGAGGAGCTGTCTGCTCAGATCACCCTGGCGAGCGGCGGACGCGTGACCCTCAAGGCGCTCAGCGGAACCTTTGACCCCGAGGGCGACCTGGCCCGATTCGACGGTGACGTCCGAATCGACACGACAACCGGATACCGTCTGACCACCGATGTCTTGCGATCCGCGATCACCGAATTAGCGATACAAACAGACGGGCCGGTGATCGGCAACGGTCCGCTTGGCCAATTGGAAGCGGGGCAACTCGTGCTTACGTCGGATGTCGAAACAGATGCCGCCCATTTGGTTTTCAAAAATGGCGTTAAGCTGATATACGACCCGAAAAAACGGGAACGATAAGGTGTGATTGTGCTGCGAGTTCTGGCCATTTCTTTGGGTATGCTGGCCCTGGTAACCGTCGCTACGGCACAGGAAACCCGGGTTGCCTTCGGCTCCCTTCAGGTTGATCCGACCCTGCCGGTTGAGGTGACCGCTGACGCGCTGAACGTCGATCAAGAGACCGGAGAGGCCGTGTTCCAGGGCAACGTGCTGATTGCCCAAGGGGACATGCGGCTGTCCGCGCCAAAGGTGCTGGTCGTCTACAACGCCGAGACACGCGCCATCGAAAGGATGGAGGCGACGGGCGGCGTGACCTTGGTCAGCGGCCCGGATGCCGCAGAAGCCCAGCGCGCCGACTATACCATCGACAGCGGTGTGATCGTGATGACGGGAAATGTGCTTTTAACCCAAGGCCCCAGCGCGTTGTCGTCGGATCGGATGACCGTCAACCTGACAACGGGATCGGCCGAAATGACGGGCCGCGTGTCCACCATCTTGCGCAGCGGCGATTGAACATGGCGCGTCCGGATCTGACAGTAACCCAAGGGGCCGGTGGTCTGCGCATCGACATGCTGCGCAAATCCTTCCGCAAACGCGTCGTGATCCGCGACGTGTCGATGTCGTTGGATCAGGGAGAAGTCGTCGCGCTGCTGGGTCCGAACGGATCTGGCAAAACCACGACCTTCTATGCCATCGCCGGTCTGATTTTTCCCGAAGCTGGTAAGGTCACGTTGGACGGGCAGGACCTGACCAACCTGCCGATGTATCGCCGCGCCCGCCTGGGTATCGGATACCTGCCGCAAGAGATGTCGATTTTTCGCGGTCTCAATGTCGAGGACAACATCGCCGCGATTCTCGACATCACCCAACCCGACCGCCACAAGCGCCGCGAACGCCTTGAAGAGCTGTTGTCGGAATTCTCGATCGAGCATCTGCGCCGCGCGCCTGCTCTGGCGCTGTCGGGCGGCGAACGGCGGCGGGTTGAGATTGCGCGCTGTCTGGCGGCGGAACCGAAATACCTGCTTCTTGATGAGCCGTTCGCAGGCGTCGACCCGATCAGCGTGGGCGACATTCGCCATCTGGTCGCGGATCTGAAGAAACGCGGAATCGGTGTTCTGATCACCGACCACAATGTGCGTGAAACGCTGGAAATCATCGACCGCGCCTATATCCTGCATGACGGCCAGGTCCTCATGTCAGGCTCGCCACAGGATGTGGTCGAAAACGAGAATGTCCGCCGCGTTTACCTCGGCGACAGCTTTCGCATCTCATGACCTGGCGACAGACCGTTTCCGCCGGACCGGGTACAAAACCGGAAATCCGACCCCTCTTTTCGTTGACAGGTTGGGGGCGGATCGCCTCAAATAGAGTGATGGATCTGCGACAGTCCCAGGCATGCGACCCGATCCTCCGTTCGCGGACCGGGTCCGGTCAGACCCAGGACACCCTCAGACCCTTACACACCTTACCCTAGCTGAGAACACCACGATCCGGGGCAACCGGGCGCCAGGTTTCGAGCACATGATATGAAGGAGAGCACATGCGCTATCAAATAAGTGGAAAACAAATCGATATCGGCGCTGCATTGCAGACCCATGTTCAGACCGAATTGGGATCCATTATCGAGAAGTATGCCGAACGACCCACCGATGCCAATATCGTGTTTTCTAAATCAGCGCATGAATTCGTTTGCGAGGCGACGATCCACCTTTCGACTGGTCTGACGGCTCAGGCAAAGGCGCATGCCACTGAAATCTATGCCGCTTTTGATGCCTGCAGCGACAAGATGGAAAAGCAGCTACGCCGCTACAAGCGCCGTCTCAAGGACCATCATCGCGACCGCGTCGAACCTGTTGAACTTTTCGGAGCGTCCTCGTATATCCTCGCCTCGGAAGATGCGGGCGAAGACACCGAACCGGATTCGCTTCAGCCGATCATTGTTGCGGAAATGCAGACCCAGATACCGTCCCTGTCGGTCGGTGAGGCTGTGATGCAAATGGAATTGGCAGGCGCCCCGGTTTTGGTCTTCCGGAATGAAAGCAAGGACGGGTTGAACGTCGTATATCGCCGCGATGACGGCAATATCGGTTGGATTGACCCCGGATCTTAAACAAACGTTAAGAGCCGCCTGTCATGCACAGGTCCGGCGTGGAGCAAAGATCAGATGGAACTCTCCCATATCCTCAGACCTGAGGCAGTGAAGGTGTTGTCGGCCGTCTCAAGCAAGAAACGCCTGTTTCAGGACATCGGCGATCTGGCGGCGTCGGCCTGCGGGCTGAGCACTGGTGCGACGGTGGATGCGCTGCTGGAGCGCGAGAGCCTCGGACCGACGGGTGTGGGCCACGGTGTGGCCCTGCCCCATGCCCGGCTAAGCGGTCTGGAATCGGTTGCTGGCATCTTTGTTTTGCTTGAGAAACCAATTGATTTCGCGGCCGTGGATCGCCAGCCGGTTGATATCGCCTTTGCCCTTTTTGCGCCAGAAGAGGCCGGGGTCGAACATCTCAAGGCACTGGCGCTGGTCTCCCGCACCCTTCGGGATTCGGCGCTGTGCGCCAAGTTACGGGCCAACAAGGACCCCGCGACGCTCTATGCACTCTTGACCGAAGGGCGGTCCGTTCAGGCGGCGTAAGAGCGGTCTTGCGGCGATCGCATGACCGTCACGCCGCGCGCCACGGACCGAAACCGAACATTTCGTAATCACGCTGGTACACGTCGGCGATCTGCGCCTCGAGCGCATCATCCATGATATCGGCCAGGGAATGGGGCGCATCCTCGGGCGCGGACGCCGGAAAAGGCACCGCATCGCAGCCCAGCCGCGTGGCCAGGGCAGGCAATTCGGTCGATGCCTCATCCGCGCGGAGCACCAGATCGGGCAGGGCAAACTCACTGAACCCCTGCAGGATCCGCCCTTGGCTGCACCACAGACCATCAACCCTAAGCGAGGTCTGGCCCGCCAGATTTGCCTTGAGAAACGCCACAAATGCACCAAACGCGGCCCGATGATCGGCCGTGCTATAGCCCGGATCGGGCGTCTCTTCGGGGATGGGCAGGCCAAAGTTGCGGCGCAGGCTACGGCGAAGTTGCCCGTAATTGTTAGGCCCGCTCGACAGGATCTTGGAACAGAACGCCCGATGGGCCCGCTCCGCAGGATGCGGCAGAACGGCAAAGCGGCGATGGCGGGGATGGCGGCGCATCCATTGACGTAGCGCCTTTTGGTTCATCCTGCGGATCAGATCGCTCGGCCTGACATCATCGAGGCTGGCCAGCCAGCGCGCCACCTGCTCGGTCGGGCCGCCTTTGATCGGCAAAAACAGCAAGGGCGCCCGCGCGGCAGCGACATAGCTGGGAACGGCAGCACCGCGCCGCGGCTCGAAATTCGGGGTGCGCGTCAGGTTGAACATGTCCAGCCTGCCCAGCGCCTGATCCATCTCTTCGGGGTTGGCGACCTTTTGCGCGACCGGCTGCGGATTCTGACGCTTGAGATTCTTTGACAACCCCTCAAGCTGCGCATCGACACCCAGCCACTTGGCCAACCCGTTCATCACCTCAACCGATTGCAGATCTTCATACGCCACATAGAACGGCGTCTGACCGCTGATCTGCATCCGATTGAGCAACAGCACCTGAAAATCCTGAAGCGCGCCGATATGGGCGGCAAACTCCTCGCCATCGAAGACGGCCTTCGCCTCTTTGCGCTTTTGCACATTGGTCAGCTTCCACTGACCGGTCGCCTGCGCAATCTTCCACGACACATAGCTGTCGAGCGGATTGCGCGTCAGAATGATCTTGGCACAGGCGGGATCGTCCAGAATGCTGTCCAGCACGCGCGGATCGTGATCGTGGAAATACCGAAATCCGCCGATCACCCCGGGTGCCCGCCGGATCCGTGACAACAAGCGCATCGGGTCCGCCTCGCGATCGGCCAGCGACACGCCCAGCACCTCCTCCCGGTTTGGATAACCGATGAAGTGAGGATTGAACGCCTCACCGAAGCAGGTGATGCCGTCAAAGCCGTTGAGGTTGGTTTCCAGAAAGTTGGACCCGGTCCGCATTTCGGCAAACACGGTAAAATACTCAAAACGCGGGGGCATTGGGGATCACCTGACCAGATAGGGTTTGCGCGGCGGGCGCGCCTTGTTCACGGGCGCCGGATCCACCGGGAAATCGCCCATCAGATAGGGATGCATCCCCTGATTCTTGAGATTTTGCAGGAACTGACCGAACCCCTCGAGATCGACCATCTTCGGCGCCTCGGCCAGACGACGATCGCGCACCACGCCAATCTCGTCGAGAATGGTCTGCAACGGCTCCATCGGTGCTTCGATGAACTCTGCCATGGTCCAGATCCGTATGCGCGCCTTTGCGTGAACAGACCGCAAAACCTGGAGGTGTTTGCTTTCCACCCGTTGAAGCTCTGCCGCCTCAGCGCGCAGATCGGCGAAATTGCGGTTGGTCTTGAACAGCGGCACCGCCCAGGCGCCGGAGATGACCGAGATCTGCGCGTTCGGATCCTTGGCCAGTAACCAGCTGACCTTTTGATTGTCCGCCGGACCGTATTGAAAGACCTGCCGCTCTCCTCGCGTGTTCCAGATCAGGCTGGTGAGATAGGCTTTGGGATTATAGTCGCGTTTCTTTGCGCTGTCGCTGAGACAGCCATTGATCATACTTTGGCCGCCCGCCAGCTCGGCCCGGTCGGGGGCAAAAAGATGGCCATGCACCCGGGCTCCGGTCGCCTTGCTGAACCAGGTCTCGAAATCCTCGAACAGCTCGGAAAACCCCTCGAACACCGAATAGGGGCTACAGGTGACGCCGTTCTCCCAATCCTCGTTCGGGAACCGGCTGTGCATGTAAAGGCCCGGACGGCCCCGGGTTCGCCGCTCGACCGCCTTGGCGAAAATGCGGTCGATCTTGCCCGGGTTTGGCTCGGTCCGTTTCCCCTCGGCATCACGGCCGTCCAGGAACACCTCGTAAAGGCGATGCGCATGCGGCCAGATCTTGCGTGCGACAAAACAGTCGGAACGGCGCAAGAGTTGCAGGTGATCGTCATAAAATATGTGCGGCTTGCCCTGAAAATCGAACTTGGACAGGGTCAGCGACCGGCTTTCGACATTTCCCGAGTAAAGCCGCGCGAGGGTCTGAAAGTAACTCTCGTCCGGAATCCAGACCTGCTTGAAATAGGAGTCATACCGGCGCCGTTCGGGATCCTGAAGAATGGCCGAAAGGGTCTGTCGCGTCAGGCACCACCACTGGCTGCCCATATGTGGCACCAGACCCGATGGGATCCTCCGTTTCAGATGGAGGCGGCGCTGAATACCGACCCACATATCGAAAAGCCGCCGATGCCGTTTCCACGAAAACGGAAACCGCATGGTAAAGCGTTCTTCATCCAGACCACCCACGGTCCAGGGCACATCCGCCGTTGTCGCGCTTTCGATAAAGTCGGTGCGCGGGCTGGCCGCAAGGTAATCCACCAGATCGTTCACCGGGCGCAGCGGCATACACGACCCCGAGGTGAGGTAGACGTGGCTGATATCCTCGCTTGAGGCCAGCATCAGCTCGGCAGCCGATTGCGTCGCCGCCACTAGACCCCACCGACCCCATTCGCATTTGTGACGTTTTGAGAACTGGATCAACGGATCGTCCGAAAGCCTCTCCTGAAAACTCCGGAAAGCTTTGGTCGTGACGTTCAGGTCCACATGGATCACCACCGGACACCCCGCGGCCGTCCAGTGCCTGGCGGTCTGCTCGGCGCGGTTCAGCGCAGTATGGACCAGCATCAAGATCCCGACGGTCATGCCCAATTCCCTTTGGACATCAGCCCCAGGATCTCAAGCTGGCGCCAGTTGATGTACTTCTCGGACCATTTGCACCAGATCTCCGGGTTTTGCGCCATCTGCTCGGCATAGGCGCGATACTCCAACGAGCCGGAGTAATGCTGTTTGCGCGCCAGCTCCTCTTTCGCCTTGCCGCTGAAGGTATCGATGAATTTGGCATGGAGCAGCGCGCCAGAGGCTTTTTCACCCCCCCATTCGTCGTAAACCAGGTTCAGCCCGCGCGGCAGCAGCATATGGGTGGAACTGGCGTAGACATATCTGCGGCTCCATTTGACCAATGGGATCTTGTTCAGCGCAGGTGCCTTGTCCGGGTTTTCAGGAAAGAATATGCGGCTGCGCGGGCCGCCCTGAACCCACAGATTTCCATACCGCTTGTTACGCTGCATGGTGTAGTTGCCACTGTCGAACCAACAGGCGATTTCGAGCGGATCCTGCCCTTCGACATAAGGTTGAGCGTCGAGCGGACCCTTGGGATACATATCCAGCAACATCGCACTGAAGGATCGGATCGAAGAGGCATCCAGCCAATCGGTCAACGCGCGCAGGGGCCGCGTGTCGCAAAACGGATAGACAAAGAATTCATCCGGGTCGATGGTCAGTGTCCAATGGCCATGGGCGTATTTGCGCTGTAATCCGTTTAGCCAATCCACGCCAAATCGCGACCGCTTGTAACTGCCGCGCGTATGCCAGAGCGAGACATCCGGTTGATCGGCCAGATATTCATACGCGCCATCCGTGCTGTCATTATCGACAAAGAAAAAGTGGTTCACGCCCAGGCGACGGTAGTATTCCATAAAGAACGGCAGGCGGATCTTTTCATTGCGCTGGGTTGAAAAAAGGAGGATGTCGCCCGCTCGGATCCGGTTTGTGCGATTGGTCACGCAATTGAGTTCCCGCTGCCGATAGAGCGCGCGGATCAACCGACGACGGCGGGACCATCTCAACCCATATGATTCAAGAACACGCACAACACATCATCCCTGGGACGATTACAGATATCGGGGCTGTCCAGACCTGCCGCCAGGTGGCCACCAGCACACTTATCCTTGTATATCGCCGCTTTGTGGATCTAGTCTGAATCCCTCACCGTATTGGTTTTTTTTCTGAGTGAATCCTAACGAACACGGCCCAGGCGGGGAACCGGCTTCTCACAGGTCGCGGTATGCGCTCAGATTTGGTCAGGCCAATCTCCGGCAGACATCAGCCCCAAGCGCACCAATTGCTCCCAACCTTCATAGCGTACCGAGTCCGGGCACCACAGATCAGGGCTCTCCTTGAGCCGGTCATAATAGGGATCGTAAAGCGAGCTGTCATAGAAATGCTCCTTTCTGACTTGCTCTTCGGCCGAGCGGTCCGCAATCGAATGGAGAAATTTGGTATGCAGCAGGACGCCCGACAGGGTGCTGCCGCCGACACCGTCATAGGCCAGGTTCATCCGGGGCGGCATCATCGAATGGGTCGAGTTCACATAGACAAACCGTCGGTTCCACTTGACCAGAGGCAGTTTGTTCAATGTCGGCGCCAGCCGCGGCGTATCGGCAAAAAAGACCCGCGCGCGGGCGCCGCCCTGCTGCCAGAGGTTCATCAGCGGCTTCTGACGCTTGCTGGTGTATCCATCGGCATCGAACCAGTTCAGAACCTCGGCCGGATCCTGACCTGCCTTATAGCGCGCTTGATCGGTCGGGCCCTTTGGATAGATGTCCAGCATCAGTGCGCCGAAGGCCTGGATGCCGTTTTGGTCCAGCCAGGCGGTCAGCTGATCCAGTGGGCGATCAGGCCAATGCGGATAGATCAGCAATTCATCCGCATCGACCGTCAGGCACCAGCGGCCATGCCCGTATTTCAGCATCAGCCAGGTCAGCCAATCGACCCCGAACCGCGAGGCCTTGTAGCTGTGCGCACTTGTCCAGAGCGAGACATCGGGCTGTTCGGCAAGATAGGCGGCGGTGCCATCGTCGCTTTGATTATCCACGATCAGGAAGTGACGAATCCCCAGCCTGCGGTGATGATCCAAGAAATACGGCAGGCGCAGCATTTCGTTCCGCATGGTGCTGAAGGCGATCACATCGGTCTTCGAGATCTGATTGGTGCGATCGCGGACCGGGCTGATCTCGTGGCGCTTGCGGAAAGCCCGATAGCGCAGCCTGCGCCGCTTCCAGCGCATCCGATAAGCCCTCCAGGCATCGCCCATCACGGCCATATCATGACGCCCTTTCGTGCCCGGCCTGTGACTGCTTTAGGCGTCATAATGACCGGTTTGATGCCATCGCCAGGCGTCGGCAATCATGGTTTCCAGATCTGACCGTTTGGGCGCCCAGCCCAGCTCGCGCTCCGCACGCACCGAACCGGACACCAGGCTTGCCGCATCTCCCGCGCGCCGGGGCCCTTCGGAAAAGGGGACTTTGCGATTGGTCACGCTGCGCGATTGCGCAATCACTTCGCGCACCGAAAACCCGGTCCCCGAGCCAAGGTTGAAGACCGAGTTGGGCTTGTCCTCTTCCAACCATTTCAGGCCCAGAATATGCGCATCGACCAGATCGCAGACATGCACATAGTCACGCACACAAGTCCCATCGGGCGTGTCGTAATCCGTTCCGTTGACGGTCAGTTCGGGCCTGCGCCCGTCAATCGCATCCAGCATCAGTGGGATCAGATGGGTCTCGGGCCGGTGAAACTCGCCGATCTTGCCGTCTGGATCTCCGCCTGCGACGTTGAAATACCGAAAGATCACATGACGCAAACCGTGGCTTTCGGCAAAATTCTCCACGATACGCTCAAGCGCCATTTTGCTGGCGCCATATGCGTTGAGCGGAACCTGCTCGGTATCCTCATCCAGCAGGACCTGATCATGCTCGCCATAGGTGGCGCAGGTCGAGGAAAAGACGAAATTCAGGCAGCCCGAGTCCACCGCCGCCTCGATCAGGTTCAGACCGCCACCGGTGTTCACACGCCAATAACGGCCGGGATCGGACATTGCCTCTCCCACCAGAGACAGCGCCGCGAAATGCATCACCGCCTTGGGGCGGTACTTGGCAAAGATCTCATCAAGACGGGCACGGTCCAGAAGGTCACCCTCTTCCAGGGGACCAAACCGAACCGCGTCGCGCCAGCCTGTCTCGAAGTTGTCAAAGGTCACAGGAACATAACCGGCCGCCTTGAGCGCCTTGCACGCGTGCGAGCCGATATAGCCCGCACCACCGGTCACCAGTACATGCCGTGCCACAAGGGAAGCCCCCGTGTTAAATCTTTACTGTCCGGCCTTATCCAACGCGACCACCTCGTGCAAGTATCTTGCCAGATCGTCACGCAATTCAGCCCGCGCCAAACCGAACGAGACTGTTGCTTGCAAGAAACCGGATTTGGACCCGCAATCGAACCTCTGACCCCGGAAACGCAGGCCATAGACCCCGCCATTGTCCTTGCCGATCTCTTGCGCGATGGCATCGGTCAACTGGATCTCGCCACCGGCACCCGACTTCATCTTGTTGAGGTTGCTCAGAACCGATGGTGTGAGGATGTAGCGCCCGATCACCGCCAGGTTCGAGGGAGCTTCGTCGGCCTTGGGTTTTTCAACCATCGACTTGATCTTCACGACCGAGCCCATGTCCTCCTCCACGTCCAGAATACCGTAAGATGACGTCTTTTCCGGCGGCACTTCCATTGCCGCGACCATGCAACCGCCGGTTTGCTCATAGGCTTCGACCATCTGCTGCAGGCAGGGCGTATCTGCCGCAATCACATCGTCTGGCAGCATGACGGCAAACGGCTCATCCGCGATCAGACGCCGCGCGCACCAAACTGCGTGGCCCAAACCAAGCGCCCTGTGTTGACGGATATAGGCGATTGCGCCGCTTTCCATATTTGTGGATTTCAGCGTCTCAAGAAGCGCATCCTTGCCTTTCTTGCGCAGCTCTTGCTCCAATTGCGGGGCGTGGTCAAAATAGTCCTCAAGTGCCCCTTTGCCGCGCGAGGTCACAAAGATGAACTCTTTGATCCCGGCGGCGCGCGCCTCGTCGATGGCATATTGCACCAACGGGCGGTCAACCAATGTCATAATCTCTTTTGGCACCGACTTGGTCGCGGGCAGAAACCGCGTCCCCATGCCGGCAACAGGAAAAATAGCCTTTGTTACCTTCTTTTTCATTGTCCCTCTCAAAATTCCACCCACCCAGACGCAGGTGATGTCTGGGTCAAATGCCACTTGTTCTGAAATGCCATAGGAACGTCTGATGATCCAGCAATGACCGGCGGCGGATCGCCGATTTTCCCGCCAAGTTGCCTGAAATCCATGCAGATCAGCGATAAGCGGTCCAAAGCCGGACCTCACGAGCGACCCGCGTGCGAAAACGCCACAGGCGAAAACCTGGATCCGCGGGCAGGCTTTTGCCAAAAAGGCCGCCGCGGTGTTCCCAGAACCCTCCGGCATTGTACGAAACCCGATGGCGGGCCGCCGTCGGCGAAAAGAGATACACCGATGGAACGCGCCCCGCGGCTGCGTTTTCTTCGGCCCGGCGCCGTAGCCTTGCCGCCGACCAGAGGCGTCCTGACAACGTGATCCCGGGCCGGTCGGGGTTTGCGGGATACCGGCGGAACGGATCGCGCGCGGCTTGGATCGGCGCCATATCCAGCGGCTGCCGCTCGTGTCCCAGGCCATAGCCATGACGCAGCCCGGCCATCAGTCGGCGCACGTCGCGCGGCTCCAACTCTCCGGCCACCATGTGACGCAAGAGCCGCCTGCGCTCCGATGCCTGAATACCCTGCCAGATATCTGCGGCATTCAACTCGGGACAGTGTTTGCCCAGAAAAACCGCCCAGCTCGCCCCAAGCTGGGTCAGATCGCGCGGCGGCCTGTCAGGTCCATGGGACCCGTCTCCGCGATGTACGACCGCCAACGGCACAATCGCCGTGGCCACCGAATGGGCGGCGAGCCGCAGATTCACATCCCGATCGTCCAGGAACGCATGCAGGTTCGGATCGAACCCGCCGATCCTGGCAATGACCCTGCGCCGGATCGCCATATTGGCCGCATCGGTCTTGATCGCGCGGCCAGGCGATGGGGTGAGCACCACAGGACGGTCCCCGGTGATCCGCAGGTCCCTGGCCTGACCGGCCAGATCCACCGACTGGGCCCGCGATTGCCAGGAGATGCCGTCGCGGCCCCGCACATATCCACCGGCAATGCCGACATTGGGATCGCGAAACGCCACAGTCAAATGCGCCAGCCAGGAAGGTTCCGGCACCGCGCCATCGTCAAGGAACGCCACCACCTGACCCGCAGCGGCGGCAATGCCCAGGTTACGTGCCGCTGCGATATTGGGGGCGTTGAATGCAACCGTCTTCAGATCCGTTCCCGGTGGCCAGCGGCGCACCGCGTCCAGCCCGCTGGTATCTGCAACCACCACCACCTCGAACGGAGCATATCGCAACTGACTGATCCCGGTCAGACATCGGATCAGCGCCTGTGGCCGGTTTCGGCTGACCACAACGATGCTGACGGGGATCTCGGTCATTCAAGTTCCATATCAGCCATCATACGCTGGATGCGCGGAACATCCTCGGGGTTGTTGAGTTCCCAGAACTGGCGCCCTCGCGCTTCAACCTCCACACACAAAACGGGGCGGCCCTGTTCCATGAAGCGAAGCTGTTCGAGCCCTTCCAGCGCTTCGAGCGGGCCCGCAGGCCAGCCTGGATACTCCGAAAGCGCCCCAGGGCGATAGGCATAGACACCGACATGGTGAAAGACCGGGGTCGGCGCATCATCCGCGTAGGTTTCCGAGGTGAACGGGATCACTTCTTTTGAGAAATACATCGCACGGCGATCCCGGTCGAAGACTGAGGTGGTCCCTCCGACACGTCCTGCGCGGCGATCCTCCAAAAGCCCGTTCAGCGCCGCCCCATCGCAGCGCAAGACAGGGGTCGCGACCTGCGCCATTGGATCGGCGCGCAGACCTGCGATCAGATCTTCGACGAACCAATGCGGGGTCAACGGCGCGTCTCCTTGCAGGTTGACGACAATCTCAGCGGCGCCGCCCAGCGCGCTATGTGCCTCCGCACAGCGTTCTGTCCCGTTGGAACAGGTGTCCGAGGTCATCACAACCTCGGCCCCAAAGATCTTGCACGCATCGGCAATCCGGTCGTCATCTGTCGCAACCACGACCCGGTCCACACCCTGGACAGCCAATGCCGCCCGCCAGGATCGTTCAATCAGCGAACGCGCCTGGCCGGTGGCCCCGGTCAAAGCGACCAGCGGTTTGCCCGGATAGCGGGTCGAGGCATAGCGCGCGGGAATAACAATCAGAACCGACATTCAACGCGCTTTCAGCTCAACACCCGGCGCAAAGGCGATAAAGAACGGGTTGGCAAACCCCTCCTTACCATAGTGCAACGGCGTGTGATCGTCGAACCGCACCACAGCGCCCCCTGCACCTGCCAGTACCGCGTGACCGGCGGCGGTGTCCCATTCCATCGTGCGGCCCAGCCGCGGATAGAGATCAGCCTCTCCTGTCGCGACCAGACAGAATTTCAGGGACGACCCGGCACTTGTCATATCGCGCACATCGTACTTGCCGATGTAGTCATCTGTCGCCTGGTCGCGATGGGATTTGCTGGCCACCACCATCAGCGCGGCGTTGTCCGGCGTCCCCACACCGATGGCCGATGTGGTGCCAAGCTGTTCGGGATCGAAATCTCCGGTCTCTTCCACCGATTGCCCGTCTGCGGTGGTAAAGAACATGCGCCCGCGCGCCGGGGCATAGACCACCCCCCGTGTCGGCACCCCGTTTTCGACCAAAGCGATATTGACCGTGAAATCTCCCCGGCGGTTGATGAACTCCTTGGTCCCGTCCAGAGGGTCGACGATCAGGAATGTATCGCCAGATTGCATGTGCGAGGCGGCCTGTTCTTCGGTGACCAGCATCAGATCGGGGAACGCCGCGCGCAGCCCTTTGGAGATCAGAGCATCGGCGGCCTCATCGGCTTCGGTCACCGGGCTGGCATCCGATTTGATCTTCACGTCGAAATCGTCAGCCTCGTAAATCTCCATGATAACGGCACCGGCTTGGATGGCCAGCCGACGCATCACAGGGACAAGGGTTTCATTTGACACGGACGGTCACTCCATATTTCTGACAGATTGATCTCATATCAGCTTCTCCTTATGCTTACGACGTAACGGAACGGCAAGAATTCCGTCGCAATTTGAGGCAGCCTCACGGGGAACCGAATGGATGTTTGAACAGGTCCGGCGCCGCAGCAGGTTGAGTGTCGCACTCGGCATGGCCGATGTCATCTATCACTCGATCGTTCGGGACGTGCGCAAACAGCATGGAAACGCCATCCTCGCGATTGGCGTGAACATGTTGCAGATCATCATCTTTGTTGCAGTGTTCTATGTGATGTTCTCGCTCTTGGGGTTGCGCGGTCCTGGTGCAATCCGCGGCGATTTCATGATCTATCTGCTCACGGGCATCTTCCTCTATATGACGAACGTCAAGACGTTGGGCGCGGTTATGGGCGCCGAAGGGCCCAGTAGTGCGATGATGCAGCATGCGCCGATGAATACCATCGTGGCCATCGGGGCCGCGGCACTTGGGGCGCTCTATATCCAGGTGCTGACGCTGGCGGTGATTCTGTTCGGCTATCATGTTCTGATCAGCCCGATCACCATAAACGATCCGGCCGGCGCCTTCATGATGTTCCTGCTGGCGTGGTTTGCCGGCATTGCTCTGGGTCTGGTTCTGCTTGCGCTCAAACCCTGGTTTCCGACGTTCACCAACGTTGTGGCCACGGTCTATAAGCGGGCCAACATGATCGCCTCGGGCAAGATGTTCGTCGCCAATACCCTGCCGGGATTCATGATTGCGATGTTCGACTGGAATCCGCTGTTTCACATCATCGATCAATCGCGCGGATATGCGTTCATCAATTACTATCCGCGTTATACCAACTGGGAATTTCCCCTGATCGTGTGCTGCTGTTTCATCGTTCTGGGGCTGATGGGTGAATTCTATACCCGGCGGCACGCCTCGCTCAGCTGGGACGCGCGCCGCTGATTGTTAGGCAGAACTCAGAAAGCTGGCACCACTGCGAGGCACCGCCTCGCCCCTATCAAAGGAATGCGCCGCAGGCGCGCATTTGGATCACGTCACCACCCTCAGCGTCAGGTTGATCCGCCCACCCTTTGGCAGCAACCGGGATGAGCCGAACCTGATCCGATCCACCCCGTGATAGGTCAGCCGCGCGGGCCCGCCCATCACCACCACGTCCCCCGAGGCCAGCCACACACTTTCGGTCGTGCCGCCGCGTGTCTCATTGCCCATCCGAAACAGCGCGTCATCGCCCAGCGACACCGACAGGACCGGCCAGGAGAAATCAGCCTCATCCCGGTCCTGATGCAGGCCCATCCGCGCCTCCTCGTCGTAATAGTTGATCAGACAGCAATCGGGCAGCCGGTCCGGACCCACCAGCGCCTCCCAGATCGCCAGCACCGGCGCGGGGATCGGAGGCCAGGCCTGTCCGCTCGGATGCTGCGGGACATAGAGATAACCGCTGCGGTCCGAATACCACCCCAGCCGCCCCGCCGAGCTCATTCGAACGCGCATCGGCTTGCCAAACGGTGTATCGGGACGATAGAGCGGAGCCGCGCGCAACACTGGCCGCAGCGCCTCCAGCACCTCATGTTGTCCGGCAACATCCAGATACTCCTTATGGATCTCGAACCCGCGCATCCGCAGCAGCATAGCCTGCCCTTTCCCGTCTGACGCCAAAGCGCCAAAAATACCCCGAAGATTCCCTGCCATGCCCTGCTCAGAACGGTTGCAGGCCCGGATTGTGATCCTTATATACGCCGGGACGCGTCGGGGGCAGGCCCCGGCGCTAACCTAAATCGGGGTCGGGACGCCATAACGGGTCAAGGCCTCGGGCAATCGCCTTTAGTTAAGAAGGGATCGAAAACATGGCCAAAGTCATTGGTATCGACCTTGGGACCACCAACAGCTGCGTCGCCATCATGGATGGTTCGCAACCCAAGGTTATTGAAAACTCCGAAGGGACCCGCACAACCCCGTCTATCGTCGCCTTTACGGATGATGAGCGTCTGGTTGGCCAACCGGCCAAAAGGCAGGCGGTGACAAACCCCGACAACACGATTTTCGGCGTCAAGCGCCTGATCGGCCGCCGGTTCGACGACAAGGACCTGGCCAAGGATCTCAAGAACCTGCCGTTCAATGTGATTGACGGCGGCAATGGCGACGCCTGGGTCGAAGCCAAGGGTGAGAATTACTCCCCCAGCCAGATCAGCGCGTTCATTCTGGGCAAGATGAAGGAAACCGCCGAGAGCTATCTTGGTGAGGAAGTGACCCAGGCGGTCATCACGGTTCCCGCCTATTTCAACGACGCCCAGCGTCAGGCAACCAAGGACGCGGGCAAGATCGCCGGTCTTGAAGTGCTGCGGATCATCAACGAACCGACAGCCGCCGCACTTGCCTATGGTCTGGACAAGGAAAACACCCACACCATCGCGGTCTATGACCTGGGCGGCGGCACATTCGACGTCACCATCCTGGAAATCGACGACGGTCTCTTCGAGGTGAAATCCACCAACGGGGATACGTTCCTGGGCGGCGAAGACTTCGACATGCGCATCGTCACCTATTTGGCCGACGAGTTCAAAAAGGAACACGGCGTCGATCTGACCAAGGACAAGATGGCGCTCCAGCGTCTGAAAGAAGCCGCCGAGAAAGCCAAGATCGAACTGTCCAGCTCGTCGCAGACCGAGATCAACCAGCCCTTCATCTCGATGGGTTCGGACGGTCAGCCCCTGCACATGGTCATGAAACTGACCCGCGCCAAGCTGGAAAGCCTGGTGGGAGATCTGATCAAATCCTCGATGAAGCCGTGCCAGGCCGCGCTGAAGGACGCCGGTCTTTCGGCCAGCGACATCGACGAGGTGGTTCTGGTCGGCGGTATGACCCGCATGCCCAAAGTGGTCGAGGAAGTGACCAAGTTCTTTGGCAAAGAGCCCCACAAAGGCGTGAACCCCGACGAGGTTGTCGCCATGGGTGCGGCCATTCAGGCCGGCGTTCTGCAAGGCGACGTGAAGGATGTGGTCCTGCTGGACGTGACCCCGCTGTCGCTGGGGATCGAAACGCTGGGCGGCGTGTTCACACGCCTGATCGACCGCAACACCACGATCCCGACCAAGAAATCCCAGGTCTTCTCGACCGCCGAGGACAACCAGAACGCCGTGACGATCCGGGTGTTCCAGGGTGAACGGGAAATGGCCGCCGACAACAAGATCCTGGGCCAGTTCAACCTGGAAAACATTCCGCCCGCCCCGCGCGGCCTGCCCCAGATCGAGGTGACCTTCGACATCGACGCCAACGGCATCGTCTCGGTCAGTGCCAAGGACAAGGGCACCGGCAAGGAGCAGAAGATCACCATCCAGGCATCCGGTGGCCTCAGCGATGAAGACATCGAACAAATGGTCAAGGACGCCGAGGAGAACGCCGAAGCCGACAAGGCCCGCAAGGAGCTGGTCGAGGCGCGCAACCAGGCCGAATCGCTGATCCATTCGACCGAAAAGTCGATGGAAGAGCATGCCGACAAGGTCGATCCCACTACGATCGAAGCCATCGAGCTGGCCGTCGCCGCTCTCAAGGACGATCTGGAGAAAGAAGATATCGGCGCCGACAAGATCCGCTCTGGCATCCAGAACGTGACCGAGGCCGCGATGAAACTGGGCGAAGCGATCTACAAAGCCAGCCAGGACGAAGCAGGCGAGGGGGAACCCGCGCCCGCCGATGAGGCACGCAGCGGTGAAGACGATATCGTCGATGCCGAATTCGAAGATCTGGATGACGACAAACGTGCGTAAGGCGTAATGCCGCGACATGTCAGGGCCGGTCCGGGATCCGGGCCGGCCCCTGACGTTCCGGCGGAAGGGACACTCATATGTCAAAACGCGACTATTACGACGTTCTGGGCGTGCCCAAAGGGGCTTCGGCAGACGAAATCAAGAAAGCTTACAGGACCAAGGCCAAGGAGCTGCACCCGGACCGCAATGCCGACAACCCGGATGCTGAAGCGCAGTTCAAAGAGGCCAATGAAGCCTACGAGGTTCTGAAAGACAACGAAAAGAAAGCCGCTTATGATCGGTTTGGTCATGCCGCCTTTGAAGGTGGCATGGGTGGCGGCGGTGGCCGTCCTGGCGCGGGCTATGGCGGCAATGGTGATTTCACCAGTGCCTTTTCGGACGTGTTCGACGACCTTTTTGGCGATTTCATGGGCCAGCGTGGCGCCGGTGGCGGACGACAACGCGCTTCCCGCGGGTCCGACCTGCGTTATAACCTGCGCGTCACCCTTGAGGAGGCCTATTCCGGTCTGCAAAAGCAGATCAAAGTGCCGACCCTGGCAACCTGTGGATCCTGTTCGGGCTCTGGGTCCGAAGGCGCGTCGGAACCCACCTCCTGTCCGACCTGCTCGGGCATGGGCAAGGTCCGGGCGCAGCAGGGCTTTTTCACGGTGGAACGCACCTGTCCGACCTGTTCGGGCATGGGCCAGATCGTCAAAAACCCCTGCCGCACCTGTGGCGGTGCGGGCCGCGTCGAAAAAGACCGCGCGCTCAACGTCAACATCCCCGCGGGGGTGGAGACCGGAACCCGCATCCGGCTCGCCGGCGAGGGGGAGGCCGGCATGCGCGGCGGCCCGCCCGGCGACCTTTACATCTTTGTCGAGGTCACGCCCCACGATATCTTTGAACGGGACGGATCAAGCCTCTTTTGCCGGGTGCCGGTAAGCATGGCCAAGGCCGCACTCGGCGGCTCGATCGAGGTGCCAACGATCGATGGCGGGCGCGCCCGTGTGCAGATCCCGTCCGGCAGCCAGTCAGGCCGTCAGATGCGACTGAGATCCAAGGGGATGCCCGCCCTGCGTGGCGGTGGCGCGGGGGACATGTTTATCGAACTGGCCGTTGAAACGCCGGTGAACCTGACCGCGCGCCAGAAAGAGATCCTTCAGGAGTTTGAAAAGCTCAGTGAGGACAATAACCCCGAAGGCAAATCGTTCTTCTCGACCGTCAAATCCTTTTGGGACGGGATGAAGGGCTAGACCTCGCATGAAACCCGGTCGGGACGCAGATGTTATGTGCGTCCCGGCCCGTTCTCCTCACAAGATCCGGCGCGGATTGCGGCGCAGCAAGGATCCGGGCGCGCTCCAAGCGCATCACCGGCAAGAAAACCCTGCGGTTTCAGGTTTGAGACGTATCGGCCAGATGGCGCCTGTGACCGTCCGATGGAACAGAACCCGGCACTGGGCCTGTCGCTCCGGCGCAAGATGTGAGGCGCAAAAGTCCAGGATCCAAAGGCAGTGATGTGACCGAAAAGGCGCTTCGTCTCAGCCGACCCGTTGATCGTTAACCGGTTTTTCACCAAAGCTGCGACAGTCTGTCCGCATGACCCATGAATCAGCCTTTCACGAAGCCTCGCCCTCCCTCTTTGAGATGGACGAGGCCTTGCCGGTGGTCCTGCATCGCGACGGCAAGCAACCTTCTTATATCGCCGATCACCGCAAACGCCTGCGCACCCGGTTCCGGGAAGGCGGCGCGCAGGCTGTGCCCGATTACGAGCTGCTTGAGCTAATCCTCTTTCGGGCGATCCCTCGGCAGGACGTCAAGCCATTGGCCCGCGCGCTGATCGACCGCTTTGGCGATTTCAACCGGGTCATCACCGCCTCGGATCTGCACCTCAAGGCGGTCAGGGGGGTGGGCGACGCGGTGATCACCGAGCTCAAGATCGTGGAGGCGGCGGCGCACCGGCTGGCCCGCGCACGGGTCTTGCGACGCCACGTGATTTCCAGTTGGGACGCGGTGCTGGATTACTGCCATACAGTGTTGGCCCATCGCGAGACAGAGCAGTTTCGTGTCCTGTTTTTGGACCGCAAGAACACCCTGATCGCGGATGAGGAGCAGGCGAAAGGAACGGTGGACCACGTGCCGGTCTACCCTCGCGAAATCGCCAAACGGGCGCTGGAACTCAATGCCTCCGCGCTGATCCTGGTGCATAATCACCCGTCAGGCGACCCTACGCCCAGCCAATCCGATATCGACATGACGGGTCAGGTTCACGCAGCATGCACGGCGCTGAATATCACGCTGCATGACCACCTGATCATTGGCAAGGAACGCGAACTGAGCTTTCGATCTCACGGGTATCTGTGATAACCCGCCCTGTGGTGATCCGACATACCCGCAGACAATCACGCCAGTCAGGGGCTTTCAGCGAAGCCAGACCTCGACCCGGCGGTTGACCTGGCGACCCCAGGCGCTGTCATCGCAGGCCATTGGCAAGGCTTCGCCATAGGCCTCGACCTGAAGAGCGACGCGGTCGGGGTTCACCGTCTCGGCGGCGGCCAGAACCGCATCCCGCACCGCTTCGGCACGCCTGCGTGCAATCGCCAGATTGGCCACCGACGGGCCATCGCCATCGGAAAAGCCGATAAAGCTGAGGCTGCGCGCATCGTATACTCCGGCCTCGATGGCACGTGCCAATTGTTCGATGTTCGAGCGCGATTGCGCGTCCAGGCGGGACGATCCGGCCTCGAACCGAAACGATGTCGTCAGCCGCACCATCGGTCGGAGAGTGCCGACCATCCGCCGCAACTCGCTGAGCGTGACTTCGTCTCCGGCCGCGGATATCGCATTGGCGAAACGATCCCCTTGCCGATTGATGGTGATCTCTTCGGGCGACTGATCCACGAAACCGACCCGTCGGATCACGATCTGCGCTGCAGGTCCGCGCATATAGCTGAGAAATTCGCGTGCCAGTTTCGGCAGGCGCCGGGCGGGCAGATAGAGAAACATCGGCGAGGTCAGCGGATAATCTTCGGTTTTGATAGTGCGCCGCGTCGCCTGGAGGGTGAACCCACACGACCCGCTCAACGTGAGCATCCGCGCATTGCCGACCTCGGCATAGCTCACCAGACCCAGGCCAAAGGGGTCGGTTGTGACCGTGCGCGACAAGGCGCTGGACAACCGATGCCGCACCACACCCTCGGGCAGGGTCAAGGCTTCGGGGCGCAGCAGACGGTCTTCCACCGCTTGCGCGAGACCCGACCCCGCGTCAGGCAAGTGCAGTGTGATCGGGGCATCCGGCCCGCCAAGCTCCGACCAGTTGGTGATCTGACCGGAAAACGCCGCCGCCAGTTCAGGCATCGAGATTGCCTTGACCGGATTGCCCGGCGCCACAATCGGGACCATCGCGTCGAGGGCCAGAACCCGGCTGCGATTGCGATCCGTCATGTCGCCCATCCCAGCGTTGCGCGCCCGTGTCCGTTCCTCGGACCGGATCTCGCGCAGCGCCATGACCACATCCGCCTCATCTGCCAGAAGATCGGCGAACCCTTCATCTGTCGTTGTAATGCGAAAACCGAACCGAGCCACAACCTTGCCCGTTTGGCCATCCCGTAGCGTATAGTCGACGCGCGTGCCCTCGCCCGGCTGACGCGACACGCGCAGCCCGTTGCGCAGCGCGAATCCTTCCAACAAGGCGGGCATCAGGGCCTCTCCCATGGTGGAGGAGCCCGAAAAATCCACCTCGGCAACGAAATCGATCAGGTTGGGACACCCCGGACCGTCGCAGCTCACACCCGATCCATCAACAGTCAGTTCACCATAAATGGTATCGACGCGGTAAAACTCACCGTCAAATCCCAGCAACGTCCCACTGATCTCGACCCCACCATCGGGGGAGGTCAGCGTCACGTCCTGTGCCGCCGTGGCAAAGGGCGCCAGACAAAGAAGAAGCGCGGCGAAGATCGCCGCACCTTTGAAACCAAACATGGCGCCCCGGATAATGCGGATCAGTTGGTCGCGATTTTCAGGTCATCCACCAGATTATTCAACACCAGAAAGTCACCGATCGACGAACATTCCGCCACGGCCAGGGTGATGTACTGGGTTTTGAGCATACCGGTGCCGTCCAACTCCATCGCCTGGGCCTCGATATCTGTCCCGCAGTTCTGCGCCGTCACTTCGACTTCGATGCTAAGCGCGACCTCGCCTGTTTGGGAGGCAGTGCCGGTGGGAAAGGTATAGACCTCGACCAAACGGGGCAGCAGGGCGTCGGAGGTTCCCAGCCGGGTCACAAACCCGCCCTCGCCCAGCGCAGCGGCCGCCACATCGCGGGTGGCACCGGCCCAGACATGACCGGGATCGCCGTAATTCGCACCAAACTCCCGCGCATGCAGCTGGAACCCGGAATCCCCGCGCCATTGCAGAACCACACGGTCATAAAACGGCAGGGAACTGACCTGAGCGGTGGCCACACTGCCTTCGCCATTCTCGAATTCGGCGATCAGAATCGCGGTTTCGGACAGCGCCGGAACAACCACGTCCAGAGAGCCGATTTCATCCGTCACTGCCGAAAACATCATGCCGTTGTGGTGCACAACCACGTTTTCGTTGCCCAGGCATGGTGCCTCGACGGTGAACCGGACCATTGCACCGGCTTCGACCGTCGCGGTCGAGGTGATGTCGCAGACGGTCATAGGCATCTCAGGCTCGGCAGGCATCGCGGGCAGCATGTCGTCCCCCAGTGCTGCGGTGATCACCTCGTTTGCCAGCGACGGCAGGCCAGTTTCGGATGCGGCATCGGGCCGCGTCAGGAGGGCGTCCGCAGATGCCTGGGGCCGTGTTTGCAACTCAAACACCGGCTCGCTGAGTGGCTTGAAATCCGCGCGGCTGACCGCATCCGATTGCTTGGCGACGCCCGGCCCATCCGGCGAGGTGGACTGCATGAAAAACCCAATGCCGATTGCGCAGAGCGCGGTGCCCGCGACGGCGATGATACGCGTTTTGTTTATCATGGCTCGTTACCTCTTCCCTGCCTTGACGGCTTAGGTTTTCAGCAACCTGTCACTCAAAGGCGGCATTCCTGTGTCGCGACAGCGGAACCATCATGACCAAATCGCGGCCTTGTCGTCCGACCGTGATCAGACCAGGCGCCCGTGACAATGCTTGAACTTCTTGCCTGACCCGCATGGACACTTCTCGTTCCGGCCGGGATTGCCCCAGGTCGTAGGATCATCCTCGACAAATCCAGGGCTGGCATCCTCGCTCGGGGCAGCGGACGCTTGAGGCTCTGCGGCGGCTTGCAATTTTTGCTGTTCGGCGGCCATCTGGGCCAGAATCGCGCGCTGCTCATCCTCGGTCATGGGCTTGATATGCGCCAGATGCGTGGTCACATCCTCGCGCAAGCTGTCCAGCAGCCCTTCAAAAAGCTGGAACGATTCGCTCTTGTATTCATTCAGCGGATCGCGTTGCGCATATCCGCGAAAACCCACGACAGACCGCAAATGTTCCAGCGTCAAAAGATGCTCGCGCCACTTGGTGTCGATCGAGTTCAACAGGACCTGCTTTTCGATGTTACGCATCGTGTCGGGGCCAAACTCAACCGCTTTCTTGGCCATATGCTCGTCACTGGCTTTGACCAGTCGCTCGATCATATGCTCGTCGTCCTCGCCCTCTTCATCGGCCCATTCCATGACCGGTACGTCGATGCCCAGCTTTTCGATCACCGCAGCATAAAGCCCTTCTGTGTTCCACTGATCGGCATAGGTCTTGGGCGGCATGTATTGGGTAACCAGGTCCTCGATCACTTGATGGCGCATATCGGCCGAGATTTCGGCCACGTTTTCTGCCGCCATGATCTCGCGCCGCTGACCGAAGATCAGTTTCCGCTGATCGTTCATCACGTCGTCGAATTTCAAGACCTGCTTGCGCATGTCGAAATTGCGGCCTTCGACCTTGGCCTGCGCCCGTTCCAGGGATTTGTTCACCCAAGGGTGAATGATCGCCTCGCCCTCCTTCATGCCCAGCGTCTTGAGCACCTTGTCAAGCCGTTCCGAACCGAAGATCCGCATCAGATCGTCTTCGAGCGAGAGATAGAACGCGGTTTTGCCGGGATCGCCCTGACGGCCCGACCGGCCGCGCAGCTGATTGTCGATTCGGCGGCTTTCGTGCCGTTCCGAGGCCAGAACATAAAGCCCCCCCGCATCCAGCACTTTCTGCTTTTCCTCGGCATGCCGTGCCTCTTCGGCGGCGCGCAGCTCATCAGGGTCGGCATCGGGGTTTTCGGCGATCGCCTGCATCACCTTCATCTCGACATTGCCGCCCAGTTGAATATCGGTGCCACGCCCGGCCATGTTGGTGGCAATCGTGACGGCCCCCAATTTGCCCGCATCGGCGATGATCTGCGCCTCCTGCTCGTGCTGGCGCGCATTCAGGACGTTATGCTTGATGCCCGCTTGCGTCAGCATCTGGCTGAGCTGTTCGGATTTCTCGATCGAGGTGGTGCCAACCAGACAGGGCTGGCCTTTTTCCTGGGCCTTTTCGATCTCTTTGATCATCGCCTCGTATTTCTCGCGCACCGTGCGATAGACCATGTCGTCTCGGTCCTCCCGCGCGATGGGCTTGTGCGTGGGCACTTCGACCACGCCCAGCCCGTAAATCTCGCGAAACTCCTCCGCTTCGGTCGCCGCCGTCCCCGTCATGCCCGCGAGCTTGTTGTAGAGACGGAAAAAGTTCTGAAAGGTCACGCTGGCCAGTGTGACGTTCTCGGGCTTGATATCGACCTGTTCCTTGGCCTCGATCGCCTGATGCAGCCCGTCCGACAGGCGACGACCTGCCATCATGCGTCCGGTAAACTCATCGATCAGCACCACGTTGCCGTCGCGAACGATGTAATCCTTGTCCCGCTGAAACAGCTTATGCGCGCGCAGGCTCTGGTTGATATGATGGACCACGGTCGTGCTTTCTGGATCATAGAGCGATTGCTCCTCCTCCAGCAGGCCGCGGGCATGCAATTGCTGTTCGAGGAATTCGTTACCCTCGTCGGTAAAGGTCACGCTGCGCTGCTTCTCGTCCAATTCGAAATGATCGTCCTGCACTTCGGGGATCAATGCATCGATGGTCTTGTAAAGCTCGGACCGGTCCTGTGCGGGCCCCGAGATGATCAGCGGCGTGCGCGCCTCGTCGATGAGGATCGAATCGACCTCGTCCACGATGGCAAAGAAATGCTCTTTCTGGAAAAGCTGCGCGAGGTCGGATTTCATGTTGTCGCGCAGATAGTCAAAGCCGAACTCATTGTTCGTGCCATAGACAATGTCACTGCCATAGGCGTCCAGCTTGGCCTGGCCGTCCATCCCGGAATAGACAAACCCGGTGGTCATGCCCAACGCGCTATAGACCTGCCCCATCCATTC
This sequence comes from Aestuariivita sp., assembly GCF_021404545.1. Taxonomy (GTDB): domain Bacteria; phylum Pseudomonadota; class Alphaproteobacteria; order Rhodobacterales; family Rhodobacteraceae; genus Aestuariivita. The sequence continues at coordinate 69,516 of NZ_JAAWWD010000001.1, forward strand.
GCTGTCACGTTTGGCCAGGTAATCGTTCACTGTCACGATATGCACGCTGTTGCCGCTGAGCGCATTCAGATAGGCCGGGAAGGTCGCCACCAGGGTCTTGCCCTCGCCGGTCTTCATCTCGGCGATGTTGCCTTGATGCAGGAAAATCCCCCCCATCAACTGAGTGTCGAACGCATGCAGACCCAGCGCCCGACGTGCCGCTTCGCGGCAATTGGCAAAGGCTTCGGGCAAGAGATCATCAAGGCTCTCACCGCCGGCAAAACGGTCGCGCAATTCCTGAGTTTTGTCGATGAGGCCCTGATCACTCAGCGCTTCACACTCGGGCTCGAGTGCGTTGATCTTTTCGACCACCGGCCTGGTCGCCTTGACCTTGCGGTCATTGGGGGTGCCGAACACCTTTTTGGCGATTGTTCCGAATCCCAGCATGCTCTCTCCAGCCGATGTGACTTTTTCGTGCGCGGGCACATCTTGCCGCCCCCGCACGCAGACCGTAGATACGATGGTGAAGACAGCTCTGCCCAAGCCTCTCAGCGATGTAAGGGGCACGCGAAACAGTGTCAACGCCGCGCCTCTGTGCGGCCCGCAAACAGGACGTATCAATGCGTAAAGGTCTCACTTTCGTGATGGCTCTGGCTCTGACAGGAGCGCTGGCCCTTCCGACGCAGGCTCAGGACACCCCGTCACCCGAAACGGTGGTGGCCACCGTCAATGGGCAGGACATCACATTGGGCCACATGATCATCGCCTTTACGACATTGCCCGCGCAGTATCAGCAGTTGCCGCCCGATCTGCTTTTTGGCGGCATCCTGGATCAACTGATCCGACAATCCGCGCTGGCACAGTCCTTTGAAGGGGAGCCAAGCCTGGCGGCCCGCCTGTCTTTGGAAAACGAGGAACGGTCACTGATGGCCGGCGAAGCGGTAGAGGCGGTGATGGCCAATGCCGTCGACGATGCCGCAATTCAGGCACTCTATAACGAGCGATACGCCAATGGAGTCGGCGGCGAGGAGTATAACGCCTCGCATATTCTGCTCGAGACCGAAGAGGACGCGCTGGCTGCCATCGCCGAGATCGAGGGCGGGGCAGAGTTTGAGGATGTAGCGCGAGAGAGTTCGACTGGCCCCAGCGGTCCGGGCGGGGGGTCTCTGGGATGGTTCGGGCCCGGTCAGATGGTGCCCGATTTCGAGGCCGCGGTGATCGCCCTGGAACCGGGCACGATCTCCGCTCCGGTTCAGACACAGTTCGGCTGGCATGTGATCCTCCTGAACGAAACGCGGATCCAGAACGCACCGCCCTTGGAGGAGGTACGCGCGGAGATCTCTCAGGAACTGCGCCAATCCGCCGTCGAAGCCCATATCGAAGAGCTGGTGGATGCGGCCGATATCGCCACACCCGATGTCAGCACAATCGATCCTGCCACTATCTCGAATCTCGACCTGCTCAGGAACTGACCACGTGGCCGAAATCACCGCCGTCTCGCCGCTGGCGCCAGACCGGTTTCCCGATCTTCCGGTTATCGGCGGCGTCAGCTTTGCCGCGGTTGAGGCAGGTGTCCGGTATCAGGGGCGTACCGATCTGATGCTTGCGGTCCTGTGCCCCGGCACCAGTATCGCGGGGGTCTTTACCAGATCCAGCACCCGCGCCGCTCCGGTTCTGGATTGTCAGGCGAAACTGGGGGGCGACGCCGCTGCGGGGGCCGCAATCCTTGTCAATTCCGGCAACGCCAACGCCTTTACGGGGCAATTTGGCCAAACCTCCGTTCAGCAGATCGTTCGGGCCGTTGCCGACCGTCTCGGCCTGCCACCGGAACGCGTGTTCACATCCTCAACCGGCGTGATCGGCGAGCCGCTTCCGCATGACCGCATCATCGCCAAGCTGGAAGCTTTGGCCGAAACTCAATCACCCGAAGGGATCGCCGCCGCCGCACAGGCGATCATGACCACCGACACATTCCCCAAAGGCGCCGCCCGCAGCGTCGCGGTGGGTGACAAGACGGTGCAGATTGCGGGTATCGCCAAAGGGTCAGGCATGATCGCGCCGGATATGGCGACGATGCTGGTCTATCTCTTTACCGATGCGATGATTGACCAGCCAACCTTGCAAAAGATGGTGTCGCGACTGAATGAACGGACGTTCAACTGCATTACCGTCGACAGTGATACGTCAACCTCGGACACACTGCTGGCCTGTGCGACTGGGGCGTCGGGCTGCGATGTTTCAGGATCGGAGGCCTTCGAGACCGCCTTGCACGACCTTATGCGCGATCTGGCGCATCAGGTGGTACGCGACGGCGAAGGTGCCACGAAATTCGTTGAAATCGTGATCACAGGGGCCGCAACAGATGGTGACGCCCACATACATGGTTTGGCAATCGCCAATTCTCCATTGGTCAAAACGGCGATCGCCGGAGAGGATCCGAACTGGGGCCGGGTGGTCATGGCCATCGGCAAATCAGGCGCACCGGCCGACAGGGATCGGCTGAGCATCCGGTTCGGCACCGTGACCGTGGCCGAAAAAGGCTGGGTCAGCCCGGATTATCGGGAGGAAGAGGCCGCCGCTCATATGAAACAAGCCGACATATCGATTCATGTCGATCTTGGTCTGGGGGATGGCGCCGCCACGGTCTGGACCTGCGATCTGACACACGGCTATATCTCGATCAACGCGGATTATCGCTCGTGAGGAAGACTGTTCTGGTCTCAGCCGTGGCGCTGATTGATCTCGACGGGCGCGTTCTGCTGGCCCAGCGCCCCGAGGGCAAGACCATGGCCGGGTTGTGGGAGTTTCCCGGCGGCAAGGTCGAGATGGGCGAGACACCCGAAACCGCCCTGATCCGTGAACTGGAGGAGGAGTTGGGGATCAACACCTGGTCCTCCTGCCTGGCCCCGCTGACCTTTGCCAGCCACAGCTATGAGGATTTTCATTTGCTCATGCCGCTGTTCGCCTGCCGGAAATGGGAGGGAACACCGATGTCACGAGAGGGTCAGGCGCTGAAATGGGTACGCGCACAAGATCTGCGAAACTATCCGATGCCCGAGGCGGACGTACCGCTGATCCCGATCTTGCGCGACTGGTTGTAAGGGGAAAACTTGGCATATATGCCACGGCTCATGGCATTTGCACAACATTTGGTCGCTATTTCGAGAGCATGCCTGAATTTTGTAACACATCTGTATATTCTTTCTTAACCTTCCTTCCTGTAGGCTTTGAGGATTAGCTGGTTGGGGAAAGAGACATGCTAAGAACCATAACTGTCGGCAGTTGCATTTCAGTCCAAGGTACCTTTGTCGGATCCTTGCCGGACGGCAGAATCGCCGTTCGTGTTGGAGAGACGGTGTACAAGGGATTCCCGGTGGCAAAGGCCGCCTGACGAAGCGGCGCGCGCGAAAAAGGGCAACCGATAGGCTGCCCTTTGTCCACAAGGCAAACCGAATTGATCGGTCGACCTGATTGCCTGATTCGTCAGGAAAGCGTCCGTGTCACTTCTTCGCGCTCGAAGATCTCGATGACATCGCCTTCGCGAATGTCCTCGTAATTCTCGAATGCCATACCACATTCTTGACCGGACTGCACTTCGGCCACTTCATCTTTGAAGCGCTTCAGCGTTTTCAGCGTGCCTTCGTGGATCACCACATCGTCGCGCAGCAACCGCACACCTGCGGACCGGCGGGCAACCCCTTCGGTCACCAGACACCCGGCAACCTTGCCGACGCCCGACACCTTGAACACCTCTTTGATTGACGCATAGCCAATGAAGTTCTCGCGCACCTCGGCCGAAAGCAGGCCCGATGCGGCGGCTTTGACGTCGTCCACCAGATCGTAGATGACCGAGTAATAGCGGATCTCGACCCCTTTCTGGTTGGCTGAATTGCGCGCAGGCGCGTTGGCCCGCACATTGAACCCGATCACCGGCGCGCCAGATGCTTCGGCAAGGCCGATATCGGATTCTGTAATCGCACCAACGCCCGAATGCAGCACGCGCACGCGCACCTCGTCATTGCCGATCTTCTCCATCGCCTGAACGATCGCCTCGGCAGACCCCTGCACATCGGCTTTCACCAGAATGGGCAACTCGGAGACAGTTTCATCCGCTTTGGCCTTGGCCAAAAGCTGATCCAGTGTTGTCGCGGCTCCGGCAGCAGCCCGTTTGTCCTTGGCGGCCTGTTCGCGATACTCCGCGATCTCACGCGCTTGCGCTTCGGTATCCACAACATTGAGAACATCGCCCGCTTCGGGTGTGCCGTTCAGACCCAGCACCTCGACCGGGACCGACGGACCGGCCTCCTTGACGCGGTCGCCCTTGTCGTTCTCCATCGCGCGGACCTTGCCCCACTGTTCGCCGACGACAAAGATGTCGCCCTGACGCAGCGTGCCGTTCTGCACCAGAACGGTGGCTACGGGGCCACGGCCTACGTCAAGCTGCGCCTCGATCACCGCCCCTTGCGCGGCGCGATCCGGGTTGGATTGCAGCTCAAGCAGTTCGGCCTGGAGGGCAATCGCCTCCAGAAGCTGATCCAGCCCCTGGCCCGAGATCGCCGACACCTCGACATCCTGCACTTCGCCGGACATCTTTTCGACGATCACCTCATGTTGCAGAAGATCGGTGCGCACCTTGTCCGGGTTCGCCTCGGGCTTGTCGATCTTGTTGATCGCCACGATCATCGGCACTTCGGCGGCCTTGGCATGATTGATCGCCTCAACGGTCTGCGGCATTACCGCATCATCGGCGGCCACCACCAGAACCACGATATCGGTGACCTGCGCCCCGCGCGAGCGCATCGACGTAAACGCCGCGTGGCCCGGTGTATCCAGGAAGGTCAGAATCTGCCCATCCGACGCCTTTACCTGATAGGCGCCGATATGCTGGGTGATCCCGCCAGCCTCACCACTGGTGACGTTGGCGTTGCGGATCGCATCCAGAAGCGAGGTCTTGCCGTGGTCCACATGACCCATCACGGTGATGACAGGCGGTCGCGGCTTGAGGTCTTTCTCGTCATCTACGATCTGCGCGATCACATCCTCAACATCGGCATCCGACACGCGGACAACCTTGTGGCCAAACTCTTCGATGATCAGTTCGGCGGTGTCGGCGTCGATGGACTGGTTCTGCGTGACCATCATGCCCATCTGCATCAGCGATTTGACGACCTCGCCCACCCGTTCGGCCATCCGGTTTGCAAGCTCCGAGACCACGATGGTTTCTGGCAGCTGCACATCGCGCACGACCTTTTCACGCTCGACCGAGCCGCCCATGGCTTTCTGACGGGCACGTTCCTGCTTGCGCTTCATCGCAGCCATGGAGCGTTGCCGCCCACCTTCGCCACCAGAGAGGGCCTGGTTGAGGGTCAGTTTGCCCGACCGGCGATTGTTATCGTCGCTGCGGCCCTTGCCACTCCGGTTGCGGTCATCGCGGTCGCGATCCGTTTTACGAGGGGTTGAAACCGGCTTGGCACGTGTGTCTTTCTCGACCGCAGGCGCGGCGGCGGGTTCGGTTGCCGCCCGGCGTGCCTTTTCTTCGGTCTCCTTGCGCTGGCGCTCTTCTTCCTCGGCCTTGGCCTTGGCTCTTTCCTCGCGCTCGCGCTCTTCGCGCTCCTTGGCTTCGGCCTCGGCGCGGCGGCGATCACGCTCTTCTGCGCGGGCTTTTTCATCTGCCGCACGCTTGGCGATTTCTTCAGTCTCGCGCGCTTTGGCCGCTTGAACCGCTTTCAGGCGCCGCTCCATCTCTGCATCAGAGATACCGGCTGGCCGCCGGGACGGATCGCCCAATTGCGCAGAGCCCGATGACGCAGCAGGTTTGGCTGTACCCGGCTTGGGCACAACCACGCGTTTCCGCTTGGTTTCCACCACGACATTCTTGGTACGCCCGTGGCTGAAACTCTGTTTCACGCTGCCAGGACGCGCGCCACCGCGCAAACCCAATGTCTTTTTGCCGTCACTATCGCTCATTAAGCTCTTTTTCCTTCCCGATGGCCGCTGCCACCGTCCGTTTGTCGCACGCCTTTTAGTCGCTGGGCTTCCTCTACAACACGTTTGGTGAGTCCACCAGAGGCGAGCGCTGCATGTATCACAGTTTCCCGGCCAAAGGCCATGCCCAGCTCATCCGCGCTCAGGAACCCGATATAGGTGCCGAAATGCGGCGTGCTGAGTTTCGATTTACCCCGTTCAGACCCGTCCATGGCCTGGATCAAAACCTCGGCCTCTTCCTTGGCGAGCCAGTCTTTCACTTTTTCATACCCGGCGACCGCAGCACCGGATTTCCGGGCCAGGCTGATCAGATCCACAACCCGGCGTATCAGTTGCCGTTCAACCTCGGCCACGAGATCGCCCTCGACGCGCGCCGCCGTCTTCAGCCCGCGCGCAAAAAGCTTCTTTGCCACGGCCTTGTCGAGGGCGGCGCGTGTCGCACTCACATAAACACCCCGCCCGGGCAGCTTGCCCAGAACATCCGGCACGACCTGCGCATCCGGTCCCAGAACAAAACGGATCAGGCCGGACTTCGGCTGAACCTCGCCCGTGGCAATGCACTTGCGGTCTGGACCTTCGCTATGATCCTTGGAGGCGCCACCGCGACCCATGTGATGCCCTCGGAGCCTGAGATCAGGCCCCGGCCTCCTCGGTCTGCTCTTCGCCCTCTTCGGCCTCGGCGTCTTCAGCTTCCAGATCCGCCGGATCGACCCAGCCCAGAAGGATACGCGCCGTCATAACCATATGCTGCGCTTCTTCAAGCGAGACGTCAAAGGGTTCGAGTATCCCGTCATCCTTGACCCGCTCGCCCTCAACAGTTGTCCAGCCGCCGGCCAGTTCCCAGTCAGCGCATGTGGCAAAGTCTTCCAGCGTTTTGACGTCATCTTTCGCCAATGCCTCAACCATTTGGGGTGTCAGGCCCTCAAATTCAATAAGGCTCTCCTCAACGCCCAGCGCTTTGGCATTCTCCAGCGCCGCCTTGTTCTGCGCCTCCAGATAATCGCGCGCACGTGCTTGCAACTCTTCGGCGGTGCTTTCATCCACGCCGTCAATCACCAACAGCTCATCCCGCTCGACATAGGCCACCTCTTCGAGATTGGTGAACCCTTCCGAAACCAGAAGCTGTGCAAAGAACTCGTCAAGGTCGAGCGTATCCATGAACAGCTGCGTGCGTTCCTCGAATTCCTTCTGACGGCGCGCGCTTTCCTCTTCCTCGGTCATGATGTCGATATCGAGATTGGTCAGCTGGCTGGCCAGACGCACGTTCTGACCGCGACGGCCGATGGCGAGGCTCAGTTGCTCTTCGGGGACCACAACCTCGATCTTGCCCGCTTCCTCGTCCAGAACCACCTTGGATACTTCGGCCGGTTGCAGGGCGTTCACCAGGAAGGTCGGCTGATCCTCGTTCCAGGGAATGATGTCAATCTTTTCGCCCTGAAGCTCGTTCACGACAGCCTGCACACGGCTGCCGCGCATGCCCACGCAGGCGCCCACCGGGTCGATGGAGCTGTCATAGGAAATCACCGCGATCTTGGCGCGGCTGCCGGGGTCGCGGGCGACGGCCTTGATCTCGATGATGCCGTCGTAGATCTCCGGCACTTCCATCTTGAACAGCTCGGCCATGAATTCCGGCGCGGTGCGCGACAGGAAAATCTGCGGCCCGCGGGGCTCACGCCGCACATCCTTGATATAGACGCGGATGCGGTCATTGGGGCGGTACGATTCGCGACCGATCTTTTCGTTGCGGCGCAGGATCGCTTCGCCCGCACCCACATCGACGATGACGTTGCCATATTCTTCGCGCTTGACCTGACCGTTGATGATCGTGCCTGCGCGGTCCTTGAACTCCTCGAACTGACGCTCCCGCTCGGCCTCCCGCACTTTTTGCAGGATGACCTGCTTGGCCGATTGCGCGGCGATCCGGCCCATATCGACCGGAGGCACTTCCTCGACAAAAGTGTCACCGACGGCGGGGTTCTGCATGTACTGCTTGGCCTGCTCCACGGTGAACTCGGCCTGGTAATTCTCCAGTTCCTCATCCTCGACCACGGTGCGCACGCGGGTAAAGGTCGCCTTACCGGTCTTGCGGTCGATCGACACGCGGATATCCATCTCTGCGCCATAGCGGGACTTGGCTGCCCGGGCGAGGCTTTCTTCCATCGCCTCGATCACCAGACCGGGTTCGATCATCTTTTCGCGGGCCACGGCCTCGGCGGTTTGCAACAGCTCAAGCTGGTTTGCAGAGGTAATTGCCATGTCTTCAGTCCTCCTGAGGAGACGTTTCGGTCTCGATGTCGCCCCCCAGGGGCGCCTCTGTTTCTATATCGTCAAATGCGGTCTCGTTCAGCGTTCCAGCAGATTTGCGCTGCCGCAGCATTTCCTTGATCAGATCGTCGGTCAGCACCAATTTGGCATCGCTGAGCCAGGCAAAGTCCAGCCCAATCGTGCCCTCTTCGACATTGATCAGAACCTCGGTGCCCTCAACGCCCGCCAGAACCCCCTTGAACCGGCGGCGCCCACCTTGCAGTTCAGCAGTCTCCAGCTTGGCCTCATACCCCTCGAACATGTCGAAATCCTTGAGACGGGTCAGCGGGCGGTCGATGCCGGGGCTGGACACCTCCAGCGTATAGGCATCCAGAATCGGGTCTTCGACATCCAGTGTGGCGCTGATCGCGTTCGAGATGCGCGCGCAATCATCCACCTCGATCCCGCCTTCGGGTTTATCGGCCATAATCTGCAAGGTCGTGGTCTTGCCCGACATCAGACGCACACGCACCAACTCGAACCCCATGTCTTCCATGACAGGGGAAATGATCTCGGCCATCCGGCGATCCATAGCAGATTTGGCGATCAGATCGTTGCTCATCACTCTCTGGGTCTTTGATATGCAGGCACAAAAAAAACGGGCGCGCGGCCCGTTACACTTTCCGGTGGAGCGTCTGGTGTGGACCCGAACGCGCCGCTGTTGAAAGCGATATACGTGTGCGGAGGTGAGTCTGCAACCCCTTTGGATCGGGCAGGCGCTAAATCAGGCCATCCACCATCTTTGGGCGATGCGGCCATCATCCAGCGCAGAGCGCGTGCCGATCTGTCGCGGCACGCCGACGCCCTGCCGCGCGGCCAGTTCCAGCGCTTTGGCATCCGGGTGCAAAAACAGCGCCGCGGTATCGCCCAAACTGGCCGCCTGCGGCAGGTCGGCCACGTCGACAAACCCATCGCGCAACGCCTCCGCCCGCACCGCAGCATCGGGAATCACTGCGATCTCGACGCTGTCGAACCACCCGGCCTGGCCGTCCTTGTAATGCGGCTTTACCCGCTGGCCCAGGAAATGCCGATCATCCTGATATCGTTGCGCCTTGTAGAGGCCGGTGCCAACAGGCATCTCACCCCAGCGACCGCCCGGCCGCATGACAAGATCCGGATCGGCCAGCAGATAGGGCAGTTGCGGGTTGGACGCGTCCAAGTGAATGCGCAGGCTGTGATCCCCCGCGACCTCGATTCCGGCGGCGCCGAACCCGCTCAGTGAGCGCCGCGCATCCTCGGCGGCAAAGGCCTGACCATCATGGAACGTCACCCCCGGTCGCAACTGCAAGACCCAATCGCGCGCATGGGTATCGCTGTCCCAGGACAGGGCCAGTTCCCCACGCAACAGCCCGTCGGGACCGACCTCTGTCAGAGTGTCGTAAACCGCTCCACGCAGCGCCATCTTAAACCGCGCATCCATCCGTGGTACGGCCAGACGCAGCCTGCCACCGCGACGCGGTGCCGCCTCAAGCGAAACGCCGGTCGCCGCCAGCAAGGCTGCGGCGGCACCCGAGGTAAACAGAGCACGGCGATCGAGACGCGACATGCTACAGCACCTCCTCGGCGATCTGATCCATCACGCGGACAAGCTCCGAACTGATCCCCGGCTCGCTCAGCGCATGGCCCGCATTGCGGATCATCTTGAGCTGACAGGCGGGCCACAGCTCTGCCAGGCGATAGGCCGAGCTGGGCGGGCAGATCATGTCATACCGGCCCTGCACGATCACCGCAGGAATATGGGAAATCCGGCCCATATGCGCCAGAATTTGCCCATCGAATTCCAGAAACCCGCCATTGATGAAATAGTGATTCTCCAACCGCGCGAACGCCCGCGCATACTCGCCCGGGCTTTCGCCGGATGAGCCGTTGGAATGGATCGACGCCAGCGCATTCTCCCAGGCAGACCAGGCCCGGGCATAGCGTGTCTCCTGGCTCAGATCGCCGGAAAAGAGGCGGCGGTTATAGGCACGGATCAGATCGTCACGCTCGTCAGACGGGATGAGAGAGACAAAGCGTCCCCAGGTCTCAGGCCAGAATTTGCCCGCCCCACCGCCATAGAACCAGTCCAGCTCGACCCGTGTCATCAGGAATACACCGCGCAGAATCATCCGCAACACACGGTCGGGATGTTCCTGCGCATAGATCAACGAGAGGGTCGCGCCCCAACTGCCGCCAAAGACACACCACTGTTCGATCCCCAATGTCCGGCGGATCCGCTCGATATCTTCGACCAAATGCCAGGTGGTATTGTTGATCACCGACGCATGAGGTCGCGACCGGCCGCATCCGCGCTGATCGAATAGAATCACCCGGTAAACGTGTGGATCGAAATACCGCCGCATCGCCGGACTGCATCCGCCACCCGGCCCGCCATGCAGCACCACAACCGGTATCCCATTGGGATCGCCGCATTGTTCGACATAGATCTGGTGCCCTTGCCCCACGTCAAGCATACGCTGATCGAACGGGTCGATCGGCGGGTAGAGATATTGCACTGCGCGCTTTTGATCCGCGATTTTGTCCATTACTGCCCTATATAGATCGCGACAGATAAAAGATCACATGGAGACAGGAATGCAAGCGCAACAAACCACTGTTGACCCCGCAGAGATCGCAAAATTTGAAGCGATGGCGGCAGAGTGGTGGGATCCTGCGGGCAAATTCAAGCCGCTGCATATGCTCAACCCCTGTCGGCTGGACTATATCACCGGCCAGATTGCCGGAGAGTTCGATCGCGACCTGACAGGGGCCGAGCCATTCACGGGTCTGCGCATCCTCGATATCGGCTGCGGTGGCGGGTTGCTGTGTGAACCGATGGCGCGCCTGGGTGCGACCGTGGTGGGTGCGGATGCCGCCGAGCGCAATATCCCCGTGGCGCGGGTGCATGCCGAAAAGTCCGGGCTTGAGATCGAGTATCGCCACACCACCGCCGAAGACATGGCCGCCGCAGGCGAGCAGTTCGACGTGGTGCTGAACATGGAAGTGGTCGAGCATGTGGCCAATCCGCTCTCGTATCTGACCGCCTGCCAGCAATTGTTGCGACCCGGCGGGTTGCACATCTGTTCAACGATCAACCGCAATCCAAAAAGCTTTGCAATGGCGATTGTGGGCGCGGAATATGTCATGCGCTGGCTGCCCAAAGGCACCCATGAATGGTCGAAATTCATCACGCCCGATGAGCTTTTCGATCTGATGTCGCAGGCGGGCCTGACCCCGGTGGACCGCAAGGGATTTGTGTTCAACCCCGTTAGCTGGAGCTGGAAGATCTCGGATCGGGATCTGAGCGTGAACTATGTGACGGCAGCGCTGAAACCGGCCTAAACTCCGCTCTCCAGCTTGCCGCGCAGCTCTCGCAGGATCGGCAGTGCGGCACGCACCTTGTCGCCGCCCAGATCGCCCACCAGCTCTGTCAGCATCGGCGTAATCGAAGAGATCGCCTGGTCCCGTGCACGCCTGCCTGCCGGGCTGATCGCCACCATCTTGCGCCGCGCGTCATCCCAATCGGGGCGGATGTGCACATAACCCGCCCATTCCAGTTTCGACAGCGTATTGGTCATCGCCCCACGTGTGACATGAAACGATTTGGCCAACTGGGCAGGCGTTCGTTCATCGGCGATAAACGCCAGATGGTTCAGGACAGAGAAATGCGAAATCTCCATGCCTTTGGGCAACACCCGGCTCAACCGATTTCGCAAAAGCTGATCGGCGGTGAGAATTTCACTGAACAAGGTGACGGCAAGGGCGCCGGTATCATCTGTCATCTACGGATCATCGAACGGTCGAACATGGCTCAGCGAGGGCACTTTGCGCCGCGCCTCGTCTACTGAGCTATCATCAAGTTCAAAAAAGTGAATACCGCACGTCGTCCCACCGTCAGCCAACACCTCGCCCCAGGGGGAAACCGCAAGGGAGTGGCCATAGGTGCGCCGCGCGCGCCCCCGTGTGACCGCGTGATCGCCCGTCTGGGCGGGTGCCAGCACGTAACAGCCAGTCTCGATGGCGCGCGCGCGCAGCAAAGCGTGCCAATGCGCAGCACCGGTGACAGGAGAGAATGCCGACGGCACGGTCAGAATGCGCGCCCCCGCCCGCGCCAGCGTCTGGTAGAGATGCGGAAACCGGACATCGTAGCAAATGGTCATGCCAATGGCGCCAAACGGGGTCTGCGCCAGCACTGCGCGATCCCCGGGTCGGTAACCTGCCGATTCGCGATAGGTCTCGGCCTCGCTCACCTGTACGTCGAACATGTGGATCTTGTCATACCAGGCGGCAATGGCGCCATTGGGGTCGATCAGAAAGGACCGGTTTGCAAACCGTCCATCCGCGTCGCCTGTTTTGAGCGCCAGAGATCCGATTAGCAACCAAATGCCCAAATCCGCCGCCTGCGCCCGAAGTGCGGCAAGTGTCGGATCCTCCTCCTGTATCCGCAGGACCTGGGCCTGCTGCGTCCGGCTGCCCGAAACGCAATTGGTCACCTCCGGCGTCAGCAAGAATCCGGCGCCCTCACCGGCGGCCTGCGCGATCAGGGCAGTCGTTTCGGCCAGATTGACCTTCGGGTTGTCGCCGGACGTCAGTTGAATCAGGGCGCCCCGCATCACGCGGCCAGCAGGCCATCCAGCTTGCCTGCCCGTTCCAGCGCATAAAGATCGTCGCACCCGCCCACATGTGTCTCACCGATAAAGATCTGCGGCACGGTACGCCCGCCATTGGCGCGCTGGATCATCTCGGCCTTGCGGTCAGGTTCGGCCCAGACGTCGATCTCGGCAAAGCTGACGCCTTTCTTGCCCAAAAGCCGCTTGGCCGCATGACAGAACCCGCACAAGGGCGAAGTATAGATTTCAACCGGTTGCATATTCACGAACACCCCTTTGATCCAGTGCCTTTGTCAGGGATTTAGGTGTCCTTTGCAACGCGCGCCAGTGTTAGGGTGAAAACCGGCCCGCTACCCGCAGCGAGGCAGGCATGCGTGGCTGCCGTCAGCGTCGCACCGGATGTCATCACATCGTCAATCAGCAAGACAGGCCTGTCCGCGAGCTGTTTCCGCCTTCGCGGATGCACCTTGATCGCGTTTTCTAGAACGTCAAACCGCTCAACCACGGTCTTGTGATCCAGCGGCTGGGTCTTGCGCCCGCGCAATAGCAGATCGGGGCAAGTCGCATGGCCGGTGCGATCGGCGAGCGCATGGGCCAGCAGCGCGGATTGATTGAATGTCCGGTGAAACAGGCGCGTCCAATGCAGCGGAACCGGAGCGATCAGCATATCTTTGTCAAATAGATCGGCGCCCGCGCGTTGCATCCAGGCCGCACTTGCCAGCGCAATCTCGGCCCGACCGCCGTGTTTCAGCGCCAGAACCATGCGCCTCCCCAAGTCGCGATAAAGCAGCGCCGCACGCCCCGCCGTCCAGGGGCGCGGCGTCTTGAGACAGTCGTCGCACTGCACCGCAACCCCGTCCGATACCCCCGGAAGGGGCACACCGCAGGCGTCGCAGACCAGCCCGACAATGAACGGTGTCTGGCCCCAACACGCGCCACAGAGCGCAAAATCAGATTCTACCATCCCGCCGCAGCCGACACAGCGCGGCGGAAAGACAACACTTATTGCGGTTTGAAACCCCGGTCTCATGATCCTACCTTGCGCCCATGACCGACACGCCACAGCTGATTGATCGCACCGCCCTTGCCCTTCACCGGGGCCGGGCAGATCCCGACGCGCTGTTCCTCCACCATAGCGCCCGGGACGAGGTACAGGATCGACTCAGCTTCGTTAAAAAGTCGTTTAGCGATGTGGCCATTGTCACAGCTTTCCCGGCGATCTGGGCCGATGCGTTCCCAAACGCCACAATCGTGCCGGATGACGATGTCCTGGCGCTCGATCCGGGCGGGTTCGACCTGGTGATCCATGCAATGGCGCTGCATTGGGCCAATGATCCGGTCGGCCAGTTGATCCAATGCCGCCGCGCGTTGCGCCCCGATGGGCTCAGCCTTACGATTTGTCTGGGCGGGCAGACCCTGTCGGAGTTGCGTATCACCCTGTCGGAGGCCGAGATCGCAGAGACTGGTGGCCTCTCGCCCAGGATCCTGCCGATGCCGGAAATCCGCGATCTGGGCGCGCTCCTGCAACGCGCGGGCTTTGCCCTGCCGGTGGCCGACAGCATGGTCATGACGGCCGAGTATCGTGATCTTCTTCATCTGATGCATGATCTGCGCCGAATGGGAGAGACGAACGCCCTGACCGCGCGCCTGCGCAAACCTGTACGGCGCGCTGTCTTTGCCCGGGCGGCGGTCCTTTATACCGATCACTTCGCCACCAAGGCCGGACACCTTCCAGCCAGTTTCGAGATGATCTCACTCACCGGGTGGGCGCCGTCGGACACGCAGCCCAAACCGCTGCGTCCGGGATCCGCCCAGGCGCGGCTGGCCGATGCGCTGGGCGCCAAGGAAACCAAGCTGCCGGATTGACCATTGGGCAAAAGCGTTTATCTGGACGGTCATGCAACCCAACCGGACGCCATGATGCTCGATACCACAAAGAAAGCCGTTTGCCCTGCCCATGCCCCGGCGGACCACCCCGCCCTGCCGGGCGAAAAGGTTGGTATCCTGCTGGCCAATCTCGGCACGCCTGACAATTACGACTATTGGTCGATGAGGCGCTATCTGAACGAGTTCCTGTCCGACAAGCGCGTGATCGACTATTCCGCCTGGGTCTGGCAGCCACTGTTGCAGCTTGTGATCCTGACCAAGCGGCCGTTCAGCTCGGGCGCGGCCTATAAATCCATCTGGAATCATGAGGCGAGCGAGAGCCCGCTTATGACGATCACCAAACAGCAAACGGCCAAGATCAAGACCGCAATGCATGGGCGGTACGGCGATGACGTGTTGGTCGATTTCTGCATGCGCTATGGCAATCCATCAACCAAGTCCAAAGTGCGCGAGATGGTCGAGGCGGGCTGCACCAAGATCTTGTTCTTTCCGCTCTATCCGCATTATGCCGGGGCCACTTCGGCCACCGCGAATGACCAGTTCTTCCGCGCGTTGATGGAGGAGAAGTGGCAGCCCACGACCCGCACGGTGGAACCCTACTTTGCTCATCCTCAGTATATCGACGCGCTGGCTCAATCCATTGAACGGGCCTATGCCACGATGGAAACCCGGCCCGATATTCTGGTCTGCTCATACCACGGGGTGCCCAAACGGTACCTGATGGAGGGCGATCCCTATCATTGCCAGTGCCAGAAAACCACGCGCCTGCTCAAAGAACGTCTGGGCTGGGACGATACCGAGATCACCACAACGTTCCAGTCGCGGTTTGGACCCGAAGAATGGCTCAAACCCTATACCGTCGAAGAGGTCGCGCGACTGGCTGAAACCGGCAGAAAGAACATCGCGGTCTGCGCGCCGGCGTTTTCCGCCGACTGCATCGAAACGCTCGAAGAGATCAACGAAGAGATCAAGGAAAGCTTTGAGGAAGCAGGCGGCGAGGCGTTCACCTATATCCCCTGCCTGAACGATGACGACGCCCATATCGAAGCTCTGGCCCAGGTGATCGACGAAAATGTCAAGGGGTGGCTGGGCTAGGAGGCGGCAGACCCGCCTCGTCCCCGCGATCGCATTACTCCGTGACGTGGCGCCTATGCGCCGAAACGACGGTCCGCGTTCAGGCAGATATCGCACCGTTTCAAAAACGGTTCGGCCAAATCCGACCGACAGATCGGGTGTCCAACGTCACAGCCCCGACCTTAAAGTCCTTTATCAAAAAGAAAAAGGCGGTGGAACGCGCCACCGCCTTGATCAAACTTAAGTGCCAAGCGACTGATTAGTCGGCTGCAACAGCGGCTGCGATCAGCAGAACGATGATCAGCGGCAGCAGGATGCCCTGCGAAGAACCGGTTGCTTCTTCAACAATGATCGGTGCTTCGATCAGCGGCTCTTGAATGTTGCCGGCATATGCGGTCGAAGCAGCAGCAGTCAGTGCAGCGGCGAGAACGAGTTTCTTCATGTTAACCTCCAGAATTTGTGCGGACCGATAGCCCGATCCGCACACCCAAGACTTACCTCGTGAGGGTTTTGTAATCAGCAATCCCCGGCGATTGCAATTGCTTGTTGGCGAATCCCCACTTACCTGCGAGCAAATGTCGTCAAATAAGCAACACTTGTGCCTCTATCCGCACCAAGGTCTATAAATATGGCCGAAAGGACTGCAAGGCCGCGTCAACCTGGCCTTGTAAGGCAAGTATTTATCGCAATTCCGAGCTCCGAAAGTGGCGCAGGGCACCATCGGGCAGGCGGTTTTCGCCCGGCCATCCAGGGGATGCAAACGCGCGGCCGCTGCACCGTCCTGTCGCCTGACAATCCGGATCCAATGCGCGGAAACCGGGTCGAGTGGGACCTCTGGCGGTTCGGTCCTTGAATGCTCAATACATACAGGTTGCACCCTGATCTGGCAAATTGAACGCCATTGGGCCCAGGGATATGGCCAGAAAGCCGCAGTTGCGGGTGAAACGCTCCTCTTGCGCCGCATTGACGGAATTGTGGGTTGGACTGACAACCGCTGACAGGGTATCAGCAGGGTCTGATAACGGTCAGAGGGTCGACATTGTGCGTCTGATATCCATTTTGATGGTGCTTTTGGTGGGGCTTGCCGCCTGCGCACCGCCTCCGCCCACATCACAGCAATTGGGCGCAGACGGAAAACCGTTGCCGCAGGTGTATCGCATCCGGCAGGGTGACGCAGCCAAGCTGCAATTTCGCATGCTGGATTCCGTGAATGCGCTGCGTCAGGCCTCTGGCGCGACGCCGGTTGTGTTGGACGCCAAACTGAACGCCGCAGCGGCAACCCACTCCCGCGACATGGCGGTCCAGAACCGGCCCTGGCATTTTGGCTCGGACGGCAGTTCACCGCTCGATCGGGTTGTGCGCGTTGGGTATACCGGCACGATGTTGGGCGAGGTGATCTCGGAAACCTACGAGACCGAACTTGAGACCTTGGCGGCCTGGATGGACGATCCCGGGACACGCACCGTGATCATGGACGCCCAGGCGCGCGACATGGGCTTTGCCTGGTTTCAGGAGGACAACGGCAAGATCTGGTGGACCCTGGTCATGGGCTCGGGAGAGCGGTCGCTGGTTGGCCTCTAGGCGCGGATCGAGATTACGGTCCCGTTTCTGACCATCGCATAGATGTCTTCGATCTCGCGATTGGTCACCGCGATGCAGCCCCAGGTCCAATCCGGCCCCTTAGCCTTGAATGCGTTGGGTTGCCCGTGAATGAAGATGTCGCCACCGGGGGGTTTGCCCAGTGCTGCGGCCTCGGCGATATCCTCGGCATTGGGGTATGACACGCCCAGAGACAGGTGAAACCGGCTGTTGGGATTGCGTCGGTCGATAATGTAGGTGCCTTCGGGCGTCTTGCCGTCACCTTCGACCTTTTTGTCGCCAACCGGGGCAAAACCCAGATCAAAACTATACTCTTTCAGGGTCCTTTGACCGTGCAGCAGGTACATCTTGCGCGCGCCCTTGTTGGCCACGATCGAGGTAACGTCCGGTCCGCGATAAGTGCGAAATTTGCTCTGAGAACATCCTGTGACGGACACGGCTGCGGCCGATGCCAGCAAGACCCCGAATGTGCGACGCTTCATGAAACTGCCTCGGTTTCCATTTTCTTAACTAATACCGTGGACTGTCCCGCCCGCAAAATCACTTTTTGTCATTTTCTTCGATGCGCAGGTTGCGCTCAATCGCCTCAAGCCGCGCCAGAACCTCGTCACGGTAACTGTCGGTGGCGGCATTGCTTTCCTGCGCATGCGCGTCTTGCATAGAGTTCACGATCAGACCGACCAACAGGTTCACCACCGCAAAGGTGGTCACCATGATAAACGGCACAAAGAACACCCAGGCGTACGGATAAATCTCCATCACGGGGCGCACGATCCCCATTGACCAGGATTCCAGCGTCATGATCTGAAACAGCGAATAGGCGCTGAGCCCAAGTGAGCCGAACCAATCCGGGAACGACGCCGCAAACAGCTTGGTCGCCATCACCGAACCGATGTAAAAGATGATCGCCATCAGCAAGAACACAGACCCCATGCCAGGCAGGGCGGTCACGAATCCCTCGACCACGCGGCGCAGGCTGGGCGCCACGGAAATCACCCGCAACACCCGCAGGATCCGCAAAGCACGCAACACCGAAAGACCCTGAGCCGTCGGCACCAATGCGATCCCCACAATCACGAAATCAAACAGGTTCCACCCGCTGCGAAAGAACCGCCCGCCATAAGCGATCAGTTTCAGCGCAATCTCGATCACGAAAATCGACAGACACAACCGGTCGATCATCAAGATCGCAGGCCCCCAAAGCTCCATCAGCGTCGACGATGTCTCCATCCCCAGGGTGATGGCGTTGATAATGATCACGCCGACAATCGCGCTCGACACACGCGGTTGCTCCAGAAACTGGGCCAGTTTTTCGCGAAAACTCATGCTTGGATGCTCCTTACTGGCCCGCCATATGGGTGAGCGAGAAGCTGGCGGCAAGTTCCACATGCGCTGACCAGCGGAATTGATCCACCACCTGCACCCAATTGAGCACATAACCCGATTGAATGAATATTTTCGCATCACGGGCGAAAGTGACAGGATTGCAGGACACATAGGCGATACGTGGGAGTTTCGCTGCGGCAATCTCGGTGGCCTGAGCCTCGGCCCCGGCACGCGGAGGGTCAATAACAGCTGCGTCAAAACCAGAGAAATCTTCGGCGATCACGGGATTTCGGAACAGATCGCGTGCTTCAGTCGTGACCCGTCTAAGGCCATGGGCATGCCGCCAGCCGTAATCGAGCGCCTCGGTCATCGCGCGCGATCCCTCGACCGCATGCACTTCGGCCCCGGCCGCGAGGGGCAAGGCGAACGTCCCGCACCCTGCGAACAGGTCGATGATCCGCCTGGCCCCTTCAGTAGCCTCTTTGACGGCCGCCAGGAGCGCGGCCTCCCCATCCGGCGTGGCCTGAAGAAAGGCGCCCGGTGGCGGCGTGACCACAGTCGCGCCAAAGCGCTGAACCGGCGCATGGCGGGTGACGATCACCTCGTCCTCCCACGTCAGGCGCGCCAGATCATGGGATTCGGCAATCGCGGCAAGGGCGATCTGCAACGGCCCATCCAACGGTTTGCCCCCCTGGACCGACAGATCGATCCCGACTTCGGACGTCGTTGCTGTCACCGCCAAGGCGCCTTTCCGGCTCGCACCCACCTCTGCCAAAGCAGCGATCGCAGCGCGCGCGGCCAGAAGGTTTTCCGACAACAATATACATCCCGGGATTTCGGTGATCGTGTCCGAGGCACGAGCATAAAATCCCACCAACACACCCTTTTTGGTCCGCCGCGCAGCCAATGTGGCACGGCGCCTTGACCGTGACGGAGAGGTATGGATCGCACGAAATGTCGGCGTGATGCCTTGCGCGGCCAGGGCCTGACGGACGACATCGACCTTCCAACCGGCCACAAACGCATCGGATGCGTGCTGCAACGCACAGCCTCCGCAGGACTTGTAATGCGGGCAAGGGGGTTTGATGCGTGTCTCGGCCGGTGTCTCGATCTTCAGATCGCAGAGCTGGCGACCCTCCAGCCGTCCCGATACGACCTCACCCGGCAGGGTACGCGCAGCAAAGATCGGACCATCGGCAATGCCATCGCCCTGATGCCCCAGACGGGTAATGGTGATCGTCGTCATGGTCGGCTGACCCTATTCCGCGGCCTCGGTGCGGATAAACCCACCCGACTGGCGGTTCCAATACTGGGCGTAAAGCCCGTCCTTGGCCAAAAGCGCCTCATGGGTCCCCTCCTCGACGATCCGGCCCCGATCCATGACGATGATGCGGTCCATTTCCGACAGGGTAGAGAGGCGATGCGCGATGGCCAGAACCGTCTTGCCCTCCATCACGCGCTCAAGCGCCGTCTGGATCGACGCCTCAACCTCGCTGTCCAGCGCGCTGGTCGCCTCATCCAGCACCAGAATGGGCGCATTCTTGAGAATGGCCCGCGCCAAGGCGATCCGCTGGCGCTGCCCGCCCGACAGTTTTACGCCACGTTCGCCCAGATGCGCCTCGTATCCGGTCCGGCCTTTGTGATCGACCAGATCCTGAATGAATGCATGTGCTTCGGCCTTGGTTGCGGCGGCGATCATCTCCTGCTCGGTCGCATCGGGGCGACCGTAAAGGATATTGTCGCGGGCCGAGCGGTTGAACATCGCGGTCTCCTGCGTGACCATTCCGATATTGCGCCGCAAACTCTCTTGAGTGACCTGATCAATCGGGACGCCATCAATGCGGATCTGGCCAGTTTCTGGCGAATAGAGCCTGAGCAGCAGCGACACCAAGGTCGATTTCCCCGCACCCGACGCGCCGACAATGCCCAGCTTCTCACCCGGTTTTATGGTCAGCTGGATATCCTCAACCCCGCCGGTCTGGCGGCCATAGGCAAAACCCAGACGATTCAGCACGATCTCACCCTCAGGCACATGCAGAACGCCTGCACCTTCGGCATCGGGCAGACGGGTGCGCGGGGTCAGGGTGTGCATGCCATCCTCGATCTCTCCTACATTGGCATAGATCGCCATCAGCGTGAAACTGACCCAGCCGGTCATCTGCGCAATGCGGATCGACACCGCACCCGCCGCCACGATGTCCCCGGTACTGGCCTGACCGCTTTGCCAGAAATAGAGCGTGGAGCCGATCATCAGCACCGGCAGCACCCCGGCCAGCGCCATCAGACAGAACCGGAACCCGGCGGCGAGATAGCCGAATTCAAGCGCGCGGTCGCGAAAGACCGACATGGCGCTCAGCGTCGCGCGATCCTCATGATCGTCCAGCGCAAAGAGCTTGACCGTCTTGATATTGGTGATCGTATCGACAATCTGCCCTGACACCATAGCCCGTGCGCCCGCGCGCGCCGCCGAGCGTTTGCGCACACGCGGCAGGAACCATTTGATCATCGCGAAATAGGCGATCAGCCACAGCAGGAAGATCGCCGTCACCCGCGCGTCAATCGTGGTCAAAAGCAGCATCGAGCCGACGAGCGAGGCCAGTGCAAAGGCCACCACATTGATCACCTCGACCACCACATCGGTGATAGCCCGCGCGGTCTGCATCTGCTTTTGCGCGATGCGGCCGGCGAAATCGTCATCAAAGAACGTGACCGACTGGCCCAGCGTCCAGCGGTTCAGGCGCAGATGCACGAGCGGGTTGACATTCGGCCCCACGACAATCGAATTCATCGCCGCCGACAGGCCAAAGAACAAGGGCCGGGCAACCACAAAGAACACCACCGCGCCGATGATCATCGCCAAATTGGCGGGCGCAAAAAACGCGTCCTGGCCGCTGGAGACCGCGATATCCACAACCAGCCCCAGAATATAGGCCGTACCAGCCTCCATCGCGCCAGCCAGCGACGAAGCCGCCGCCGCCAGCGCCAGGATCGGCCAGGATCCTGACAGACCCCAGGCGATGAACGCACCCAGCGTTTGGGGCGGAGGCCCATCAGCAGGGCGAAAGGCGTCAATCCACTTGGTTGGGTTCATTCGGCCGCATCCACATCCAGGAACCCGCCCGATTGGCGCGCCCAGAACTGAGCATATAGGCCACCTTGCGCCAAAAGCGCGGCGTGGGAGCCTTCTTCGACGATATGGCCCTGATCCATGACCAGTATGCGGTCCATCTGAGCAATGGTCGACAGCCGGTGCGCGATGGCGATCACGGTCTTGCCTTCCATCATACCGTAAAGCGTCTCCTGGATCACGGCCTCCACTTCACTGTCAAGCGCGCTTGTCGCCTCGTCCAGCAGCAGGATCGGCGCATCCTTGAGGATCACACGCGCCAGCGTCACGCGTTGCCGCTGCCCGCCAGACAGTTTCACACCCCGTTCACCCACATGGGCGTCATAGCCCCTGCGCCCCTGCGGGTCGGCCAGGTCGAGAATGAACTCATGCGCTTGGGCCTGTTTGGCGGCGGCGATCATCTGCTCTTCGGTGGCGTCGGGGCGGCCATAGAGCAGGTTGTCGCGCACCGACCGATGCAAAAGCGCGCTGTCCTGCTGAACCATGCCGATCTGCTGACGCAGGCTGTCCTGGGTCACGCGTGAGATGTCCTGACCGTCGATCAGGATCCGCCCCGTTTCCGCATCGTAGAACCGCAGCAAAAGCTTGACCAAGGTCGATTTCCCGGCCCCAGACCGCCCGATCAGGCCGATCTTTTCGCCCGCCTCGATCACCATGCTGATCCGGTCGAGCCCGCCCGACCCACGCCCGTAATGATGGCTGAGATCCTCCAGCTCGATCCGCCCTTGGGTCAGGACCAGAGGTTTCGCACCCGCGTCATCGATCAGATCGATGGGCTGGGCGATCGTCTCCATCCCCTCGGCCACAACACCCAGCTGCCGGAAGAACGTGGTCAATGCCCACATGATCCAGCCGGTCATCGCATTCAGCCGCAGCGTCAGCGCCGTGGCTGCCGCCACCGCACCCACCGTGGCTGTTCCTTGCATCCAAAGATAGATCGCCCAGCCGACAACCCCCACGATCAAAAGACCGTTCAGCGCCACCAGCGCCATGTCCATAACCGTGTAAATCCGCATCTCGGCCGAGAAGGTGCGCCGCGTGCCCTCGATCGCTTCCTTGGCATAGGAAAGCTCATTGTCATGATGCGCGAACATCTTGACCGAATGGATATTGGTATAGCTGTCGACCACCCGCCCCGTCACGGTCGAGCGTGCATCCGACGCCGCCTGCGAGGCCGGACCGACCCGTTTGATCGTCCAGCCGACGAGCGCACCATAAAGCACGAACCACACCAGCAGCGGCAGCAACAGCCGTGGGTCCGATGTGGTCAGCAGAATCGCAGCGCCCACCAGATAGGCTATGGAGAAGGTGATCGCGTCAAAGACCTGAAACACCACTTCGCCTGCGGCGGGGGGCGTCTGCATGATCCGGTTGGCGATACGGCCCGCGAAGTCATTTTCGAACCAGCCAACCGATTGACGCAGCACATGTTTATGCGCCCGCCACCGGATCAGCGTGCCGAAATTCGGCATGATCGCATTGTTCAGCAAAAGCACATCCAGCGCCTGGATTGCAGGACGCAGAACCAGGATGAACACCGCAAGCAGGATCAGCTCAAGCCCGTGCTCGGCCCAGACCTGCGCAGGATCACCGCCCAAGATGTCAACGACCCGACCCATGTAATAGATCAACCCAACCTCGATCGCGGCCACAGCAATCGACAAAAGCGCGGTCCAGAAAAAGAGCCGCCGGAACGGGTGACCATAGTCGCGCATGAAAGGCCACAGGCGCGTAGGCGGCACATCCTTTTCAGGATAGGGGGCGTAAGGGTCGACGAGATTCTCGAAAAAGCGAAACATAGACGGTGCTCCTGATGAGCATAGGTAGGGACAATTGCGAACAAGGGCAGCGCCAGCGCACCCTCGTCAAATCACGAGCGTGTCTGGGCCTAGATTAGCCAGATACCGTGATACATGCAGTGTCCCTCCGTCATGGTGTGGGCACCCGATTACGACAGATCGCCGCCCAAGTCACCCCCCTTTGTTCCCCGTGGCACGCGCCAGCAAGTCCGCGCGCGTCAAGGCAAAGCCCGAGGCGATCCAGTCGGCCTCGAGTTTCTTGAGCATGCTGCCCAACTCCTGGCCCCGGATACCCGGCATGAGATCTGCGGCTTTGAGGGGGAAAACCTGATCTGCGGCGTGCTGCGCGGCCACCAGATCCTGGGGGTTGACGGGTTGACCCATCAGGGCGGCCCGCAGGAAAAGCGCGGCACAGGCGTCTTTGGCACCAAGGTGAAATCCCAGTACCGGCGCGTTGCCCTGTTCGGCGGCGTCCCGCAACAGGGCCGCACGCCGGGCCTGCGCTTTGCTCAACCGAAGGGTCACATCAAACCCTCGGCCCAGCGCGGCGAGGCGCAGAATCGGATCCGCGCCATCGGTCATGTGAACCAAGGGCCCGAGCGCCGTGTCATCGGCGCCCGGCAGGATTGCCCGCAGCACGCCGGTCTGGCGCATCACGGCCACTGCGGGGGCAGGGTCCGGCGCCCCCAGCAATTTCAGCATCTCTGCTCCGATCCGCTCGCGCGACAAACACTCAAGCCCATCCAGATTCACTGCGATCGCAGCCAGCGCATCGGCATCCATCCCGGCATGCGGATCGCCATACCAGGCATGAAACCGGAAGAATCTCAGCGACCGCAGATAATCCTCCCGAATGCGATCCTCGGCCCGGCCGATAAAGCGCACGCACCGCGCCCTGAGATCCGGCAGACCGTGAAGGGGGTCCAGAAGCTCTCCGGCGGGCGTGGCGTAAATCGCGTTCATGGTGAAATCGCGGCGTGCCGCATCCTCGGCCACATCGGTTGAAAAGGTAACGACCGCATGGCGCCCGTCCGTTTCGATGTCGCGACGAAAGGTCGTCACCTCATGCGGGATGCCGCCCGAGACCACGGTGACCGTCCCATGATCGATCCCGGTGGGCACCGAGCGCAGCCCGGCGGCACGGGCCAGCGCGATGACCCGGTCGGGCGTCGCATCGGTCGCGATGTCGATATCGCGGACCGGCACGCCCAAAAGCCAGTTTCGCACGCAGCCACCGACAAACAGCGCCTGCGCGCCATCCTGCGTCAGGGCCGCGCACACTGCCTGGGTCTTAGGCTGCGTCAGCCAGTCGGGTCTGTCGCGTGTCATTCATCCATCCGTGCCGCCAACCCGCGCAGAATACGCGCGGTTGCGCCCCAGATGTAGTAGGGGCCGTATGGCACGGTGTGATACTGCCGCCGTATGCCACGCCAGCGACGCGATTCGATCAGATAATTCGCGCGCTCGGTCAGATGCGGTAAAGGTGTCGAGAAGACCTCGTCCACCTCACCCGGTTCCGCCACGATCTGGAACGGCCGGTCGATCAGGGCGATCACCGGGGTGATCAAGAAACTGGTCACCGTCTCATGGGTTGGCAGGGTTCCCAGAACACGGGCAGCGCTTTCAGGCAGACCAATCTCTTCTCGCGCCTCGCGCAACGCAGCGGCGGTGACGTCGGCATCGCTCTCATCCTGCTTGCCACCGGGAAAGGCGATCTGCCCCGGATGGTGTTTGAGAGCCGAGGAGCGTTTGGTGAGCAGCACGCGCGGCGCGTCTTCAAAAGTGGTGATCCCGATCAACACGCCCGCAGGCCGCAATCGTCGGCCGGGCGGGAGCTTGATGTCGGGGTTCAACTCGAAATCCGACGAATCCTCTCCCGGCCGCGCAATCGCCGCCCTGAGCCGTGTCTCAAGATCACTCACCTGACGCCGTCTTTTCCGCTTCGAATCCCAATGTTTGCGGATCCAGATCGTAATGCGCCCCACAGAACTGGCAATCGGCGGTCACCCGCCCCTCATCTGTGGTCATCTTCTCGATGTCGCGCGCCGAATAGATCGACAGGCTTTGGCGTACGCGATCCTCCGAGCATGTACATCCGAACCGAACCGCCTGCGCATCGTAAACGCGCGGCTGCTCTCCGTGAAAGAGCCGCACCAGCAGATCTGTGGGCGGGATCGTCGGGCCGATCAGCTCGATATCCTCGACGGTGTCGAGCAGGATGTTGGCGCGGTTCCAATTCTCTCCCCCATCGCCATCCACCAGATCCGACGCAGTCAGGATGTCCCCCGACCCCTCACTGCTGGCCACGAATGGCGAGGCTTTGGGCATATGCTGCAACATGATGCCCCCGGCACGCCACTGCGGATCGGATCCCGGCCGTTGGGAAAGGCCAAAGGACAAAGAAAACCGCGTGGGCAACTGTTCGGACTGGGCGAAATAGGCCTCGGCACAGGCCGACAGGGATCCACCGGACAGGGGTGTGATGCCCTGATAGGGCGCTGTGCCCTCTCCTTGATCGATCATGATCGCGAAATACCCGTCGCCCACCTGATCGAAGGGCGCGCCATCGGTCAGCCGGTCCGCATCATAGCTGGCATAGGCACGCACCTGGGCGGGAGCACCATCCGTGCCCGGGGCATAATAATCGGTGGCAATCATCCGCACAGCACCCTTGGACTGAACCTGAAGCGACAATTTCCAGCGCAGTTTGACAGTCTGGCCGATCAGCGTGGTCAACAAGGCCATCTCGGCGACCAGTGCCTCGACCTGCGAGGGATAGTCATGTTGCTTGAGAATACCGGTCAACACACCGTCAAGCCGCGCAATGCGCCCGCGCATGTCCGACGCATCAAGCTGGAAGGGCAGGACAGTATCGTCCCACACGATTTGAGATCCACGTGTCATGGGGTTTCCTTGGTGCCTGTCTATTGGCATATCGCGCCTATATAAGCCCATCAAGGGGCGTGAAAAGAGGCAAGCCGATATGATCAGACGTTTTGGCTCGGCCCCACAAAAGGGACAGAGATACATCCTCAGACCCGGCGCCTATGCCGTTTTGCCGCGCAACGGGGCCCTGTTGCTGACAGTTCAGATCGCCGATCCGCCAGACATCCAATTGCCTGGCGGTGGCATTGATCCAGGCGAAACGCCACTCTGCGCGCTGCATCGCGAAGTCTATGAAGAAACCGGCTGGCATATCGCCCGACCCCGCCGCCTGGGCGCGTTTCGGCGGTTTGTGTTCATGCCGGAATACGATCTCTGGGCGGAAAAGCTGTGCCACATCTATCTTGCCCACCCGACGCGGCAATTGGGCCCGCCGTTGGAGGCGGATCATGAAGTGCTCTGGGCCACCCCCGACACCGCGACCCGCGTCCTTGGAAATGCGGGCGATCGCCATTTTGCAAGGCAGTTCGGTGCCTAGGGCGCAGGGCCCAGATATTCGAAAAGAGTGGCCGAGACGTCATCCGCCATCCCGTCTTGGCTGTGCATTCTGTCGGTCAGGTGCCAAAACAGGTCATCCAGAAACTCCCGCCCGCTGGCTGAGCGGGTACGGTTGACCAGGTCAAGAAATCCCGATTCTCCCAACATCTCGCCGTTTTTGTCCAGACACTCGGTCAGCCCGTCGGAATAAAGCAGCAATCGATCCCCAATCTCCATCTGGAGCTCGATCTGGGTAAACTCCGCATTGGGCAGGAGGCCGATGGGGACGCCGCCTTCTCCGACGAATTCCGATCCACCATCCTTGCGCAGCAACAGCGGATGCGGGTGCCCCGCCTGAACCAGCCGTACACGTCCGGTGGACAGATCCGCCACGGCATAGGCGATGGTAAAGTACTCCTCGATCACCGTATCCGCGTTGAGACGGGCGTTCAGCTGTGCGGCCACCTCGGACGGTTCCTTGAGCGCATAGGCCCGGTCGAACCGGCGTTCCACCGCGATATTCTGTTCGATATGCGTGCCGCTGAGGTAGCTTCCCAGCCGTGCGGTCATCATCGCCGAGGTGATCCCGTGACCCGACACGTCGATGTTGTAAAACCCGACCCTGTTTCGGCTGGGAGAGAACATACCGACCAGATCGCCCCCGATATGACCGCACGGTTTCAACAGAAGGCTGACACGAGACGGACCAAAATTCTGTTCCAGGCGCGGCACCAACGATTGCTGGATCTTACGTGCCTGCATCAGATCGGCGTCGATCTTGTCATAAACATCCTGCAACCGCGCCAGCGTCTCCGAAATGACCCGGTTTTTGTCCGACAGCTCCCTCTCCATCCGCAAAATCCGATCCCCCGCCACGATACGCGCCTGCAACTCGTCGGCGTTCACCGGCTTGGTCAGGAAATCATCCGCGCCCGCGTTCAACCCATGCGCCACCTCGGTTGCGTCGCTCTTGGAGGTCAGGAGGATGAAATACCCATATCTCTCCCGCGACATCGTGCGAAAGACCTTGCAGAATTCCGGCCCCGACATGCCTGGCATCATCCAGTCGCTCAGGATCAGGTCGGGGTTGGTCTGCCGGCACATCTCAAGCGCAACCTGCGCATTCTGCGCCTCTTGCACGTCATACCCCCACCGGCGCAGGGACGCCGAGATGATACGCCGTTCCAGAAGGCTGTCGTCCACGACCAAAATCCGCTGGATCGAGGGGACAACACCCTCTCCTCGGGTCGTATTCTGAGTGTACTGCGCGCTGCCTGACACGGTCTGCCTGCCTATCATGATGGAGAATAAGGTCGCAGTCTGAGGTCATCGTATTAATCAGCGGTGAACCGAAAAATTGGAGTCGTTCAAATGCTGTTCTTTACCAAGTGTTCAGCCTTTGATTCCACGCTGACCCTCTTTGATATGGGTGGGGCCATGATCGACTGGGACCGGGTGAACTCTCTGCGCAACGATATCGGGGCAGAGGCATTTGATGAAGTCGTCGAGATCTTCCTTGAGGAAGTGCAGGAGATTATCGACAAACTGCGCGACGCGCCAGTTATTGCCGATCTTGAGCATGATCTGCATTCGCTGAAGAACGGCGCCCTAAACCTGGGCTTCGCCGATCTGTCATCCCTCTGCCTGAAGGGAGAGCGTGAGGCCGCCGCAGGTCAGGCCGATCAGTTCGATCTGACCCAGGTCGTGAGGCTGTTCGACACCGCGAGGGCACAGTTTCTCGACGAACTGCCCAGACGCCTGGCCGCCTGAGCGCGGCTACATCAGCTTGTAGAACTGGTCGAGCTTGAGACCACCCAGATCGCGCAGGGCTTTGGCACGCAATCCGCGCATACCGTGCAACCAGCGATCCCGATCGGTGGCCCGCAACTGCTCGAACTGCGCAACCTCGGCATGCGGCAGGATCATGAACCGCTCTTCAGCAATTCCCTGCATTACGCTTTGGGCCACCTGTTCGGGGGTGCGCAGGGCGGGGGTATTGGCGGCATCCTCGGCACTTAAGCCAATCAGCGGGGTCGCCACATATTGCGGACAGATCACAGACACCTTTACCCCGTCATCGAAATGACCGATAGCCAGCGACTCCGCGAAAGCCACGGCGGCATGTTTCGTCGCCGTATAGGCCGCATCGCCAATCTGGCTAAGCAGCCCGGCAGCAGACGCCATATTGACAAGATACCCGTCCCCACGCGCGATCATCCCGGGCAGCACCGCGCGTGCGGCGAAGACATGGCTCATCACATGGACGTCCCATTGCAACTGCCAAACTGCGTTATCGGCAGAGGCGGCATGCGACGGCTCACCCCGTCCAAGACCCGCGTTAGAGACAAAGATATCCACCTGACCGAACCGGTCTTCGGTCGCGGCGACAACGGCCTGAATATCTGCCTCCTGTGTGACATCACATGCAAGACCCAGGCCGCCAATCTCCTCTGCCAAGGTCACGGCAGCCGCGCCATCGAGGTCGGCCACGACAACCCGCGCACCCGCCTCCCCCATCTTGCGGGCCAGCGCCGCACCAATGCCGCTGGCCCCGCCGGTGATGATCACATTCTTGCCCGAAACGTCCATGCCATCCCTCCCTCAGATCACAAACTGGGCCACTGTCTCATCATTGGTGATGTCGGTATAGGTGAACCCTGCGTCATGGAGATGGGCGAAAAGCCTGTCGAAATTCTCGGGCGAGGAGGTTTCGATTCCAATCAGGACAGACCCGAAATTGCGCGCCGATTTCTTGAGGTATTCGAACCGCGCGATATCGTCATCGGGACCCAGAATGCCAAGAAACTCCTTGAGTGCGCCTGGCCGCTGCGGCAGGCGGAGGATAAAGTATTTCTTGGTCCCGGAGTAGCGTTGTGCGCGCTCCTTCACCTCCGGCAACCTCTCGAAATCAAAGTTTCCGCCCGAGGTGACACAGACAACCGATTTGCCACGCACCTGCCGCGCGACATCGCCCAGCGCCTCGACAGCCAAGGCCCCTGCGGGTTCCAGGACGATCCCCTCGACATTCAGCATCTCGATAATCGTGGTGCAGATGCGATCCTCCTCCAACACCAGCGCGTCACGGATGGGTGTGTGCTTCAACAGGTTGAACGTGCGCTCTCCGATCCGGCCTACCGCGGCGCCATCAACAAAGGTATCCACGTGATCCAGGGTCGTGGGATGCCCCGCCGCCAATGCGGCGCGCAGGCAAGCACCGCCCTTGGGTTCCACAAAGAACGGATAGGTCTGATCGCCGAAATAGGTCGCAACCCCCGATGACATGCCGCCCCCGCCGACCGGCAACACGATGTAGTCCGGCGCGCCGCCAAGCTGCGCCTCGATCTCCACCGCGACGGAGGCCTGCCCTTCGATCACATCCGGATCGTCAAAGGGCGACAGGAAATGCCCGCCCTGCTCGGCGGCATATGCCTGCGCTGAGGCGAGCGTGTCATCGAAGTAATCCCCCACCAGCGTGATCTCGACCGTGTCGCCGCCGAACATCCGGGTTTTCAGGATCTTCTGCTGCGGTGTGGTCACCGGCATAAAGATCACACCGCGCACCCCGAAATGCTTGCACATATAGGCCACGCCCTGCGCGTGATTGCCCGCACTGGCGCACACAAACAGCTTTTGACCGGGCAGCTTGCGCATCGCATTGAACGCACCGCGCAGCTTGTAGGACCGCACGGGGCTCAGATCCTCGCGCTTCAACCAGATATCGGCGCCGAACCGCTCCGACAGATGGGCGTTGAGTTGCAGCGGCGTTGCATCGAACACCGGGCGCATCTGGTCTGTGGCCGCGCGGGCCCTGTCGCGAAATTCCGTCATTTGCCCTGTCTGGCGCAGCCCGCCACACAACGCAAGCGCGCGCCGCCTTGTCCGGGGCGTGAAAACCCGTTAACAGCCAGCCGTTCCAAGCCAAAAAGGGAAGCCCCATGTCCGCGCCCAAAAAAGTTGTCCTTGCCTATTCCGGCGGTCTCGACACGTCGATCATCCTGAAATGGTTGCAGACGGAATATGGCTGCGAGGTGGTGACCTTTACCGCCGATCTGGGCCAGGGAGAGGAGCTGGACCCGGCGCGCGAAAAGGCTCTGATGCTGGGGATACCGGCCGAAAACATCTATATCGAAGATGTGCGCGAAGAGTTCGTGCGCGATTTCGTGTTCCCGATGTTTCGTGCCAATGCGGTCTATGAAGGGCTCTATCTGCTGGGCACGTCCATCGCTCGGCCCCTGATCTCCAAACGGCTGGTCGAGATTGCCGCCGAAACCGGCGCCGATGCCGTTTCGCACGGAGCCACCGGCAAAGGCAACGATCAGGTGCGTTTCGAACTGGCGGCCTATGCCCTGAACCCCGACATCAAGGTGATCGCGCCCTGGCGGGAATGGGACCTGACCAGCCGCACGAAACTGATCGACTTCGCCGAGAAGAACCAGATCCCAATTGCCAAGGACAAACGGGGCGAGGCGCCGTTTTCGGTGGATGCGAACCTGCTGCACACCTCGTCCGAGGGGAAAGTCCTCGAAGACCCCGGGGAAATGGCGCCCGATTACGTCTATCAGCGCACGGTGCATCCCGAAGACGCCCCCGATACTCCCGAATATGTCGAGATCGGGTTCGAGCGGGGCGATGCCGTGTCGGTCAATGGCGAGGCAATGTCGCCCGCCACGGTGCTGACCAAGTTGAATGAACTTGGCGGCAAACACGGATGTGGCCGTCTTGACTTGGTCGAGGGCCGGTTTGTCGGCATGAAATCCCGTGGTATCTATGAAACCCCCGGCGGAACCCTTTTGCTGGAGGCGCATCGCGGCATCGAATCCATCACGCTGGACCGGGGTGCCGCGCATCTCAAGGACGATCTGATGCCGCGTTATGCCGAACTGATCTATAACGGCTTCTGGTTCTCGCCCGAGCGCGAAATGCTGCAAGCCGCCATTGACGCCAGCCAGACCCACGTGACCGGCACCGTTCGCCTGAAGCTCTATAAAGGCAGCGCCCG
Source organism: Aestuariivita sp. (assembly GCF_021404545.1). Lineage (GTDB taxonomy): Bacteria > Pseudomonadota > Alphaproteobacteria > Rhodobacterales > Rhodobacteraceae > Aestuariivita. The sequence goes on from NZ_JAAWWD010000001.1 coordinate 101,604, forward strand.
CTGCGTCGGTCGCTGGTCGGATCATAGCCTTTATTCCGAGGCGCATGTCACGTTCGAGGAAGACGCCGGAGCCTATGATCAGAAAGACGCCGCCGGGTTCATCCAGCTTAACGCGCTGCGGCTGAAACTGCTTGCCGCACGGGAACGTCGGCTCAAAGGGTGACCTTTCGTTAGGCTTGCCCGAATGCGGAGACAGCGCCTATCCCCAAGAGGATTCAAGGGGGAAGGGTACACCATGCTGTCCGAGATCTTGCCGAAACTGCAAAAGGGGCTGGAAAACCGCCCCTTTAACGGCAGTCTGAAATTTGATTGCGGGGCCGACGGCGTGATCGTTCTGGCCGACGGTACGGCGACGGATGTCGATCAGGAAACCGATTGTACGCTCAGCCTGTCGCCTGAGAACTTGTCGAAACTGCTCATGGGCAAGCTTAACCCGATGACCGCCGTGATGATGGGCAAGATCAAGATATCGGGGAACCCGGCGGTGGCGATGAAACTGGGGGATCTGCTCAAATCCTGAGTGCGGCCAGCCGATTGTAATATGGCATCGCCATGTCCGCTACATGGGCCATTTCAGGCTCTAACTGGGGCAAATCCTCTTCGGCTCCTGCGAACCCGGTGGAGCGGTGGACCGCCCCGTACCAATGTCTTGCCCAGACACCGTCCCAAGGTTTCGGTCCCGCCTGCCAGCGCAGCATCGCGGGATCCCAGGGCAGATCAATCGCTGCGCACAGCTTGACCAGCATGCCTTCAGGGTCGCGGCGGATATCAAAGCTGTCGATGACAGGCCCCGGAAACCGGTTGAAAATCTCGACCTGCTGACGAAACCCGATATCGTCGAGCGTCGGGTTCTCACGTTTGGTCGCATAGCTCGCCACGACTCGGGCGGGATGGCGGATCAGATGTATGTTCACGCATGCCTCTGCCCAATCCAGGGGAAAGCCATCGAGCATATGAAACGCCATATGCTTCATATAGAAATGCGGCTTTCGCCTAGGGATAGAGTCTGAACAGCGCGCCGCAACAGCCTCTGGATCAGTTTCATCAGCCGCCAAGATCTCTGCGCGCATGGGGTGGTCGATCCCACTATGGCACAGATAGGCGGCATAGAACGGCTCATCCCAAGCCGCGAAATCGGACCGGCCGCCAAAGGCATACATCATTGCCGTAGAAAGATTGCGCGGCCCCGACCACATCGCAATCCGCATCAGGCACACTCCTGCACGATCAGATCCTTATAAAGCTCACGCAGCCGTTTCGTGACCGGCCCCATCTCTCCGGTCCCGATCTGGCGGCCGTCGATTTCGGCAACCGGAGTTTGCGCGCCAAACGTGCCGGTCAGAAACGCCTCGTCCGCGCCATAGGTGTCGACCAGGGAATAGTTCCGCTCGAACACCGGAATGTCATTGGCACGGCACAGATCGATCACCTTGGCCCGCGTGATCCCGTTCATGCAGTAATCCCCGGTAGAGGTCCAAACCTCTCGGCCGCGGACGATGAAGAAGTTGCAGGCGTTGGTCGTGTTCACGAACCCATGCACATCCAGCATCAACGCTTCGTCGGCGCCGGCTTTCTCGGCCGCAATACAGGCCAGGATGCAGTTCAGTTTGGAATGGGAGTTCAGTTTGGGATCCTGCGTCATTGGCAACCCGCGCAGATGCGGCACGGTGGCCAAGCGGATCGGACGCGGGATCGAGGGGCGCGAATGCTCCATGATGATCACCATCGTCGGCCCGGACCGGCTGAGGCCCGGATGCTGGAAGGGTCTGTGTTTCACCCCGCGGGTCACCATCAGCCGCGCATGGGCGTCTGTGGTCATCTGATTGGCGTGTTGTGTCTCTAACAAAGCGGAAATCACGCCATTCCGATCCAACCCAATGTCCAGATCAATGGCCTTGGCGGCCTCGAACAACCGGTCGATATGGGCATCCAGAAACGCCCAGGTCCCATCATAAAGGCGCAGCCCCTCCCACACGCCATCGCCCAGCATGAACCCGCTGTCATAGACGCTGACCGTGGCCTGTGCCTTGGGCAAGATGCGCCCGTCGACATAGATCAGGATCTGATCGTTGCGGGCGTCTTCTTCGGCCTGATGTGTGGTGACTTTGTGATCCATCGACCCCTCCGATTTTGGGCACGCTAGGCCTGAGGATCGCAACTGCCAAGTGGTAAAATCCTGTCACCAGCCTGTGACATTCGGTGTCAGGCAATTGCGCGAAGGCGGTTCACCCGGCAGTCTGTGAAGACATCGGAGGTTTTAGCCATGACACTTGCCAACAACATCAAGCCGCTTGTCCTGAGTGTTCTGATCATGATGGGCCTGGTTGTGAAAGCGAATGAGGCGCATGCCGCCCAGACCGAGACATTGACCGTCGCGGGCGGATGTTTCTGGTGCGTCGAGGCCGATTTCGAGAAGGTTCCGGGCGTATCGGAGGTGATCTCGGGGTTTACCGGCGGATCTATATCCAACCCCACGTATAAGCAGGTGGTAGGCGGTGACACCGGTCATGTGGAGGCCGTGCAAATCCAGTTCGATCCCTCGATCGTAACGCGCGATGAGCTGTTGAGTAAATTCATCCGCTCCGTTGATCCGACGGACGCGGGCGGTCAGTTCTGTGATCGCGGTTTTTCCTATACCACCGCGATATTCGTCTCTAACCCGCAGGAAAGCGAACGGGCCCGAGCCATCCTTGCCAAAGCACAAAAAGAGCTTGGCCAGTCAATTGTGACCCCGGTGCGCGACATCGCCCCGTTTTATGAGGCCGAGGCCTATCATCAGGATTACTATAAAAGCCGAGGTCTGATCATCACCCGAGCCGGTCCCAAGAGCAAAGCGAACGCCTATAAGTTCTATCGGGAGGCCTGTGGTCGCGATCAACGCGTGCGGGAACTTTGGGGCAGTGCCGCGCCCTTTGCCGATGGCTGAGGCGCCTTAGTCCTGTATCAGATCCTGGAGGTCCTTGAGATCGGGGATCACATCCGCCGTTCCACGCCGCGTCACCATGATCGACGCCGCAAGCACTGCCTGAGAGATCGCCTGCGGCATCGGCATGCCCCGATCCAGCCCGGCCAGAACATATCCGGTAAACGTGTCACCCGCGCCAGTCGTATCAACCGCCTGGACCTGTCGCGCGGCGAATACCTGATCGGAGCCCCTTTCGGTGCTGATCCACCGCGCGCCCCGGGCGCCCAGCGTTACGATCACATCACGCACCGCCAGATCGGTGACCGGGCGGCCCAGCGCGTGTTCCAGCTGCTCCGCCTCCACCGCATTCAGGATCAGCAAGTCCAGATACGCAAGGACGGCTTGAACCGCTCCAGCCTCGAACGGGGCGGCAGCATAACAGACCGTCAACCCCATGTCGTGGCCCAGGCGCGCCGCCTCAATCTGGGCATTTGTTTCATTCTGCATCACCAGAAAATCGCCGGTTTGTGCCTGTGTCAGAGCCGCTCTTAGCCGCTCGACCGGGATGTCTCGATTTGCTCCGGGAAAGATGATGATCTGATTCTCGCCCGATCCTTCGACCGCGACAATGGCGTGACCGGTTGGCACGTCGACCTGCACGATATGGCCGGTATCAACGCCGTATTCCATCAAGCGCTCCACCGCCCAGCGCCCATCCGCCCCGACTGCCCCGATATGGCACACGCGGGCCGCCGCCCGGGCCACGGCCACAGACATGTTCGCGCCCTTGCCGCCCAGAAACTCGGCTTTGGTCGCGGCCGAAACCGTCTCACCCCGACCCGGCAGGCGATCCATCCCATAGACCAGGTCGAGGTTGATCGAGCCGAGGTTCCAGATCGTCATCAGCCAATCTCGCACGAGGCCAGAACGGCCATGTTCAAAATGTCATTCGCCGTCGCCACCGTGGAGCAAATCTGGATCGGCCTGTCGACCCCTGTCAGGATCGGACCGATCACTGTGGCGCCGCCCATCTCCTGCATCAGCTTGACCGAGATACTGGCCGAATGCCGCGCAGGCACCACAAGGATGTTTGCAGGGCCCGAAAGGCGGCAGAACGGGTACTGCGCCTGTGCCTGTTCGTTCAAAGCCACATCGACGGTCATCTCGCCCTCATACTCAAACGAGACGCCGCGCCGCTCCAGAACTCTGGGCGCCTGGTGCATCTTTTCGGCCCGCTCGGACACCGGGTACCCAAAGGTGGAAAAGCTGACAAAGGCCACGCGCGGCTCCAGACCCATGTGGCGGGCCACATCGGCGGCACGCTCTGCGATATTGGCCAGATCCTCGTCATCTGGCCATTCATGCACCAATGTGTCAGCGATCAGAACGATCCGGCCTTTGTGCAGCAGCGCGGTGATACCGGCCGCGCCATGGGCCGCATCCGCATCGAACACCTGGTTGATCCGGTCGAGCACATGCGCGCTTTTGCGCGTCGCCCCGGTCACCAGCCCGTCGCCATGCCCATGCGCCAGCATCAGCGAGGCGAACACGTGCCGGTCGCGCGCCGCCAGCCGGTGAATATCCTGGCGATCGAACCCCTTGCGCTGGAGCCGATCAAAGAGAAACGCCTTATAGGTGTCCAGATGTGCGGTATTGGCGGCATTGACCACCTCGATCTCGCGCACCGCATCGCCAAGGCCCGCCTGCTCCAGCTTGGCCTTGACGTCGTCGGACCGGCCCACGACCAGCGCCTTACCCAGACCGGAACGCTGATAGGTGACTGCGGCACGCAGCACACGCGGATCGTCCCCTTCGGCAAAGATCATACGGGCCTGCGCTGCGCGCGCACGCGCATTGAGGCCGCGCAGGATACTGGCCGTCGGATCCATCCGGGCCTTGAGGCTGACCTCATACGCGTCCATGTCGATGATCGGACGGCGCGCCGCGCCGGTATCCATACCCGCGCGCGCGACAGCAACCGGAATGCGGTGGATCAGCCGCGGGTCGAACGGTGTCGGAATGATGTAATCGCGCCCGAAGGCAAGACTTTTGCCATAGGCCAGGGCCACCTCATCCGGCACATCTTCGCGCGCCAGCGCGGCAAGGGCGTGGGCGCAGGCGATCTTCATCTCGTCATTGATCGCGCGGGCGTGGATATCCAGCGCGCCGCGAAAGAGATAGGGAAAACCCAGAACGTTGTTCACCTGATTGGGATAATCCGATCGCCCGGTGGCGACGATGGCATCGACGCGCACCTCATGTGCCTCTTCCGGCGTGATCTCAGGGTCTGGGTTGGCCATGGCAAAGATCACCGGGTTGTCGGCCATCGACGCGACCATATCCTGCGTCACGGCGCCCTTGGCCGAGACACCCAGAAATACGTCGGCACCGTTCATGGCATCATCCAGCGTGCGCATCTCGGTCTTGACCGCATGCGCCGATTTCCACTGGTTCATGCCTTCTGTGCGGCCCTGGTAGATCACGCCCTTGGTGTCGCACATGATGCAATTCTCATGCCGCGCCCCCATCGCCTTGAGCAGTTCCAGACAGGCGATCCCAGCCGCACCCGCGCCGTTCAGAACGATGCGCACTTCCTCGATCTTTTTGCCTGACAGATGCAGCGCATTGATCAGCCCTGCAGCGCAGATCACCGCGGTGCCATGCTGATCATCGTGGAAGACCGGGATATCCATCTCCTCCTTCAGACGCTGTTCGATGATGAAACACTCCGGCGCCTTGATGTCTTCCAGGTTGATACCCCCGAATGTCGGTCCCATCAGCCGCACGGCGCGGCAAAACTCATCGGGATCCTCGGTATCAAGCTCGATATCAATGGAGTTCACGTCCGCGAACCGTTTGAAGAGGACCGCCTTGCCCTCCATCACCGGTTTGGAGCCCAGCGCACCGAGATTTCCCAGACCCAGAACCGCCGTCCCGTTGGTGATCACCGCCACGAGGTTGCCCTTGTTGGTATAGTCATACGCCGTTTCGGGGTTTTCGGCGATCGCCTGGCACGGCACAGCGACACCCGGTGAATAGGCAAGCGACAGATCCCGCTGAGTCGTCATCGGCACTGTGGCCTGGATCTCGAACTTGCCCGGTGCGGGTTCAAGGTGAAAGGCCAAGGCCTCTTCGGACGTGATCTTGTTCTTGGCCATCTGTTCTGCCACTCCCTGATGCGGTTTTAGCCTCATAGCTTAGCGTCCCTCGGGTCTCAACGGGATTGCGTTTTCGCCTTTCGCGCGCGGGACGTGATTTGTAAGGTCGCGCGAACGGAACACCGGGGGATCTGCGTGAGCAACGTCACGCCCATGATGGCGCAATATCTTGAGATAAAGGAGGGTCATGTCGATGCGCTCCTCTTTTATCGCATGGGCGATTTCTATGAGATGTTCTTTGACGATGCCGTCGCCGCGGCCGAAGCCCTAGATATCGCGCTGACCAAACGTGGCAAACATGACGGCGCCGACATCCCGATGTGCGGCGTTCCGGTACATGCCGCCGAAGGGTATCTGCTGACCCTGATCCGCAAAGGGTTCCGCGTAGCCGTCTGCGAGCAGATGGAAAGCCCGGCAGAGGCGAAAAAGCGCGGATCCAAATCGGTGGTCAAGCGAGGTGTGGTCCGCCTGGTGACCCCCGGCACGCTGACCGAAGACGCACTGCTTGAGGCGCGGCGCCACAACTTTCTCGCCGCCTATGTCGATATCCGGGGAGAGGCCGCCCTGGCCTGGGCCGATATCTCGACCGGGGCGTTTCACGTGATGCCGCTCACCCCCGTCCGGCTGAGCCCGGAACTGGCCCGTCTTGCGCCGTCCGAGTTGATCCTCTCCGAGGCGGCAGAGAACGACCTGTGCGACTTGGTGTCTGACATGAGCGTTCCAATGACGCCGCTCTCGCGGTCCAGCTTTGACAGCGCAAACGCCGAAAAGCGGCTTTGTACTCTGTTCTCGGTTGGCACGCTCGACGCCTTTGCACCATTCGGACGGGCAGAGGTTTCGGCCATGGGTGCGCTTGTCGATTACCTTGACATCACGCAAAAGGGCAAACTCCCCTTGCTCCGCCCCCCACAGCGCGAGGCGCAGGACCGCGTTGTCCAGATTGATGCCGCCACGCGCCGCAATCTGGAACTGACCCAGGCGCTGTCCGGTGGGCGCGCCGGGTCGCTTTTGTCGGTCATGGATCGCACGACAACCGCAAGCGGCGCGCGATTGCTGGAGCAACGGCTTTCCAGCCCCTCGCGCGATCCTGAGATGGTGAGCGGGCGCCTCGCTGCTGTTACATTCTTTGTTGAGGACGCCTCCACGCGCGACACGATCCGGAACATGCTGCGCAAGGTGCCGGATCTGGACCGGGCGCTGTCACGGCTGTCGCTGGGTCGGGGTGGGCCCCGCGATCTGGCGGCGATCCGCACCGGTCTCATCCAGGCCGATCGGATCGCGAAAGATGCTGAGCCCCTCGACCTGCCACCGCTTTTGACAGACGCTGCGGGCGATCTGACCGGGCATGACGCGCTGATCGACCTGCTGGATCAGGCGTTGATCGCCGAACCGCCCCTTCTGGCGCGCGATGGCGGCTTCATCGCCGACGGGTTCGAGCCCGAGCTGGACGACGCTCGCACGCTGCGCGACGAGGGGCGATCCGTCATCGCCGGAATGCAGCAGGACTATATCGCCCAAACCGGTATCCCGTCGCTGAAGATCAAGCACAACAATGTGCTGGGCTATTTCATCGAAACCACCGCAACCCATGCGGACAGGATGCTGTCCCCACCCCTGTCGGACACGTTCATTCACCGTCAGACCACGGCCAACCAGGTCCGTTTCACCACCCTTCCCCTGTCAGAGATGGAAACAAAGATCCTCAGTGCCGGAGGTCGCGCCCTTGATATCGAAAAGCGGCTCTATGAAAGGCTGTCTGGCACAATTCTAGACTCAGCCGCGACGATAAACGCCACCGCACGGGCCTTGGCAGAGATTGATCTGGCCGCTTCTCTGGCGGATCTTGCCAAGGCCGAAAACTGGTGCCTGCCGGTCATCGACACCTCCCGCAGCTTTGCGATCTCTGGCGGACGGCACCCTGTCGTCGAACAGGCCTTGAAACGGCAAGGCGGTGGCAGTTTCATTGCCAATGACTGTACCCTGACGGCCGAGGATGGATCGGCGATCTGGCTTTTGACCGGGCCCAACATGGCGGGTAAATCGACCTTCCTACGACAGAACGCGCTGATTGCACTTTTGGCACAGATGGGCAGCTATGTCCCGGCAGAGGCGGCGCATATCGGCATGGTCAGCCAGATTTTCAGCCGTGTGGGCGCGTCCGACGATCTGGCGCGGGGCCGCTCGACCTTTATGGTCGAAATGGTCGAGACCGCAGCGATCCTGAACCAGGCCGATGACCGGGCCTTGGTCATCCTGGATGAAATCGGGCGCGGCACCGCCACCTATGATGGGCTCTCTATCGCCTGGGCAACGCTGGAGCACCTGCACGAGGTCAACCTGTGCCGCGCACTGTTTGCGACCCATTATCATGAACTGACCGCACTTGCCGGTAAGCTGGCCCATGTCGAAAACGCGACCGTCGCGGTCAAGGAGTGGGAGGGCGAGGTCATCTTCCTGCATGAAGTGCGCAAGGGCGCTGCCGATCGGAGCTATGGTGTGCAGGTTGCCCAACTGGCCGGGCTACCGAAATCTGTGGTGGAGCGCGCCCGGGTGGTCTTGGATGCGCTCGAGAAAGGCGAACGCGAAGGCGGATCGACCCAAAAGGCGATCATCGACGATCTTCCGCTGTTTTCCGCGGTCCCGCCACCGGCGCCACCCAGCCGGACGTCCCCGCTCGACGAGATGATCGACCAAATTCATCCCGATGAGCTGACACCGAAAGAAGCACTAAACCTGGTCTACAAACTCAAAGAGGCGGCCAAATCCTGATCGGCCCCTGCGCTTCTTCTCGCTCAAATACGCTACACGCCATCAGCGGCTGGCGCATCATCCGCCAGTATTGGACGACACCCCAACCTGCGCGGGCCTGAGCAGCCGGTCCGACAGCATGAACCCTTCGGCCGAGACCTGAATGATCTCTCCGGCCTTGGTGCCAGGCACCGGGGCCTCGAACATCGCCTCGTGATGCTGCGGATCGAATCTGTCGCCGACCTTTGGGGTGATCACTTCGATCCCGTGCTTTTTAAAGACGTTCAAAAGCTCCCGCATGGTCAATTCGACCCCTTCGATCAGCGCGGCCGCGGCGGCGCGCTGGTTCTCTCCGGCGGCATCCAGCGCGCGTTTAAGATTGTCATACACCGGCAGCATATCCCGCGCGAGCTTGGCACCGCCATATTGCTCGGCCTCACGCCGCGCCTTGTCGGACCGTTTGCGCGCATTCTCAGTCTCGGCCAGGGCGCGCATGAACTTGTCTTTGTAATCGTCGCGTTCGGCGCGCAGCGCGTCCAATTCAGCCTCCTCATCCGAGATTTCTGCCATCTCGTCTGCCAGGGCCTCGGCCTCGGCCTCGCTCACATCGTCGAGAAAGTCGTTTTCTTTGGGCTCTGCCATTCCTCAAACCTCTAGTTCCGGTCGGATATCAATCGCCCGACCAGCTGTGCCGTGTAATCGACAATCGGCACGATCCGTCCATAGTTCAGACGGGTGGGGCCGATTACCCCCACAGCACCGATGATCTTACGATCCGCGTTCATATATGGAGACACCACCAGAGAGGAACCCGAAAGTGAAAAAAGTTTGTTCTCTGAGCCGATAAAAATGCGGACACCTTCGCCATCTTCCGTGAGTTCCAGGAAATCAGCGATATCGCGTTTGCGCTCCAGGTCGTCAAAGAGCACGCGAATACGCTCCAGCTCTTCCTCGGCGCCTTCTGTCTCCAACAGGTTCGATCGACCGCGCACGATCAAACGCGCGCTTTCCGTCTCTTCCCCGTCCCAGATGGCCAGACCCGATTCGACCATCGCCCGAGCCAACTGGTCGATCTCCTGTCTGCGGTGCGAAATCTCTGACTGGATCACGCCGCGCAGATCGCCAAGCGTCTTGCCGTCAATCAGCGCATTGAGGAAATTCGACGCCTCCCGCATCGAGGACGGCGTGTGACCGGGAGGCGGGGTAAAGAGACGGTTCTCCACATGCCCGTCGGAAAACACCAAGACCACCAGGGCGCGATCCTGCGCCAGTGAGACAAAATCGATGTGTTTCAGCGCCGCTTCGCGTTTGGGGGTCAACACCAAAGACGCGCCGCGCGTCACCCCGGACAGCGCCGAGCCTACCCTGTCGAGCATCGAACCGACGTCCTGCGCATTGCTGGTAACTGTCGCGTCGATTCTCTCGCGATCGTCATCGTCCAGGTTGCTCACCTCAAGCAGTCCATCGACGAACATCCGCAGGCCCAGCTGGGTGGGCACGCGGCCCGCACTGACATGTGGACTGTCCAGCAGGCCCAGATACTCCAGATCGTGCATGACATTGCGGATCGTCGCGGCGCTGACCTTTTCACTCAGGGTGCGGGACAACGTGCGCGAGCCCACAGGGTCGCCGTTTTCCAGATAGGATTCAACAACCCGCCGAAACACCTCGCGCGAGCGGTCGTTCATCTCGTCCAGCAGATGTGATGCGTCTGACATACCGATCCTTCACTGGGCTGCCATTAAAATCGACGTGTCGCAAAGGTCAATCGGGCTTGCATCATCGACCCCCCCGGCGGTATCTCCGCCCAAGGTAAAAAAGGAAAATCCATGCGACCCTCAGGACGAGATCTAAGTGAAATGCGCGCGGTTTCAATCGAAACCGGCTTCACGAAACATGCCGAAGGGTCCTGCCTGATCAAGGTGGGCGAAACGCATGTACTTTGTACTGCCACGATTGAGGAGCGTGTCCCCCCCTTTATCAAGGGATCGGGCCTGGGTTGGGTGACGGCGGAATATGGAATGCTGCCGCGCGCAACCAACACACGGATGCGCCGTGAGGCAACCAGCGGAAAACAAGGCGGACGCACGGTCGAGATCCAGCGCCTGATCGGTCGGTCGCTGCGCGCAGGTGTGGACCGTGTCGCGCTGGGCGAACGGCAGATCACCGTTGATTGCGATGTGCTTCAGGCCGATGGCGGAACCCGTTGCGCCGCGATCACCGGCGGTTGGGTCGCCCTGCGCCTGGCGGTAAACAAACTGATGAAAGCCGGTGACGTGATCAGTGACCCCCTCCTCGATCCGGTCGCGGCGGTCAGCTGTGGGGTCTATGCCGGGCAAGCCGTTCTCGATCTCGATTATCCCGAGGATTCCGAGGCCGGCGTGGATGGCAACTTTATCATGACCGGCGCCAAACGCCTGATCGAGGTTCAGATGAGCGCCGAGGGATCGACCTATTCCCGCGATCAGATGAACCAGATGCTGGACCTGGCCGAAAAAGGCGTGGAAGAACTGGCCGCAGCGCAAAGGGCCGCCACTGCATGACACGCAAGTTCACCGGCGACCGGCTTTTGGTGGCGACCCATAATCAAGGCAAGCTGGAAGAGATCGCGCATCTGCTGGAGCCTTATGGCGTCAGTGTCGTGGGCGCCGCAGAGATGAACCTGCCCGAACCGGAAGAAACCGAAACCACTTTCGTCGGAAATGCCCGGATCAAAGCCCATGCAGCGGCCCAAGCCACCGGCCTGCCCGCTCTTTCGGACGATTCCGGCATCGAAATTGACGCGCTGAACGGGGCGCCAGGTGTCTATACAGCCGATTGGGCCGAAACGCCTCAGGGCCGTGACTTCGTGATGGCCATGACCCGCGCCCATGATGAGCTGGAGGCGATGAACGCTCCCCATCCGCGCAGCGCGCGGTTTTGCTGCACCCTGGTTCTGGCCTGGCCCGATGGTCATGACGAGGTGTTCCCCGGCGTCATGGAAGGCAAGATCGTCTGGCCCATGCGCGGCGATCAGGGGCATGGATATGATCCGGTCTTTCAACCCAACGGCCATGATCTGACATTCGGTCAGATGGACCGCTGGGAAAAGAACACAATCAGCCACCGGGCCGACGCTTTCCGCAAACTCGTCGCGGGCTGCTTTGACTGAAGATTGGCAGAACGGAGGCTTTGGCCTTTATATCCATTGGCCATTTTGCCAAGCCAAATGCCCCTATTGCGATTTCAACAGCCACGTGGTGCGCGATATCGATCAATCACGCTGGGTCAGAGCCTATATTCGTGAGCTGGATCGTGTCGCGGCCGAGCTGCCAAACAGGATCCTGAACACGATCTTTTTTGGCGGCGGCACCCCCAGTCTGATGGCGCCCGAAACGGTTGCGGCCATTCTGGATCACGTGAAACAGCTTTGGCCGATGGCCAATGCGCCCGAGATCACCTTGGAGGCCAATCCTGGCTCGGTTGAGGCCGGGAAGTTTCGCGGGTTCCGCGATGCGGGCGTCAATCGCATCTCTATGGGGATACAGGCACTGAATGATCGGGATCTACAAAGATTGGGCCGCATACATTCGGCCGCCGAGGCGATGGCGGCCTTTGACCTCGCACGAAGTCTTTTTGATCGGGTCAGTTTCGACCTGATCTATGCCCGGCAGGATCAAACGGTGCAAGCGTGGGAGGCCGAGCTGAAACAGGCTCTGACACTGGCGATTGATCACCTATCGCTCTACCAGCTCACCATTGAGGACGGCACCGCCTTTGGCGATCGCTATGCGCTGGGCAAGCTGCGGGGCCTGCCCGACGACGATAGCGCGGCTGACATGTACGATGTCACGCAAAATCTGTGTGCGCAGGCTGGCATGCTGAATTACGAGGTCTCGAACCATGCCCACCCAGGCGCGGAATCGCGCCACAACCTGATCTATTGGCGCTATGGGGATTATGCCGGGATCGGTCCCGGCGCCCATGGGCGGATCACGGTGGATGGCACACGGTATGCTACCGAATGCACCCGCATGCCCGGCGCCTGGCTGCACGCAGCAGAACGGGGGGGCGCCGAAACCGTGCGCGAACCTGTGTCACCCAAGGACCAGGCGCGGGAATACCTGCTTATGGGAATGAGAGTACGCGATGGGATTGATCGGGCCAGATACCAGCGGATGAGTGGTCAGGATTTCAATCCTCAAACCGTTGAACATTTGGTCGATTTGGGCATGATTAATGCCACTCTTGACCGATTATCTGTTACAAATCAAGGGCTTATGATCTTAAACACCATCATTACAGAACTGGCAGCGGACTAGGAACCGCTGAGCAACCGGCACAGCGTATCAAGGTCTTCAAGGCTTTCATACTTGATCGTTATCTGGCCTGCCTCCTGACCTGGTCGATGTTCGATCTGTACATTCAACCCCAAAGTAGCGGACAAATCCCCTTCCAACGCCTTGGTATCGGCGTCCTTTTCAGGCGCGGTGCGGGTCGGTCTCGTCCGCGGCGTGGTTTGAGATTTCGCCAGCTTCTCCGTCTCTCGAACCGAAAGGCCCTTTTTGACAACCATCTGCGCCAATGAAATCGGATCATCGGATGTGATCAGGGCCCGCGCGTGACCGGCGCTCAGATGCCCTTCCTGCAACATCTCCTGGACTACGTCCGGCAGGGTTAAGAGGCGCATCAGATTGGCAATATGACTGCGGCTCTTGCCCAAGGCTTCGGCCAGTTTTTCCTGGGTATGACCAAAGCGGTCCATCAGCTGCCGATACCCGGCCGCCTCCTCCACCGGGTTCAGGTCGGCCCGTTGGATGTTCTCGATGATGGCAACCTCGAGCACTTCGGTGTCGTCAAAATCTCGAACGATGACGGGGACTTCATGCAGTTGCGCCTGCTGAGCGGCCCGCCAGCGCCGTTCTCCAGCGACGATCTCGTATCCCGCGCCTTTGACCCGGACGATCAGCGGCTGAATGATGCCCTTTTCCCGGACAGACGCGGTCAGCTCATCCAACGCCTCTTTGGAGAAGCGGCGGCGAGGCTGGTCTGGATTGGCCTCAACCTTTTCAATCGGAACATGCTGATCCGCAGGCCGCGGCGCCTGTGTTTCGACAGGTTCGGTGGGGACATCCGCCATCAAGGCGGACAGCCCGCGACCCAAACCCCGGGCCTTGCTTTTCTTGTCTGCCATTTTGCTCTCCCCCTAGGCGGCTTTTCTACCGTGTTTATCCATGATTTCCTGAGCCAGTGCGCGGTATGCCTGAGCGCCCTGCGATTGTGGGTCATAGGACAAGACCGGCATCGCAAAAGACGGTGCCTCGCTCACCCGGACGTTGCGGGGAATCATGGTTCGGAACACCAGCTCCCCCAGATTGTCGCGCGCATCCTGTTCGACCTGTTGCGATAGATTATTGCGCCGGTCGAACATCGTCAAAACCACCCCCTCCAGACGCAGGTTCGGATTGGCGGTCTGTCTGACTTCGCGCACGCTGAGCATCAACTGCGACAACCCTTCCAATGCAAAGAACTCGCTTTGCAATGGCACAAGGACGGAGTGGGCCGCAACCATCGCATTCACTGTCAAAAGGTTCAACGAAGGTGGACAGTCTATAAGGATAAAGTCAAACCCATATGTATCCATCGCCGTCTGGCGCAACGCATCATGTAGAAGAAAACTGCGCTTTTCATTTGAAATCAGCTCAATATCCGCCGAACTCAGATCGACGGTTGCCGGAATGATGGACAGGTTTTCGACATCGGTCGTCTGAATCACATCGGCCAGAGGCGCATCGTCAACCAGCAGATCATAGGTTGTCAGATCCCGCTGCGCTCCTTGGATTCCCAGGCCGGTTGACGCGTTTCCCTGCGGATCGAGGTCGACGACCAGAACGCGCCGTCCGATTTCCGCCAAGGCGGCCGCAAGGTTGATGGCGGTGGTGGTTTTCCCGACCCCGCCTTTCTGGTTTGCAACGGCAATAATCCGGGGTCCGGTCGGGCGCGAAAGATCAGTCACGCGACACTCCTTCGATCTTCAAAATAGCGGCGGCCTCTTGCGTCTGACTTCTAATGGGTTCGCAGTTGAAATTCCAATACTTGCGCGCCTCTTCCACCTCTTTTTCCCAGTTTGCTCCCTTTTGAAACAACGCCGCCCCGCCTGGAGTCAAATGACGCTCTGCGTAAGCCAAAAGCCGATTCAAATCCGTTAATGCACGGGCAGAAAGGATATCCGCCCTTTGTGCTGGTACGGTTTCGATCCGATCGGTGAGAACGCAGGCGTTAAGATCCAACGTGCGAATCGCAGTACGGAGGAAAGCAGATTTGCGCTGATCGCTTTCGATGAGGGTAAAGCGAGTCTCGGGCCGCTGCTCCTTGGCCATAATTGCAACGACCACCCCGGGGAAGCCACCTCCGGATCCCAGGTCGACCCAGTGACCGGAGGCATCCGAACATCGCGCCACCTGAATCGAATCAACGATATGCCGCTCCCAGATATCGTCCTGTGATTTCTTCGATATGAGATTGATTTTGGGCGTCCACTTTAGGACCAGGTCAGCGAATGCTCTCAGACGTTCCTCTGTTTCACGTGAAACATTCGTCAGGGCGGACCCAGCGTTCATGCGGATTTCTTTTGAGCATGGCGCTTGATCCGTGCCAAGATCAGCGCCAGCGCTGCTGGCGTCATCCCATCTATACGTGAAGCCTGCAGCAAGTTTGCGGGTCTCGCCCGGGACAGCTTGATTTTCAGTTCATTTGAAAGGCTCTCAATCGACGTATAGTCAAGATCAGCCGGAATCGCCTGATCTTCGTCTTTCTTCAGCGATTCGACATCCTTCTTCTGCCGGTCAATGTAATTGGCATAAAGCGCGTCCCGTTCGATCTGCCGCCGCGTCGTCAGGTCATAGCCGTCCAACTCTGGGTCCAGCGGGACAAGATCCTCAAAACAGACATCCGGGAATGCCAAAACCGCCATTCCTGTCCGGCGCGTCCCATCCTGGTTGATCGAGATCCCAGCCGCCTGTACCTGTTTTGGCGTATATGTGATGGAGGAAAGGCGATGCTGGACCTTCTCTAGCTGCTCCATCTTTGTCCGGAAAACAGATGCGCGCTTCTCCCCGACGCAGCCCAAGTCCAAACCGAACGGCGTCAACCGCTGATCCGCATTATCCGCCCGCAAGGACAAACGAAATTCCGCGCGTGAGGTAAACATACGATAGGGTTCTGTGACGCCCCGTGTGGTCAAATCGTCGATCATCACCCCGATATAGCTGTTGGCGCGACTAAATGTGATCGACTCACGCCCTTGAACAGCGAGCGCAGCATTGAGCCCTGCGACCATACCCTGAGCTGCGGCCTCCTCATATCCTGTGGTTCCATTGATTTGACCCGCTAGATATAGACCTTTGATATCCTTCAGCGCCAATTGCGGCGTGAGCGCCCGCGGGTCGACATAGTCATACTCGATCGCATATCCGGGCTGGAGGATGACAGCCTTCTCCAGGCCTTTAATCGAATGTACATAGGCCTCTTGCACCTCCATGGGCAAGGACGTCGAAATCCCATTCGGATAGATCGTGTGATCGTCGACGCCTTCCGGCTCAAGAAAGATCTGATGCGAAGTTTTCTCCGAGAACCGCACGACCTTGTCCTCAATGGACGGGCAATACCGCGGTCCAATCCCGTCTATATGACCACCATACATTGCTGACCGAAAGAGGTTTTTTTCTATTATCTCATGGGTTTGCGGGTTCGTATGCGTGATGCCGCATGAAATCTGCCGGGCTGAAACAGCCGTCGAAAGAAAGGAAAAAAATGTGGGATCGTCATCTCCGGGCTGCATGTCCAGCCCATCCCATTTGATTGTGCGCCCATCTAACCTGGGCGGAGTCCCGGTCTTCAGACGTCCGAGCGGCAAATCAAAGGAATCGATGCGTTCAGCCAGTTTGACCGAAGGTTTGTCACCCATGCGGCCGCCTGGACGTGCCACGTCGCCTATATGAATAACGCCCCGCAAGAATGTCCCTGTGGTCAAAACAACGGCCTCGGCGTTGATTTGGAGTCCATCCTCTAACACCACACCGGTGACATTTTCCCCTCGCAGGATGAAATCCACGACCTCGCCTTCGAGAATTGTCAAATTCGGTTGCGCCTCGGTCTCTGCGAGCATGGTGTCCCGATAGATTTTTCGATCGGCCTGGGCACGTGGGCCTTGCACGGCAGGTCCCTTTCGACGGTTCAGCAGGCGAAACTGAATACCCGCACGGTCCGCGACACGGCCCATCACCCCATCCAACGCATCAATTTCACGAACCAGGTGCCCCTTTCCAAGACCGCCAATTGCTGGGTTGCAGGACATCACCCCAATCCCTGCCCCCGTCAACGTGATGAGTGCGGTTTGGGCGCCCATACGCGCAGAGGCATGCGCAGCCTCTGCTCCCGCATGTCCGCCGCCGATCACAATGACATCAAAATGTTTCACGTGAAACACCCCTCACTTACCCAAGCAAAAACTGGCGAATATCTCATCTAGCAAGTTCTCTACGTCGATACGACCGACAAGAGATTCAAGAGCTCGAATCGCGGTTCGCATCTCTTCCGCTGCTATATCATAATGCGCCGAACCGCGGGACAGCGTCTCCTGCCCCGACCGCAACGCTTCGAGAGCCCTCTCCATCGCGGTTTTGTGGCGCATGCGTGTTGCCAGGCCAGCCGATTGCGACCGACTCTGCAAGAGTTGCGAAATCCGGGCCACCAACTCAGCGACCCCTTCCCCCGTCTTACCCGAAATTGACTCCCTCTTATCCCAGCGTCTGTCCGCCATCGGGTGCAGGATGATATCGCCAGATCGAGGCTCGAGAAGCAGTTCCCGACCATCAGACAGAAATACACGCAGATCTGCAATCTCTGCCCTCTGCACGGCACGATCAATCCCGATCCCTTCCACAAAATCGTCCGTTTCACGCAACCCGGCAGTATCCAAAAGTGTTACCGGCAGCCCACCAAGGTCCATGCGAACTTCGATAACATCCCGTGTTGTGCCCGCAAATTCCGAAGTGATGGCAGCATCGCGACCAGCAAGGTAATTCAACAGCGTTGATTTTCCGACATTTGGCGGGCCCACGATAGCCACCTCAAACCCGTTGCGAATCCTCTCCGCCATTGCCAGACCATCCGTCTGCGCACTCAGCTCTGCCATCACACCGGACAAAAGCGCGGAAACTTCGGGGGTGACGTCTGTCGGAACGTCCTCGTCCGCGAAATCAATTGTGGCTTCGATCAACGCGGCCGCCCGAATCAGATCCTTGCGCCAACGTTCCGCAAGATCGCCCAGCGCACCGGAAAACATCTTTTGTGCCTGGCGTCTTTGGGCCTCGGTCTCTGCATCAATCAGGTCGGCAAGCCCTTCGACTTGCGAAAGATCCAAACGCCCATTCTCCAACGCGCGCCGCGTGAACTCTCCGGGTTCAGCCAGCCGCAAGCCAGCCCGGTCCCCAAGTTCCGAAAGGACTGCCGCAACGATCGCGGTACTCCCGTGGCACTGTAACTCAACGACGTCCTCGCCTGTAAAACTGGCAGGTGCATCGAACCTCAGAACCAGCGCATGGTCCAGGATCTCCCCTTTTGCATCCCGCAGAATGCGCGTGCGTGACATACACCTATCGGGCAAAGACCCCGCCAGACCACAGCCTGCATCATGCGCCAAAGGGCCCGAGATGCGAATTACCGCAACCCCGGCTTTGCCTTGAGCGGTCGCCAGTGCAAAAATCGTATCCATCAAACACACGCCCGCGTCGGGGCGCCCTGGTCAGGTGTTCATCGAATCGAAGAATTCCGTGTTGGTTTTGGTCTGCTTGAGCTTGGACAGCAGGAACTCGATGGCATCTGTGGTTCCCATCGGGTTGAGGATCCGCCGCAGGACAAAGGTTTTCTGCAAATCGACCTTGTCGGTCAGCAGATCCTCTTTCCGGGTTCCGGATTTCAGGATGTCGATGGCGGGGAAGACACGCTTGTCCGCGATCTTGCGATCCAGAATCAGTTCCGAGTTGCCGGTGCCCTTGAACTCTTCAAAGATCACCTCGTCCATCCGGCTACCGGTATCGATCAGCGCCGTCGCCACAATGGTCAGCGACCCGCCCTCTTCGATGTTACGCGCAGCGCCGAAGAACCGTTTGGGCCGTTGCAACGCATTCGCATCCACGCCACCGGTCAGAACCTTACCCGACGATGGCACAACTGTGTTGAATGCTCTACCAAGTCTTGTGATCGAATCGAGCAAGATAACAACATCTCGCTTATGTTCGACCAATCGCTTGGCCTTTTCTATCACCATCTCCGACACAGCCACGTGACGTGTCGCCGGTTCATCGAAGGTCGAGGAAATCACCTCCCCCTTAACGGACCGTTGCATGTCGGTCACCTCTTCGGGGCGCTCGTCGATCAGCAGCACGATCAGATAGCATTCGGGATGGTTCACCTCGATGGACCGGGCAATGTTCTGCAAGATCACCGTCTTACCCGTCCGGGGCGGCGCCACGATCAGCGACCGCTGGCCTTTCCCGATAGGCGAGACAAGGTCGATCACCCGCGCGGACTTGTCCTTGATCGTCGGATCCTCAATCTCCATCTTCAGCCGTTCATCCGGGTAAAGCGGTGTAAGATTGTCAAAGGCAATCTTGTGCCGCGCCTTCTCAGGATCCTCGAAATTGATCCGCGTGACATTTGTCAGCGCAAAATACCGCTCGGTATCGTTGGGCGCTTTGATCACGCCTTCGATGGTGTCACCGGTACGCAAGGAATGCTGCCGAATCATATCGGGTGAAACATAGATATCGTCCGGGCCCGGGAGGTAGTTCGCCTCGGGTGAGCGCAGGAAGCCGAACCCGTCCTGGAGCACTTCGAGCACACCGTCGCCGGAGACCTCCCAGCCCTCGTCCGCGCGCTCGCGGAGGATCTGAAACATCATCTCCCCCTTGCGCATGGTCGAGGCGTTCTCGATCTCCAGCTCCTCGGCCATGGAGAGGAGATCCTTGGGGCTCTTGGCTTTGAGATCGGCCAAGTTCAGGCTTTCGGTGGTCATGGGGGAATATACCTGCAAGACGGCCCAGTACGCGACGTACCAGGCAGGATGTGTGACATGTGGAAAAACGCATAGCCCGGACGGGCCTGTTACACGCTAGATAGGCGCCATCGCCAGCGGAGTCAAATCCGTCAGAATTTCAGGATGACGGAAAACACGATAACGATCATCAGAACGGTCGGCACTTCGTTCATCATACGGTATTGTCGACCGGTGACTGAATTGTGCCCGGCGATGAAATCTTTTCGCCTCAGGCCCAGCCAGTGATGGAACCAGGTCATCCCCAGTACGGCTGCGCCTTTGGTCCAGGGCCAGATCATCCCCCAATCGACAACCCCCGGCGTGAACACCATCGCCAGACCGAAGATCCAGGTCGCGATCATTGCCGGGTTCATGATTGCCCGCAGCAATCGGCGTTCCATCACTTCGAAGAGGGGTGAGATCCCGTTGATCGTATCGCCCTGTTCGACATGATAGACAAACAGGCGCGGCAGGTAAAACAGCCCCGCCATCCATGCAATGACCGAGATGATGTGAAACGCTTTGGTCCAGGGATAGAGATCTGACAGCAGGTCGGTCATTCAACGTCTCGCCTTGGGTTTCTGGCCCCCTCTTAATAATAAATTAAGAAATAAGGAAAGATGATGATGATGTAGGGATCGTCGCATCCTGTGGATCATCGGGTTTTCCCGAGGTTGTCCTCGACGTGTATAAACCCAGGCGATGCGCGGAGTGCCTTCATGAAGAAGTAAAAATTTAATAATTTTCAATACTTTACACACTCCGATTCAAACATAGGACTGTGGATAAGTCGGGGATAGACCGGGACCTGTCTTGATATCCTGTGTCTTCCATTTATCCCGTCCCCAGTTGGATGAAGGTCGCGAATCGGCCCGGTTATCCGTCGCTTCACCACCGACTTGCATTCGTCTGGCGTTTTCCGGCAGATCATGCCCACTGTGTTCGCATCAAAACCCACGGGCTTATCCACATGACCATCCCTCTCGTTCTGGCCTCGGGGTCCAAGATACGGGCCACCCTTCTGCGCAATGCAGGGGTGGTCTTTGATACCCATATCGCGCGCGTTGACGAGGAGGCGATCAAAGCGTCCCTTCTGGCAGAGGACGCCTCGCCACGCGATATTGCCGATGCCCTGGCCGAGGCTAAGGCGCGCAAGATTGCCGACAAGACACCCGAAGCTCTGGTGATCGGCTGCGATCAGGTTCTGGATTTTCAGGGACGGCTGATGTCAAAACCTAAAAGCCCGGACGATGCTCTGGATCAGCTTCAACGCATGCGAAATGAACGCCACACACTGCTTTCCGCGGCCGTGATCTATGAGGATCGTCGGCCAGTCTGGCGCCATGTGGGACAGGCGCGGCTGCGGATGCGCGATGCGTCCGACGCCTATCTCGAAGGCTATGTTGCACGCAATTGGGAGAGCATTCGCCACGCGGTCGGCGGATACAAGCTGGAGGAAGAGGGCGTTCGCCTGTTCACTCGGATTGACGGCGATTACTTTAACGTCTTGGGTATGCCCATGCTGGAGATGCTGGCCTATCTGACGCTGCGAGGGGTTTTAGAGAGATGAGTGAAGACAGAATACCGCTGGCGGCGGTGCTTGGGTCGCCGGTCGCGCATTCCCGGTCGCCGAAATTGCACAGCTACTGGCTGAACTCCTATGGTATTCGCGGTCATTACATCCCTATCGATGTGACACCCGGTGATCTGGAGCGGGTGATCCGCATCATGCCAACGATGGGGTTCGTGGGCTGCAATGTCACGATTCCATACAAGGAAAAGGTCATGGCCCTGGCGGATCAGATCACTGATCGCGCGACTTTGATCGGCGCGGCGAATACGCTGATCTTTCGGCGCGACGGTTTGATCATGGCTGACAACACCGACGGGTACGGGTTTATCGAAAGCTTGCGTCAGGGTGCACCGGACTGGACACCTGGTGCCGGTATGGCGGTGGTTCTGGGCGCGGGAGGCGCGGCACGGGCCGTTGTGGCCGCCCTTGCAGATGCGGGTGTTCCACAAATCACCCTTACAAATCGCACACGGGTTCGCGCGGAAAAGCTGAAAGACGATTTTGGCCAGCGCATTCAGGTTGCCGACTGGGTTCAGGCGGGCAACATCCTGGAAGATGCGGCGCTGGTGGTGAATACGACGTCCCTGGGGATGACCGGCAAGGCCGAGATGCGTGTGCCGCTGGATGGGCTGCAAAAAGGAACGGTCGTGACCGATCTGGTGTATCAACCGTTGCAAACGCGCCTTCTGCGGGAAGCGGAGGAGGCCGGATGCACCACAATTGATGGGCTGGGCATGTTGCTTCATCAGGCGGTGCCGTGTTTTGAGCGGTGGTTTGGGACCCGGCCCGCGGTCGATGCCGCGACCCGTGCCGCGGCTTTGCAATGACAATCAAGCTGGGCCTCACAGGCTCTATCGGAATGGGCAAAAGCACAACGGCGGCAATGTTTGCCGAAGCCGGTTGCGATCTGTGGGATGCCGATGCGGCAGTGCATCGTCTTTATGCCGCGGGGGGCGCCGCCGTTTCACCGATGCAGGTGGCCTTTCCTGACGCGATCCGGGATGGCACGGTCTCTCGCGAGGCACTAAAGGCGATCATTACAGAGGATCCTGGCGCGCTGCCTCGTATCGAGGCGATTGTGCACCCGCTGGTCGCGCAGGATCGCGCGGCTTTCATCGCGCAAAGCACGGCTGATATCGTAGTTCTGGACATTCCCTTGCTGTTTGAGACTGGTGGCCAGGCTCGGGTGGATGCGACCGTCGTCGTTTCTGTGCCCGAGGATGTTCAGCGGGCCCGGGTCTTGGCGCGGGGTACGATGACTGAAGATCAGTTTGAACAGATCAAGGCCAAACAGATGCCGGATGCGGAAAAGCGTGCACGCGCGGATTACGTGATCATAACCGACACGGTTGAACACGCCCGCGCTCAGGTTCATTCTGTTATCGCAGATGTGACAGACAGGTTTGGCGATGCGTGAGATTGTCCTAGATACCGAGACGACAGGGTTCGATCCAGAAGCGGGGGACCGGATTGTCGAAATCGGTGCGGTCGAACTTTACAACCATGTGGCCACGGGCCGGACCTATCACCAGTATATCAATCCCGAACGCGCCATGCCGCAAGAGGCGTTCGAGATACACGGTCTGGGCGATGATTTCCTGCGCGACAAACCCAAATTCGCCGAGATCGGAGAGGCGTTCCTCAGCTTTGTCGGAGATGCGAAACTGGTGATCCACAATGCCGCGTTCGACATGAAGTTCCTGAATGCCGAGCTGGGTTGGATGGGACTGCGGCAACTGCCCTTCGATCAGGCGATCGACACGCTATTGATCGCGCGCAAACGGTTTCCCGGATCGCCTGCGTCTTTGGATGCGCTGTGTCGTCGGTTCGCCATTGATAACTCGGCCCGGACATTGCACGGGGCGCTCCTCGATTCCGAAATCTTGGCAGAGGTGTATCTGGAACTGATCGGCGGCAGACAACCCGATTTCGCTTTGGCGACCGATCACCACTCCTCGACCGGAGAAAGCCTTCAGGACTGGCGGCCTGCACCTCGGACGCCGCCCTTACCCTCCCGGATTACCCCGGAAGAAGAGGCCGCACATCAGGCATTCGTTGACAAGTTGGGAGATGCGGCCCTGTGGGCGCGCAGGTAAACCCGCGCGCCGTCACTGATCAGGCATCGCCGCCAGCATCCGCATCCGGTGCAGCATCGCCCTGGGCCGCTTGACGTCGGGCCAGTTCGGCGCGGTAAATCTGCATGAAATCAATGTTTTCCAGGTTCAGGGCCGGATAACCGCCATCGCGGGTCACATCGCTGACGATGCGGCGCAGAAACGGAAACAGCATGCGCGGGCATTCGATCAGCAGGAAGGGGTGCATCTGCTCATCCGGCACACCTTCGATATGGAAAATGCCGGTATAATCCAGCTCCAGCAGAAACAACTGCTCGCCGCCGGCTTTGGCCTTGGAACTGACATTGAGCTTGACTGACACTTCGTATTGATTGTCGGGCTGGCGCTTCTTGGCATCCAGGTTCACCTGCACATTCACATCCGGCTGGACCTCGCCCGAGATGCCCTTCTGTGCCATAATGTTTTCAAACGACAAATCACGGATGAACTGGCCCAGGACCTTCATCTGAACCGCTTGCTGTTGCTGCTGAGGTTGCGGGGCCGCGGCCCCCGCCGCGCCGTTATCGGTCTCGGCCATTGATAATCTCCTTGGATCTATGGTTGGCCGTTCTCTAGCAGCTTGCCGGGGGCGCCTCAATCCTTTGGAAGGTCGCCTTTTGTCCAGCCGGACGGGCCGTTTTGCGGGGTGCGATCGCGCACCTCCTCGAAATCTCCGTCAATGATGTCGTCCCGTGCGGGTGGCGGGCGGTGGCCCATTTCAAAATGGCGCACCGTGACCCGGGTCCGCACATACCGGTAAACGGCCAGCCGAACGGGCGGCATCAGCAACAGGAAACCGATGGCATCGGTGAAAAATCCAGGTGTCAGCAACAACGCGCCAGAGATCAGGATCATCGCGCCATGAGCCAGCGGTTCCGTTGGATCGCGCAGATCCGAAAACGAACTGCGCAATTGGCCAAGCGCCAAGAGCCCCTGGGCGCGCACCAACCAGGTGCCCAGAACGGCCGTCAGAACGACGATTGCCAAGGTCGGCCAAAGACCGATGGCGCCTCCGATTTGGATAAACAATCCGATCTCGATCAGAGGAACCAGCAGGAAGGCTAGAAAAAGATACATGAACCTGCGTACTCCATTCGGTGCGGGCAGTAGACTTATGCCTACCCGACCCCTACATAAGGCCCAACAACCGCCCTTACAAAGCCCCTTGCCTGAAAAGAGGTTCTTAATGAATTCCCCCCTGATCCAGCTTCTTGTGCTGGCCGGTATCGCCGTTTTTCTGATCTTGCGCCTGAAAAGTGTGCTTGGGACGCGGGAAGGTTTCGAAAAACCGCCCCTCCCACGCCCCTCATCCGCGCCGTCCCGTCCCGATTTCGAGGTGATCGAAGGGGGACCGGATCGCGATATCACGGACTATGTCGAGGAAGGCAGCGCCGCGGCCGAGGCCCTGGCCGAGATGAAGCGGGTCGAGCCTTCGTTTTCGGTCAGCGAATTTGTGCAAGGGTCACGCGGCGCCTATGAAATGATCGTGATGGGGTTCGAGCGTGGCGAACTGGATGACATTCAGCCCTTCATCGCCGAGGATGTGTTCGACACCTTTGTCGATGTCGTGGCCGCGCGTGAAGATCAGGGCCTGACCATCGAGGCCGAGTTTATCGGCGTGCGGGAAGTACGCGTCGAGAATGTGGAGTTTGACCCAGATACCGCCGAGGCACAGATAACCATGCGTTTCGTGGCCGAGCTGACTTCGGTCGTGCGTGATCGCGGGGGTGACATCGTTGAAGGCGATCCAAAGGCGGTCAAGCGCCAGAAGGATACCTGGGTCTTTGCCCGTCCCATGGGCACCGATGACCCCAATTGGCGCCTTGTTGCAACGGACGCATGATTGCGACGCTTCGGGCGGCGTTGATGGCAGTGGCGGTTATGGCCGCCGCTGACGCTGCCCGGGCGGAAACCACCTATCGGATCCTGTCCTTCGATCAGCTCGACGGTTGGGACAAAGATGATCACCGGTCCGCACTGTCCGTGTTCTTGAACACCTGCACCGACTTCAACGATCCAGATGAGCCTGATTGGTCCTCGCTCTGCGCGTTGGCCCATACCGAGCGGCCCGAGAATGCGCGCGCGTTCTTTGAGCTTTTCTTTCGTCCAGTCTTGGTCGAGGACGGTGCAGATCCGCTGTTCACCGGTTATTTTGAGCCCGAATTGACAGGATCCCGCTATCCGACCTCCCGCTATCGGTTTCCGATCTACAAAATGCCACCCGAAGCGCGCGATCAAAATCCGTGGCTGACCCGGCGCGAGATCCTGACCAGCGGGGTGATGGATAATCGCGGGCTTGAGATTGCCTGGGTCGACGACCCGGTCGAACTGTTTTTCCTGCAAATTCAGGGGTCTGGCCGTGTGCGGTTGCCGAACGGCGATTATTTGCGAGTGGGGTATGGCGGCGCGAACGGCCATCCCTACCGCTCAATCGGGGTCGAGCTGGTGCGCCGTGGCGTCTATGCGCCCCATCAGGTCAGCGCTCAGGTGATCCAGAACTGGGTTCGGCGTAATCCGGTCGAGGGGCAGGACCTCCTCTTTCATAACCCGTCTTATGTTTTTTTTCGTGAGGTGAGTGAGGTCCCTGCGGATCGCGGTCCGCTTGGCGCGATGAACCGGTCGGTTACGGCATTGCGGTCGATCGCCGTGGATCCTGCTTTTCATCCTCTTGGCGCTCCGGTCTGGATCGAAAAGGATGGCGAGGGTCCCATGCGGCGGCTCATGATCGCGCAGGACACAGGGTCGGCCATCAAAGGGGCGCAACGCGCGGATATCTTCTTTGGCACTGGAGATGTGGCTGGACAGGCAGCCGGGCGGCTGCGCGATCCGGGGCGTATGCTGACATTGCTGCCCATTCAACGCGCCTATGCCCTGTTGCCTGAGGGCGCCTCATGAGCAAACGCCGGTTGCGACCGGATGAACTCGCGCTGTGGCAACAGGTGGCCGACCGAACCGAGCGATTGCATCCCGAACGCAAGACGCGGTCATTGCCAAGCCCGCGGCCCGACGATCGCAAACACGATGCGCTGAGGGAAGATTTTTCGATAGATGCCCCGTTTACTGTCGGGGTTAAGGCAGGCAAGACAGCGACACGGCATGATTTGCGACCGGCGCGGGGCGATAGCCTGTCGACCGCACCAGTGCAGATGGACCGCAAATCGTTTGCCAAGATGAAGCGCGGTAAGCTTAAACCCGAGGCGCGGATCGACCTCCACGGGATGACACTGGACAGGGCACATCCCGCGCTGACACGGTTTATCCTGACTTCCCAGGCGGCGGGACGGCGGCTGGTTCTGGTGATTACGGGGAAAGGCAAGCAGTCTCAAGAGCCCGGACCCATCCCCCGCCCCCGCGGCGTGTTGCGCCACCAGGTACCGGGTTGGTTGTCGACCCCGCCGTTGAAGCAGGCGGTTTTGCAGATCACCCCCGCGCATGTCAGCCACGGTGGCGAGGGCGCATATTATGTCTATCTCCGACGGCAACGCTAGTCCGCTCCTGCCGTACGCGACCGCGATATGCCGAACCACGTCATCATGCAGGCAAAGAGAAAGTAGACCGAAACCGCGATAAACTGTGTCTCAAGCCCGACGCCGAGATCAATCAGTACGCCGGTCAGCCCCGGTCCGATGGCAGACCCCAGAACCATGACCGCTGCCGCCATCGCCTTGATCGAACCGATGTGGCGGGTGCCGTAGAACTCGGCCCAGAATGCGTTGGGTATGGTCGAATTCGCGCCCGTGCTCATCGCCAGAAACAGAAAACCGACCCAGGCCAGAGTCGCGTCCGTTACCCAGGAAAACGCCAGAAAGCTCAGGACCATGGGCAACTGATAGACTGGCATCAACCGGGCTGTGCCCCATCTATCCAGCGCCCAGCCCGAAGCCAGCATCGCCACCACCGACATGGCCGTATAAAGCGGGAAATAGGCGACCAGTTCGATATGGGCCCAGCCCTTGATCTGGGCAAAATGGACCTGATGAAAGAAGAACGCGGTGTTGAAGGCAGACGGTCCCAAAAGCGCTGGAATGATGAACCAAAAGAGCGGATGGCGCAGCGCCTGACCCCGGGTCCAATGCCGCCCATCCATGCCTGATGACGGGTTTTCGGCCGCAATATCGCGCGGTGTACGTTCCTGCCGCAACAGCAGTGACAAGAGCGGCAGGCCCAGCAAGGCAATCCCGGCCGCCAACATCCACAGGATCCGCCAGTCGACAAAGGCCAGAAGCAGGACGAACCCAATCGGTAGCAGCGCTTCGCCCAGCGAAAACCCCAGCAGAGCGACCGACAACGCCTTACCGCGCGTGGCGACGAACCAGCGCGCCATCGCAACGACTGCGATGTGGCTCACCATCCCCTGCCCGGTAAAGCGCAGCGCAAAGATCACCAGTGGCAAAAGCCAGACCGTGTTCACGAATGCCATCGACAGGCAAGCCAGCGCCAGCCCCACCAGAACTACCGGTCCAAGGAGCCGCACTCGAAAGAGGTCCGTCAGGCTGCCTGCCCAGATCATCGCAATGGCCGATGCGGTGGTGCCCAGGGAATAGAGGCTGCCCCAAGCCCCATGCGACAGCCCAAAGGTCGTGCGAATCTCTCCGGCGAAGATCGAGATGAAGAATGTCTGACCAAAGCTGGACAGGAACGTCAGAATGACACCGACCGAGAGCCATTTTGCATTTCGGACCAGAAAGCTTTGCCCTACCGGGACTGAGAGGCGCATATGGTCTGTCGGATTGGCATGGCTAGCGCGCGAATGGTCTCAGGACGATCTCGGTCGCGTTCTGAACGATCACCCGTTCGGCACCAAGAAAGGGGGCTGGCGTTCCGCTCTGACCGCGCAAGAATTCTCGATCCAGGTTTTCGGATCGCTGGAACATCGCGATCAGCGCTGGGGACGAGGCCGGCACGAAGTGGTTGAGCCCGGGTCCTTCGGAAAAGGCTGTAACGTCGACCACGGCGACCGGCAGATCGGCGACCAACGCGACATCCGTCAGATTGCCCAGCCGTGACGGCAATCCCGTCAGGCCAGCGGACAGGCGCAACGCCCGGTCCCTGCGTGACGCGAAAATCACGAACGGGTCCGGCACGTTCCGGATCTGAGACATCTGGGACCGAAACACATCAATGTCGATATCGGGAGAGATGAGCATCACCCCCGACAGGTTGCGCCCGGTCCAGCCCGGTTCCTGTTTTTCGATCTGGCGCAGCGTTTCCATCGCCAGTTCCGCCCCCATCGAATGGGCCACCAGCACAATCTGACCGCTGCGTGAGGAATGCACATTGCGCAGCAACTCTTCGAGCCCGTCGCGCGCAAATTGAACGCTGTCGCGGTCATACTCATATCCCAACGCATGCCCGCGGCTGGGCCAGGAATAGACGATCATCGCGCCGGGAACCTCAAGATCGTATTGGATCTGTGCGGCCCGAAAGAGCGAATCCGAGAACGAATTGTTAAAGCCATGCACAAAAACAGTCACCTCGCGCTCGGGCAGTATGCGTCGCCCTGGATTGGCCCGCAACGCGCGCTGAAACGCGGTGGTGGATGGGAAACCGACCTCTTCAGCAATGACAAAATCCACCAATGGATCAGGCGTGGCGCCACCATTGGATACCTGGCCAGGCATGCGATTGGGAGGCACCGAAATCTCAGTCACGCCAAGGCGCAAATCAGACGTGCGTCCAAATCCCAATGCGCCATCCGGATTCGGCGCGCGGGTGGTTCCGAAAAAGACGCGTTCGGTCGGGGCCACCTCGGCTGCCTGTGGCACGACCGGTGCGATCATACGATCGACCGTGGCACAGGCCGACACCGCAAAGACAAGCAGGAAAACGATAATCGGGCGCAAGAGGGACAGTCCTGATCGGAATGACTGCCCGCACCCTAGCTGTCATTCCCGGTTCGGGCTAGAGCACATAGCGGCTGATATCGGCCGATCTGGCGAGCGCACCCAGGTTGTCTTCGACAAAGGCGGCGTTAACCTCGATCGCGTCGCCCGCCCGGTCCGGTGCGGTAAAGGACAGCTCCTCAAACACCCGTTCCATCACCGTATAGAGTCTGCGCGCCCCGATGTTTTCCACGCTTTGGTTTACCTCTGCCGCGATATGGGCCAGCGCCTGAATGCCATCCTTGGTAAAGGTGACGGTGACCTCTTCGGTGCCCATCAGCGCCGAATACTGCAAGGTCAACGCGTTGTCGGTTTCGGTGAGGATGCGCACGAAATCCGCCTCGGTCAGGGCCCGCAGTTCGACCCGGATCGGCAACCGGCCCTGAAGCTCGGGCAAAAGATCGGAGGGTTTGGCGATGTGAAAGGCGCCCGACGCGATAAAAAGGATATGGTCGGTCTTGACCGGCCCGTGTTTGGTGCTGACGCTCGTGCCCTCGATCAGGGGCAGTAGATCGCGTTGCACCCCCTCGCGGCTGACATCGCCACCGCGCGCATCGGATCGCGCGCAAACCTTGTCGATCTCATCGAGAAAGACGATCCCGTTCTCCTCAACCGCGCTCAGCGCCGTTCGGGTCACAGCCTCGTCATCCAGGAGCTTGTCAGCCTCCTCCCCGATCAGGATGTCATAACTGTCGGCGACGCTCAGCCGCTTGCGTACTGTACGTTGCCCGAAGGCCTTGCCGAAAAGATCGCCGATATTCATCATGCCCATGTTTGCGCCGGGCTGTCCGGGGATATCCAGCATCGGCATCGGGTTAGAAGTGTCCGCCACATCCAGCTCGATCATGGTGTCGTCCAGCTCCCCCGCGCTCAGCTTCTTGCGGAACATTTCACGAGTGGCTTCGCGCGCATCCTCTCCGGCAATGGCGGCGATTACGCGCTCTTCGGCGGCATGATGAGCCTTGGCCTTGACCTCCTCGCGCATGTAATCCCGGGTCATCGCGATGGCCGCATCCACCAGATCCCGCACAATCTGTTCCACATCCCGCCCGACATAGCCCACTTCGGTGAATTTGGTGGCCTCCACCTTGATAAAGGGCGCGCGGGCCAGTTTCGCCAGACGGCGGCTGATCTCGGTCTTGCCGACACCTGTTGGGCCAATCATCAGGATGTTTTTGGGGTACACCTCATCCCGCAGATCGTCGGCCAGCTGTTTGCGACGCCACCGGTTGCGCAGCGCCACCGCGACGGCGCGTTTGGCATCCGATTGTCCGATGATGAACCGGTCCAACTCGGACACGATTTCGCGGGGGGTCAGGTCAGTCATGAGGGCTCCTCAGGCAGAGGGTGGAAGACGATGCAGAGGCAGGACGGGTGCAAACCCGCGCAGCAACACTGCGCGCAGCCGTTCCCAGGTGGCTCCTAAAAGAACAAGCGTGAGGCCAAGGATCAGGATGCCGTATCCCGCCCCGTCCCCGTCAAAAACGGTCGAGCTGAGCGCGACGCAATAGCCCACAGCCGCGATCAGGAAGGACCGGCGGTCGATGATCACGGCGACGATGGCAAAGAACAACAAGAACCCGGCCAACACGGCGTACCCGGTGTTGGTGTCCTGCTGGAACAGGGTCAGCGCGACGGTGTTGACCAACGCGGGCGCTGCGATCACATGCAGCCAAAAGCCGTTCGCCGCCCGGCGGGTCACACGGTGCGGGTCCGACATGTCAAAGATCATGGCGCCCGCAAACACGGCGATCCCGATGGCCAGCGTCACCCAAGCAAAGGGCCCATCCCCCGACAAAAGGAAGATATCCATCGGCGTTTCCGGTGTCCCGGCACCGGCCGCTGTCCAGATCAGCGCGACGGCAAATGCCCCCAGCGCGATCATCGCCATCGCAAACGGTACCCTAAAGCGCAGCCAATAGACGCATATCGCCAATGTCGCCAATGCGGTAGGCAAGGGCAGGCTTTGGTAATCCTCCTGCCCGATCATGAACGGCTCCGACAGGGCGGCGGCAAACCCGCCCAGCGCGTTCAACGCCCAGAGGACCGAGAGAGCGATAGCGGGCGCCACCATGCGGCGGCGGCGGATGAAATATTCCGACAACAGCCAGATCAGAACTGCACCGGCCAGCGCCAGCATTACGGCCTGACGGATCAACCCGCCCGTCTCGGGCCGGATCAGGATGCTGCCCACAGCAAACCAGCCCATGGCAAGGATCACCAGACCGACAACGATAAAGATCTCGTTGAACCCTTTGAACAGCTCGAACGGCTCATCGCCGGGGGCCAAGTTCTCTCGTGCGCCGCGCCGCACATCGGCAAGGCTTGCCAGCGATGCCGCCTGCGCCTCGCTCAGGATCCCGGCGGCCACGGCGGCGCGCAGGTCGTCGCGGGCGATCATTTGGTGATCGTCTCCACGGTCAGATTTCCGTTGGTATAGACACAGATATCGGCGGCAATCGCCATGGCATCACGGGCGATCTGCTCGGCGGTCTTTTCGCCCTCCATCATGCCCCGCGCGGCGGCCAGCGCGTAATTGCCGCCCGATCCGATGGCGGTCACGTCATGTTCGGGTTCCAGAACGTCACCCGCGCCGGTGATCACCAACAGCTCGGCCCCATCTGAGACGATCAGCATCGCTTCCAGCTTTTGCAGGTATTTGTCGGTACGCCAGTCCTTGGCCAGCTCGACACTGGCGCGGGCCAGCTGACCGGGGGTTGCCTCCAGCTTGACCTCCAGCCGTTCCAGCAGGGTAAAGGCATCCGCCGTGGATCCGGCAAAGCCAGCGACCACATCGAACCCGCCGGGTGACAGCCGCCGGACCTTGCGCGCGGTTCCCTTGATCACGGTCTGACCCAGCGACACCTGACCGTCGCCCGCGATCACCACCTGGCCGCCTTTCTTGACGCCAATGATCGTGGTGCCATGCCAACCGGGGAAATCGTGGTCTACCATCGGGGGCCTCCTTTGCATTGCCGCCTTATATGGACGTGGCACTGATCCGGCACAAGGGTTGCGGGCGCTGTGCTCCGGCCATAGCGTGTCGCCG
Source organism: Aestuariivita sp. (assembly GCF_021404545.1). Lineage (GTDB taxonomy): Bacteria > Pseudomonadota > Alphaproteobacteria > Rhodobacterales > Rhodobacteraceae > Aestuariivita. Next base: position 134,110 of record NZ_JAAWWD010000001.1, read on the forward strand.
ATGTTTTATCCGCGTCGTGTTCGTATCTACCTGCATCGAAACCTGCTCAGCCGTGCCGAGGCAGGTCAGCATAATTTTATCGCCTTGATGCACCGTGTTTTGGAACGGGCCGGGTTTGATCTGGCGTTTCTGCCGGAAAAGACACGTCCGAGATTAGGCAACGGCCTGTCGCTGGTGCATATGAAGCCGCCGATTGGCAGCCATGGTCTGACCTTTCGCCGTGTCTATCACTACCCATTTTGGCAGATTGAGCGGACGGAAAAGCGCTGGGATTGGGAGGTCGCTCGAACTCCGTTTGATCCCGATAAAGTCGACATAGCCCGCGCCCAAAGGTTTCAGACAGCGTGGCGCAGGCGGCTCTATGGCGGGGATGAGGCGCCTGCGCCCTCGGATGGCTATGTTTACGTTCCGCTGCAAGGACGCTTGGTCGAACATCGTTCGTTTCAGAGCATGAGCCCGCTTCACATGCTGGAGACGACCCTGCGCAACGATACCGGACGGTGGATTGTTGCCACCCTGCATCCCCGAGAAACCTACCAGCAGACTGAAATTGACGCGTTCAAGCGCCTGGCGCGCGCGCATCCCCGGCTGCGTCTGGATACCACCGGGTCATCGGCCGATCACCTGAGACGCTGCGCCTATGTGGTCACCCAAAACTCAAGCGTGGCATTTGACGGGTTTCTCTTTGACCGTCCCGCGATCCTCTTTGCCCAAATCGACTTTCACCATATCGCGCAGAATGTGATCCAGATCGGCGCCGAAGAGGCGTTTTCGCGTGTCCTGATCGAGAGGCCCGATTTCGCCCGATATGTCCATTGGTTCTGGCAGGATCAGTCGATCAATGCGGGTCGCCCCGAAGCGGAGGAGAAGATCGCCGCCCGGTTTCGCTGCCTGGGCTGGCCTGTTTGAAGCGGAAAAAAAGACGCCCCGAAAGAGGCGTCCTTCCCAAAGATCTCTGACCCGTCGGCTTAGATCGATTCCTGGATCCAACCCATCAGCGCGGCTTTGGGTGCTGCACCGGCACGGTTGGAAATCACCTCACCATCCTTGAAGATGAACAACGCCGGAATGCCGCGCACGCCCATCTGGGCGGGGGAATTCGGGTTCTCGTCGACGTTTACTTTGACGATTTTCACATGCCCGGCCAATTCTTGCGACAACTCTTCAAGAGCGGGGCCGATCTGCTTACAGGGGCCACACCATTCGGCCCAGAAATCCACCACGACGGGGATATCGGATTTTTTCACTTCGGCTTCGAATGTAGCGTCGGTTACAGCAACGGTCGCCATGTCTCGTCTCCTGCGAGGGGATGTGTTGGGGTCAGAACCTAGGAAAGCCCCGCGGCGGCGTCAAGATTTAGCGCACGCTTTCCGGCTTGCGTCACGATATCGTGCGGCATGGGCATCAGTTGCGCCGTGCGCGTCCACAGGATCGCCGTCTCGATCCGCCTGTCGGGATAGATCTGTGCCAAGGCATGCGCATAGGCCGCCAATTGGCGCTTGATCCCCTCGGGTGTGGCCCCGGGCGTGGCGGGAACCACGGCGTTCGTCTTGAAATCCACCGCCAGAACGTGATCAGGCCCGATGATCAGCCTGTCGATGGTGCCATGGATGCGGTCCGCGCCGAATGGCGCGGAGATCGCGACCTCGGCCAGGGTCGATTTGTCGAAGAGATCAGTCAGCATCGGATCACCAAGGACGGCCTCAACCTCTGCAAGCAGCGGAGCAGTCTCAACCGGATCGAGGTTAAGGATAACAGGTGCTTTTCGGGCCCAGTCGGATTGCGGAAGCGTTGGCAACAGCTCCAGCAGGCGATGGATCCGGGTTCCGCGCAGCTTGGCGGCTTCCTCGTCCAGCCCTTCCTCCCCGGGGAGTGCCTTGGCTCCGTTCAGATCGGACGGGCTCAGGGTCGCGCTCTGTTCCGGCGGAGCCGGGGCGGGTGTGTTGAACAGATCCGGGAGCGGCGTCGCGGGTGCCTCGTCTTGCGGCGTCACAGTGTGGCGGAGCGTTGCCCATTCGCCGGTCTCGATCCGTTTGCCAGGGCCAAGGGCGAACATATGATCGACCGCGCCTTGCATTGCCGCCTCGACCCGTTGGTACCAGGTATCGCCATTCTTATCGTCCAGCTCTCCGGCAGCGGCAACAATTAACCACTTTTCCGCCCGTGTTAGAGCCACATAGAGCAACCGCAAACGTTCTGCTTCCTCTCGCGCGTCTTCCTTGGCCGTGGCGGCAGCGATCCGGGGCGGTGCGGTTTCATTGCGCACGCGCCAAAGCGGGACATCATCAGCCATCACCAGATTGCCCTTTTGCCCCGCACGGCGCCGTGCGGTATCGGGCAGGATAACAATCGGCGCCTCCAGCCCTTTGGCACCATGCACGGTCATGACCCGGATCATGTCACCGGCGCTGTCGATCTGGCGCTTTATCTCCAGATCGTCGGTTTCCATCCAGACCAGAAACCCGGTCAGCGAAGGCACCTCTGCCCGTTCATAGGCCAGCGCTTGGGACAGCAGCGCGTCGATACCATCCTCTGCCTCATGTCCCAGGCGGCCCAAAAGTGCGTGCCGCCCGCCATGGCGGATCAGGATATGCTCGATCAGATCGTATGGTCGCAGAAAATCGGCCTGCCGCCGCAGGTCGTTCAACACCCCCATGGTTTCGGGAAACTCCCGCGCCCGTTCGCGCAGGGCTTGCCACAAGAACGCCTTTGCCGCACGCCGATGCGCCAGGTCGAAGAGCTGTTGTTCACTCCAGCCAAAAAGCGGGGAGCGGAGTGCTGTTGCCAGCGCCAGATCATCCTCGGGCGTGGCCAGGAATGACAAAAGCGCCGCCAGATCCTTGACCGCCAGCTCGGCGCCAACCTTGAGCCGGTCCGAGCCTGCGATGGGCAGACCGGCGGCTTTGCACGCACGAATGATTTCTCCAAAAAGGGCCGAGCGGCGCTGCACCAGGATCAGCACATCGCCCGCCCGGACCGGGCGGCCCTGCCCGGCTTCAACGGGGATCGGCACCTTGTCGTCGATCATCGTCCTGATCTGATCTGCAATCGCCTCGGCCAGGGTCACCGTATGGTGTTTCGGGCTGGGCCGGTCCATGGGTGTGTACCATGGCGTATCGATCTCATCCCTGGCCACGGGCAGTGCGGGCCAAAGATCGACCCGGCCCGGCAGTTGATCTTTGAACGCGATATGGCTTTCGCCGTCAAATCCGGCCCCGGCCAATCCTTCAAAGACCACATCGACCAGAGACAGGATCGCGTGGGACGAGCGGAAGGAGTACTGCAAGCTCCGGTCGCTCAGATGCATGCCCGATGCGCCAAGACGCTGCGCGAAATACGCGCGCATCCGGTCGAACCCGCCTGGATCCGCGCCCTGAAAGGAATAGATCGACTGTTTCTTGTCGCCCACCACAAAGATCGACCGCGCCACGTCGCGCGCCCCCAGCCCGCTGGTAAATTCCTGGCTGAGTCGTTCGACCACTTCCCACTGTGCCGGGCTGGTGTCTTGTGCTTCGTCCACCAGGATATGGTCGATACCGCCATCGAGCCGATAAAGCACCCATTCGGCCACGCGCGCCTCGCTTAGAAGCTGCCGGGCCTTGAGGATCAGATCGTCAAAGTCCAGCCACCCGCGCAGCATCTTGCGCCGCTCGTATTCTGCAAGGAACGCGCGCGCGAACCGGTGCAAGTCATCGGCCATGTCGGCCGCCGTTAGCGCGATCCGTTTGGTGCGGGCCGTCTCGATCCGCAGCATGAACTGATCCGTCTGGGCATGCAGATCGGCCGGGGCCTTGGCGCCTTTGGCCGGCACCTTCCCCAGCTTGGCGCCGAACGGAGCCGCGGCGGAGGGTCCAAAGAGGAACGCGCTTTCCAGGATCTCGCAGGCTGATGCATCCAGCACGCTGATCCCGCGCAATTTCGCGGCAATACGCTGATCGGTAACGCCGCTCTCTTCCAGAACCGGGATCAACCGATCCAGCAGCGCGCGTTCGTTACCCAAAAAGAGGTCCCGCGCGATGTCCCCTGCATTGGCATCCGGGGCCAGATCGAAAAGCGCGAACAGATCGGCGCGCGACCGGGTCTCCATAAAAGCTTCGCGCCGCCGGGCAATGGCTCGGGTCAGACTGTCCAGGTCACTGCCACCCAGATGGCGCGCCACATCCGCGACGATCCGTGCCTTTGGCCCTTCGGCCAGATCGTCCACGATCTCGCCCCGCAACAGGGTGGCGGCCCGGTCCTCGATCTCGGTAAACTGGGGGCTGACCCCTGCTTCGAGTGGGAAGCGCCGCAAAAGCCCCGCGCAGAACGAATGGATCGTCTGGATCTTGAGCCCGCCGGGCGTCTCGATCGCGCGGGCAAAAAGGGTACGGGCATCGCGCAACTGTGCAACGTCGGGGATCTGGTCCACCCCCAGTTCCTCCAACGCTGCGCGCAGGGCGTCATCGGGCAGCATCGCCCATTCGCCCAGCCGCCGGAACAGACGGTTCTGCATCTCGCTCGCCGCGGCTTTGGTATAGGTCAGGCAGAGGATTTTCTGCGGCTCGACCCCGTTCAGCAACAGCCGCGCCACCCGGTCGGTCAGAACCCGGGTCTTGCCCGACCCCGCATTCGCCGCAAGCCAGGTGGAGGCGCCGGGATCGGCGGCCTGGACCTGTGCCTCTGTTGCGTCGTTGCGTGGAATCATGTCAGATCCTCGGCCAGCGGATCGTCTGTGTCGTCCCATTCCCCATATCGCGCAAGGTGATCGTAATCGCCCGCATCGGTGTCTTTTTCCAGCATCCGCCGCGCGGTGTACCCAGTGGTCGGGTCCTGATATGCGGTGATCAGGGCTCGAAACTCCTCCCAGACCTTTTCCGGCGGATCTTCTTCGAGAGGGGCGGCAACTTCGGATTGTCCACCCAGCCCGATAAAGACCGCTCGGGCAACTTCGGCCGCGGGAATATCGCGGAAGGCACCATCCTGCGCCATCGCGACCTCCAGGAGGAGTTGTTTGTCGAATTTCCTTTGCTGCGGTTTGGTTGGGGGTTTGCCGGTCTTGTAGTCATAGATGATCAGCCGCTCCTCATCGTCCTGGTCGATGCGGTCTGCCCGCGCAGTAAGGGTAAAGCCCAGATCGGGGATCTCCCTAAGCGCCGGAACTTCCGATCCGACACGGGTCTGGGTCTGGCGCCGTGCAGCCTCGGCAGTCAGAAACCAATCGGCGGTGCGCGCCAATTGGCCCAGCCACATGATCCGCGCGGTGGGCCAGGGGATGTCACGGTTCAGAGTGTCGGCGGCGATGTTGAGGAAACTCTCCCGGTTCAGCATCGCGTGACCGTGATCGAGCGCTTTGACATATGCCTCCAGCACCTCGTGAATGACGATCCCCTTGATGCGCGGATCGGGCAGGCGCACCAAAGGATCGAGCGGGCGCAGGCGCAGCACATGGCGCGCATAGATCGCGTAAGGATCGCGGATCAGCCGTTTGACCTCGGTCACTGACAGCCGTCTGGGACGCGCCGCCGCCGGGGGGCGCGGGGACGGGCGCGGTGCAGATGGGCAGGGCTCCGCAGCCTCCAGCCGCTCAGCCCAGCGCAGCCAGGTTTGTCCACGGGCGCGCATATCCGTCAGCGCCGCCCGCCCCCCTTGATCTGGCAACCCCTCCAACAGGTTTGTCAGCCGGTTGATCCAGCGTGATGGCACGGTTTGCGCGTCCTCGGACCGGATCGCACGGGTGATCCACACCTCTGGCGCCGCGATTGCCTGCTGAAAGTCATGGGCGGAAAGGCCGATGCGCCGATCCGGCAGCAACAGGCCCGCCTTGTCGCGCATCACGCGGTTCAGCCAGGGGTCGGGTTTGGTGGCTTCCGGCCAGGTGCCTTCGTTCAGGCCGCCAAGGATCACAAGATCGGCCCCTTGAACCCGCGCCTCCAACGTGCCCCAGATCATGATATGAGGATGCGGGGCATCCCGATCTCGAACTTCGCCGCGCGACAGCAGCGCGCCCAGCAGATCGGCGAAATCCGCTGCATGCATCTCTCCGCCGTAGTCAGCCTCGGATGCGAGCATTTCCACCGTATTGCGCGCCTCGCGGCCGGCCTTTTGATCCCATAGCGTGCCTGCTCCCTCTCCGGCGATCGCTTCGGCGCGCGTCAACAGATCGGAGACCCAATCGGTGAGCGGACGTTTGGAGGGCGTTGCGATGCCGGTGAAGCTGGCGATCAGCCACTCGCTCCAGCCTGTCAGCGGATCGGTCTGGGTGGCAGCCCAGGCGCGAAGCCAGTCGGCATCGGGAAACGGCACACCCGTTTTGCGTAAGGAAAGCTCCAACTCGCGCGTCATGCGCAGATGCGGGCCGCGCTCCCCTCCGCTATGGGTAAGTGGATGTTTCAGCAGCGTCAGCAACTGGTCGGTCGTGAGCCGCCTCTGAAACAGATGCGCCACATGGCGCAGGAATCGCCCCGGTGGCGACAGGTGCAGCGGGAGGCCCGCGCTGTCATCGGGCAGAATGCCCCAGCGGTTCAGCGCGGCGGTCACTTGCCGGGTCAGCATCCGGTCGGCGGTGATCAGGGCTGCGGTTGTGCCATCTTCCGCCGCTTGTCGTAAACGCAGCGCGATGGTCAGCGCCTCGGATCGGGGTGACGGGGCCTCAACCAGCGTGACATCGGCAAACGCAGTCTCTAACGCGACAAGACTTGGCCCTTCGGCCAGCCATGCATCGGTCACTGGCGCGGGGCGCAGCGCAAGCGAGAGCGCCTTGTTGCGCGACCGGGAGGGGGGTGCCGCCGCATGCCACTCGGTGACCGCCTTGGCGGAAACCCCAAGCTCGGTCATCAATTTGTGAAACCGGTACTGCGGATGATCTTCGGCCGCCAGCGCGTCATCCAAATGGTGCCATGCGCCTTCGGGCTGATCGAAATCGAACCCCGGCAGGACCACGGCCCCCTGTGGCAGCTGTGCGACCGCCTTCATCAAAAGGAGGGTCGTCCCACGTGAGCCGGTGGATCCCGCCAGGATCACCAGGTCATCGGGCGGCGCGCTTTGCCATCGCAGCGCCAACCCAGAAATGACCCGGCGTTGCCGTGCCTGTTGGTCGAGCCCGGCAGCCTCATTTTCGTAAAAGGCACGCGTGATACCGATAAAGGTCTTTGCCCGTTCCCAATGGCCCGACAGATCCGAGACGTCCAACTCCTCGATCCGGGAGGGATCGACCGCCTCGCCCTCCATCTCATCCAGAAGTTCCGCAAGGCTGTCTGCCAGATCGTATAACGATGCGCGCGCTGCCAAATCGGGCTGCGCATCAAGGAGGCGGGCCACAAGCTGAGTCAATTCCAGCCGACGACGCAGCGGAGAAACGGCGGGCGGCAGCGTATCCAGCCCCTCCATCTCGCCAAGATCGGTGACCAAAGAAAGCCGGGGCAACAGGCAGGGCGGACCGGCGTCAAAGATCTGACGAATGCGGCGGGCCATGCGGCGGGTGTTGACGATCAGATGAACGCGGGCCATCGCCTCTGGGGGAGCATCGCTCATTCGGGCAAAAAGCCCGTCGACCAATGCTTTGGGGAAATCGACGCCCGGATGTTGGGCAAAGACGCGAGGTGCTCGGCTGGGGCTAAACACGGGCGGGATCCAGCAGACGTTCAGCCAACCCGATGTTTTCGGGCCGTCCCACATCGCACCACGCACCCGGATAGAGGGTGGTCCGCAACCGCCCCGCTTGGGCCATGCGGTCCCAGATCACATTGAGGGAAAACGCGTCCTCGGCAACGTCCTGTAAAAGATCCGTGCGGATGATCTGCGCACCGCCATAGACCAGATCGCCGCCCCGCACCACATGTCCCTGATCGTCGGCAGAGAAATCGCCGCCACCGATGCGCCCATGGGTGCGGTCCAAAGGTATGCAGAGTAACAAGGCGTCCATCTGATCCGGCCGCCAAGCGTTGCGCAAGATATTCAGCGGATTGGGGCCCAGCCAGATCACATCCGGGTTCAGGGTCAAGACCGGATTTGTCTCTAACAAAGGCAAAGCGGCCCGCAAACCGCCCCCCGTGTCCAGAATTTCCGGCGCTTCATGAGAGATCAGGACATCTTTTTCCGCCAGATGCGCTTCTATCTGATCGGCACGGAAATGGGTGTTCACCACGACGCGGCGGAGTGCTGCATCTGCGGTCCAGTCAAGCGCCCGGTCGATCAGGGAACGCCCTGCCACGTCGATCAGAGGTTTGGGCGTGTGTTGGGTCAGCGCGCCCATGCGTTTGCCGAACCCGGCGCCAAAGATCATCACCGCATCGGTCATTGTGGCTTCAGCCGGGCCAGAGCAGCCGGTGTGGGCAAGGGCAGCGCCTGCTGGACCAGATCGGCGACGGGGCGCAGTGCCGGATGCGCCAGGTCCCGCTCCATCAGATCCCAGACGCGGGGAATCAGATCGATGTAATGCAGTTTTCCGTTGTCAAGGCTGAGCCGGGCAAAGACCCCCAGAATCCGCATGTTGCGCTGAACGCCCAGCACCGCGTATGCGGCGCGAAACGCCTCAGCATCCGCGCCAGTGGCGGTGATGTAATGGCGCAGCATCTCCTCCTCGATCGCCGGGGGCACATCGCGGCGCGCATCTTGCAGGATCGACACCAGATCATACGCTGGATGCCCCAGCATCGCGTCCTGAAAATCAAGCATTCCGACGCGTGCGATCCCAACCCGATCCGGCAGCCACAGCAGGTTTTCGGCGTGATAATCCCGTTGGATCAGGACCCGGGGTCCCTTGGTCAACCGGTGCAGGAGGGGTTCAAACTCCGCGGTGAATTTCTTGAGCTGGGCGGCATCGGCATGACCGTTGATTCCGGCGGCATACCGGGTCAGCGCCAAGGCGGCCATTTCCGTTTTCAGTGGTGCGTCATAACAGTGCAGAGCAGGCGGCGTTGCCTTATGCAGCGCGATCAGGGCATCAGTGGCGGCGGTGTAGATCTCACGTTCCAGGCTCGGCGCGCGCGCCACGACGCGGGCATAGAGGTCATCGCCGAGATCCTCGAGGATCAGGAACCCAGCCTCCACGTTGCGCGCCAGGATGCGTGGCGCGCTGAGGCCGAGGGCGATCAGGTACTCCGCAATCGCGATAAAGGGGCGTACATCTTCCCCCCGGTCAATCGGCGCGTCCATCAACACGGCAGAGGTACCGTCCAGATGCAGACGTTCGTACCGGCGGTTGGACGCATCGCCCGCCAGCGGTTTGCGGTCGGCCCTGGCCCAGGCCGTGCTACTGAGGAAACGGTCGGCAAGCGCCGCGCGGCTGGTCATCTCGTCGGTCTCGCCTATCAGTTGGTGCAGTGCCTGATCCCAGCGCGGGCTTGTCCAGTCAAGCGTTGCATGGCGGACCTCCGTGCTGTGCGGATAGGTGTTCAGGGTGAGGGTCAGGGCGTCGACAGGTGTCAGATCGCCCAATCGGTCGGGCCATTCCACCAGGCAAATCGCGGTGGCAAAGGCGTCAGTCAGCCCCAGCTCTTCGATTTCGTCACTGGTGCCGATCCGGTAGAGATCGCTGTGCCAAAGCTCGCCCGCGGGCGTGTCGTAAGTCTGGACGAGGGTGAAAGTGGGCGAAGGAACATCTTCGGGCGGATCCATCAGCGACTGGATCAAAGCCCGCGCCAGAAAGGTCTTGCCCGCGCCGATATCGCCAGACAGAAGGACGGTGTCACCCGGGCGCAAGACATGACCCAGTGCCACGGCAAACCGCCGTGTTGCGTCCTCGGACCCGAATGTCAGTGTGGCGTGCCTGTTTGCCATGAGGCACAGAATGACCTCGGGCTAAATCACCTGCAAGCCATATCACCCATGATCCGCGATGCGGTCCGCTCCGTTGGTAAAGTGATGAGGGAGTGTTTGGGTCTGCGCGAACCGAAGCATTGTCGCGCCGTTCTGGACGGGGTGCACGGTACAGAGATAGGATTGGCCATCCGCCAGGATCAAAGGCGCGTTCCAAGTTGTGCGATCTTCCCGTCCAAGTACGAAATCGCGTAGCTCGCCCCAAAGGGGGCTGACGCCACCCACCTCTTGCCAGGCGCGCATCGCGTCGATGACGGTAATCTCGGCAAAAACCTGATCGTGGTCGATGTTCCACAGGGTGCGATAGGCTTGGTTGGTGACCGTCAGGGTGCCGCTGGCGGTGAAGACCGCAACCGCATCCTCAAATTCATCGAGAATGTTCTGGCTCATCTCCAGATCGGCGCGGAAACGGCGGGTCAGCGATACCTCGGCCGAGATGTCTTCAAACAAGAAAGCGACGGCCCCGTCAGGATGCGGGCGCCCCGAAACGCGATAGGTGGACCCGGATGGCAGCGTCCAGGTCTCGCAATAGCTGCCATCGGTCGCGGCCGCGACCATGGATGACATCTGTTCGCGCCAGGTCCCGTAATCCTTGGGTTCCGGCATGACATGCCCATCGCGCAGCCGGTCGAAGAACGTCAGCAGATTGGGTCGCACACTAAGGAAATCTGCCGGCAGGCTGGTCAGGTCGATCAGCGCCGGATTGAAGAGCGCAAGTTGCATGTTCCGGTCAAAGATCGCCAACCCGATTGAGAGCTGCGCGAATGTCTTGGCCAGGGTCTGGACGAAATTGCGCTGGGCGGTTTCGGCGCGGACGACCGATGCCACGTCCAGCGCATAGACCATTTGCGCCCCGTCCCGATGCAGCCCGGTGACGTCGAACCATCCAGGCTCCTCCCGGTTCAAGAGCGGGATCGACGCGCGCACGGCCTCACCGCTCTCGCGGCCCGCGAGCGCATCGGCGAATAGCGGGTTATCTGGGTCTGGTTCCTTGCCGCGGGCCGCTGAAAAAAGCCCGGCATAGGCCGCATTGTGCCAGATGACCCGCCCTTCGGCGTCGATGCTCCAGATCGGATAGGGGGCGCCGTCGGTGACATCGCGCAGCATACCCAGTTCGAGCGTCATGCTGTGGTCGAAGAACGACGGAGTCGGGCTTTTGATCGAACCATGTGCCCGAGGCATCAGCTCGACCCGCAGGACATCGTGCAAAGGTTCGATCAATACCTGCCAAGGATCTGCGCTGTCTTTCGGCTCAATCACGGTCGATCCGGTTGGAGAGACATGATCCGGCGTCGGTGGGAACCGGGGAAACCGGTCGATCAACCCCTGGCGCAGACGCGACCAATCCGTGTCCCCTGCGTGTTCGGCCACCAGATTTTCGGCACATCCGCTGCTCGAGGACAGTTCAGCCCCTTGAAAGAGCAGGACGCACCGGTCGCTGCCCGCCGATTGCGCGGGCGTTTTTCCGCGATCGGATCGCATTGCCCCAAGATACCAGCTGACCGAAAGCGCCCCCGCAAAGCCGCACAAAACGGATATGCCAATCCACTGCCAAATCGAGTAATCCAATGTACCGTTCCCCAATACCGGGCTTCCCAGACATTGGCTTCGGAAAGGTTAAATTCCTGTTAACTTTCGCCTGGGTTCAGATTTCGATCGGTTTGTTCGACCCCAGCGGAACGGTGTTGTGTCCGCTTTGCGCATCTATCATGGCACGGGGCCAGACCACTTCGACAATCGCGCCGCGGCGATTGCTGTCGCTTGTGATGTTCTGAAAGGGATCGGTGCCGTTGGAAAAGCTCAGCTCGGCCCCGGTGCGTTCCAGCAAAGTCTTGGCGATAAAAAGACCAAGGCCCATCCCCTCGTATTCCGGGCGCGCCCGGCCTTCGCCATCCGATCTGCGCCTGCGCACAAACGGATCGCCGATTCGCCCGATCAGATGGGATGGATATCCGCGCCCGTCGTCCAGGATCCGGATAGAGATCAGATCATCGGTCCAGACCGATTCGACCCAGATGTTCGCGCGCGCGAAATCGACGGCGTTCTGGATCAGGTTGCGCAGGCCGTGGATCACTTCGGGCTTGCGCAGGATCGATGGCTGCGCCTGAGTACCATCGGCGATGGGACCCTCCTCGAAATGGATGGTCTTGCCACGCCGAATATGCGGTTCAGCGGCCTCCTGGACCACGGCCGATAACGGAGCCTGGCGCAGATGCAGGTCGTCTTTGCCTGCCCGCCCCATATCGCGCAGGATGTCGCGGCAGCGGTCGGCCTGATCGCGGATCAAGGCCGCGTCCTCGCGCAATTCGGGATATTCGGAAAGCTCTTCGATCAGTTCGGAACTGGCCAGTTTGATTGTGGCCAGCGGTGTGCCCATTTCATGGGCTGCCGCTGCCACAACGCCGCCCAGATCGGTCAGTTTCTGCTCGCGCGCGAGGGCCATTTGCGTGGCCGCCAGTGCATCGCCCATCGAGTGCATCTCGGTGCTGACCCGGCGGGAATAGGCTCCCATGAAAAGCGTGGCGATGATGATTGCGGCCCAGTTGCCAAAGACAAAGATATCCGGCACCCGCAGGATAAAGCCCTGCTCGGTCCGCAGCGGCAGGTGAAACTCGGCCAGGAGGGTCACCAGAATGATCGCCGTGCCGCCGATGATCACCGTCGACCTGAGCGTCATCACCGTGGCCGAGATCGTGACAGGTCCCAAAAGCAACAGGGCAAAGGGGTTGTTGAGCCCGCCAGTCAGATACAGCAGAAACGATAGCTGCAAGAGATCAAAAAGCACCATCAGGAAGTTCTCGGTCTCTGACAGCCGCTTGTTTTCAGGAAACACAAAGATCGCAATCAGGTTTCCGATCACCGAGACGCCGACCGCGAGGTAGCACAGGCCCAGCTCCAGCTCGATATAGTACATCTGCTGGGCAACGGTGATCGCGGTTAGCTGACCGGCGATGGCCACCCATCGCAGCAGGATCAACGTGCGCAGCCTTACCCAGGAACTGCGTTCCTGTTCGGAAATCAACCCTGTGTGAGAGGTGCGCATAAGTGTCTCAGGCCCGTTGCATTGTCTTGCATGATTGATATGTGTCCGGCAATCGCCAAGCAACCATCCATCAATATAGTCAGGATGTCCGGAATGACCCGTATTTACGCCCTCATCGCTGTCGCAGTTGTCGTTGCCGGATTGGCCGGGACGTGGTTCGCAACCTCGATGAACCAGCCCGATGATCAGTTTGCGAGTTGCCGGTCCGGGGCGATCGCGGGTGGGTCCGGCCAGATCGGTGGGCCGTTTGAGCTGGTCAATGCGGACGGACAGACCGTCACCGACGCGGATGTCATCACCGAGCCGTCGCTGATCTATTTCGGATATACGTTCTGCCCGGATGTCTGTCCGCTCGACACCGCCCGAAATGCCGAAGCAATCGATTTGCTGACCGAGCGCGGGTTGAGCGCCACCCCGGTCTTTATCTCGGTCGATCCGCAGCGCGACACACCGGAGGTTGTGGGTGATTTCGCGTATAACCTGCATGAAAAGATGATCGGACTGACCGGCTCTCCCGAGCAGGTCAAAGCGGCGAGCGAGGCCTACCGGACCTATTACAAGGCGCATCCGGCGGAGGATGAGTTCTACCTCGTCGATCATTCGACATTCAGCTATCTGGTGCTGCCCGAGCAAGGGTTTGTCGAGTTCTTTCGCCGGGACGCGAGCGCCGAGCAGATCGCCGATACGATGACCTGCTTTATGAACGCAAGCTGACGTTAGGTTTGACGTTTCTCCAACACCCGCTAATAGTTACAAAAACCATAAAAAGCGGACACCCCGGAGGAGACAGCATGGCCGAGCCATCCCTGCGAGAGATTGGACCCGACAAATCCCTGTTGCTGGTCGACGATGATGAGCCGTTTTTGAGGCGCCTTGCCAAGGCGATGGAAAAGCGTGGCTTTGACATCGAAACCGCAGGGTCGGTTGCCGCTGGACGGGCGATTGCGACAGCGCGGCCGCCGGCCTATGCGGTGGTCGATTTGCGGCTGGATGACGGAAACGGTCTGGATGTGGTCGAGGTGCTGCGCGAAAAGCGCCCCGATTGCCGGGTTGTCGTGCTCACAGGCTATGGCGCGATTGCAACGGCGGTGGCAGCGGTCAAGATCGGTGCCACGGATTACCTGTCGAAACCGGCCGATGCGACAGACGTGACCAATGCGCTGCTGGCGCCTGAGGATGAGCTGCCGCCGCCGCCGGAAAACCCGATGAGCGCCGACCGTGTGCGTTGGGAGCACATCCAGAGGGTTTATGAGCTGTGCGATCGCAATGTGAGCGAGACCGCACGGCGGTTGAATATGCATCGGCGCACATTGCAGCGGATATTGGCCAAGCGCAGCCCGCGATAAACGGCGCTGGGGGGCTGTCTGCCCCCCAGACCCCCCGAGGAATATTTCTGGCCAGAAGAAGCCTGTGAAAGGCTAAAGATCGAAGCGCTTCAGGATCTTGGTCACGATCTCTCCGTTTTCCAGTACGTGGTTTTCGACCGTTCCATAGTTGCGAAATCCGCGGCTTTGGTAATAGATCAGACCCCCTTCGTTATCGGCGCGGATATTGGCGTTGATCCACACATAACCCAGATCCCGCGCCGCCCTGCGGGTGGCGTCAAAGAGCGCCGAGCCGATGCCGAGCCCGGTTTTGCCGATGCGCACGAAGGTGGCGATATCGCAAGCCTCGGGCGGCAGGCCGTCGCGCGGCTCGATCCACTGGAACCCCTGGACGTCTTCGGCCTCATCAAGGGCCACGTGCCAGGCGGAGCGTTCCGGGGCGAACGCCATCCAGTCGGCAAGGTCGCTAGCGGTCACTGGCCGTGTCATCGCGGTCGTACCCCCTCCTTGATCACGGCGTTCAAGAGCCGCGCCATCGACCCTGTATCCAAAGAGATCGCCTTGCGCGTGGTGATCATGACATACGCTCCAGCAAGGCGGCATGGCGCGCGGTATAGGCCGCGCGTGTCTCGACCGGGGGTCTGAGCAGGATGGAAAATCCGTCGATTAGGGCGTGATCGGGTTTGCCGAAGAACCTATCGGCCTCGGATTTGGTAAAACCTGCGATCTCGACCGCTTCCATCCAGGCGCTGAGCCGGTCGGCCTTTTTGATCTTGCGCTTGATCGTCTGGGGGATCGTCGCGGGCAGGCCGAAGCGCAGGTGAATGGCCGCTGTCAGCCGCTCGTCAAGCGCGCCGTATTCCGGACCGACGGCCGCCTTGACCGGCGAAATCATGTCGCCGATCACATATTCCGGCGCATCATGCAAAAGGGCTGCCATTTGCCATCTGGGCGCTGCGTCGCCCTCCATCCGGGAAAAGATCGCCTCGACCAGCAAGGAATGCTCGGCCACGCAATAGGCGAAATCGCCTTTGGTCTGACCGTTCCAGCGTGCGACGAACGCAAGCCCATGGGCGATATCCTCAATCTCGATATCCATCGGGGTCGGGTCCAGCAGGTCCAGCCTGCGGCCCGACAGCATCCGCTGCCAGGCACGGGGTTGTCTTGGGCGGTTCATTCGGGCCTCCGACCCAATTGAGGGAACAATCACAGCTCGTAATCCGTTTACATCCCATGAAGACGCAGATGAACAAGTTGCTATGTGTGATTGCCCTGGCTTTTGTGCCGCATGCCACAGCAGCACAAGAGCCGATTTGCATGCCAGGCGATCAGCTTGAGGCGGCGTTGGTCGATTGGTACGGAGAGGCCCCCATGCCCGAGACCGTGTCGTCACCCACATCCACGGTTCGACTCTGGGCTTCGGAAGAGACCGGAACGTGGACCTTGGTGACGTATCTCATCGATGGCACCGCCTGTGTCCTGAACGATGGGCAAGACCTGGACCGGTCGGTACGTGGGGCGGATATCATCGCAAAGCTGATGCCTTGAGCAGGGTCTAGCGGAGGCCTGCCCAGGCGGGCGCATAGGCCAAAGGTATGACAAGTTTGACGGGAAAACCGTGCCCTCCGCATTGCCCAGTACGCTTTGCAGTGCTATCTGCCGCCCTGACACATAGCTAAGGGAATGTGCCAGATGGCAAATGATTACATCGTCAAGGATATCGCTCTGGCAGAGTTCGGCCGCAAGGAGCTGGACATCGCCGAGACTGAGATGCCGGGGCTGATGGCATTGCGCAGTGAATACGGCGATACCAAACCGCTGAAGGGCGCGCGGATCGTCGGCAGTCTGCACATGACTATTCAAACGGCGGTGTTGATCGAAACGCTGGTGGCGCTGGGCGCTGATGTGCGCTGGGCCTCGTGCAACATCTTTTCGACACAGGATCATGCCGCCGCCGCGATCGCTCAGGCAGGCGTGCCGGTGTTTGCAATCAAGGGTCAGACGCTCGAAGAACATTGGGATTATCTCGACAAATCCTTCCTCTTTGATGAGGGTCCGAACATGATCCTCGACGATGGCGGGGATGCGACGCTTTATGTGCTGTTGGGCGCGCGCGCCGAAGCGGGGGAGGAGATCATCCCCGTCCCTCAATCCGAGGAAGAAGAGGTCATCAAGGCGCAGATCAAAAAGCGGATGGAGGCCAGCCCCGGCTGGTTTACCAAGACGCGCGATCAGATCCAGGGCGTGTCGGAAGAAACGACGACCGGGGTGAACCGTCTCTATCAATTGGTCAAAGAGGGGCAGCTGCCCTTCCCTGCGATCAATGTGAATGACAGTGTTACAAAGTCCAAGTTCGACAACAAGTACGGCTGCAAGGAATCGCTGGTGGATGGGATCCGCCGCGCAACTGACACCATGATGGCCGGTAAGGTCGCAGTGGTCTGCGGTTACGGCGATGTTGGCAAGGGGTCGGCGGCCTCATTGTCGGGTGCGGGCGCGCGCGTGAAAGTGACCGAGGTTGATCCGATCTGCGCGCTTCAGGCCGCGATGGACGGGTTCGAGGTGACCTTGCTTGAGGATGAGCTGGAGACCGCGGACATCTTTATCACCACCACCGGCAACAAGGACGTCATCCGGATCGAGCATATGCGCGCGATGAAGGACATGGCGATTGTTGGTAACATTGGCCATTTCGACAATGAGATTCAGGTCGCCGCGCTGAAAAACCACAAATGGACCAATATCAAAGAGCAGGTCGACATGATCGAGATGCCGAATGGCAATCGTCTGATCCTGCTCAGCGAAGGGCGTCTGTTGAACCTGGGTAACGCCACCGGCCACCCGTCTTTCGTAATGTCCGCCTCGTTCACCAATCAGGTTCTGGCGCAGATCGAGCTGTGGACCAAGGGGGATGACTATGACAACAAGGTCTATATCCTGCCCAAGCATCTGGATGAAAAGGTCGCGCGGCTGCATCTGGATCGGATCGGCGTTAAGCTGACCCAACTTGAATCCGATCAGGCGGCCTATATCGGTGTGAAACCCGAAGGCCCCTTCAAGCCGGAACATTATCGGTACTGATGCTCCGGGCCGCGATACTGGCCTGTGTGGTCTTGGCGGCACCCGCTGTCGCCGAGCCACGTATCTCGGAGACTGTTCGATACTATGCCATCACCGGGGACAGCTTTGCCGATTTGCGGCGGCAGATGGCGCGAAAGGGGCAGAACGGCTTCTGGGGCTATACACGCTGGTGGATCGAATGGTCGCGCCGTTGCGAAGTTGACGTTGCGATCACGATCTGGATGCCGCGTTTGGATCCGCGCGCGCCCCTGTCACCACAAGACCGTCATACATGGGACCAGATGATCGAGGCCCTGCTGCGCCATGAGCGGCTTCATGCGGCCCATGGGGTGCAAGCAGCGCATGAGATCTATCGGCACGGCTGCAACCGACCGCATCGTATCATCAAGAAATGGGCCGACCGCGATCGGTTGTTGGATCGCGAAACCAGCCATGGGGCCGCAACAGGCGTTAGACTGCCAGATTAGGCTTCGGATCCCATGCGGTCGCGGCGGAGGATGATCCAGTCCGGAGCAGCGTTCGACCGCCCTTCGCGTTGGAAACCGGCCTTTTCGAGAATGCGCAACGATCCCAGATTTTCGGGTTTGACCCGAGCGATCATATGATCCAGTTCAGGGTCATCGGCAAAGCACTGTTCGACAAACCGTGCGACGGCGCGGGCACCGATGCCCTGCCCCCAATGATCCTGACCCAGCCAATAGCTGAGCTCAGGCTCGCTGTCGGCATATTCCAAGCGCACCTGACCGACCGGCTGATCCTGAAGCAGGATCGCCCGCACGGTGTGCAGAGCGCCGTCTTGGGACAGTTCGATCAGGTCAGACGCCATTTCTTGAGAGATCGGGCCTGGATAGGCCGCAGGAAGAAACGCCCACACATCCGGATTGTCAAGAAGCGCGCGGAATCGCGGCGCATCCGACGGAACCCAGGGGCGGAAACCGACAGCGGCTGTGCGGGACAGCGCCTGCGATACACTCGGCCATCCCGGCCGAACACGTGCGTGATCAAAGTCATCTTGGGTATCGGCACGCAGCCAGCCGTTTTGAACCGGATCAAAGGACAACGAAAGACCCGCCTCCCGCGCATTCGCAACCTCTTGGGGCGTGAGCGGCCCCTGCGATCTGCGAAACGCTCCGGATGCCACAACCGTCTTTTGCGCGGACCCATCAAAGCCCTGCTGATAGTGTCCCATCGTTACCCCCATAACCCTTTTAACACACCATATTTGTCAGATTTAAGCTGTTGTGGAAAATATACAAGTAAAATGTAGATTTAGTTGAAAGGCAGCACAGAGACGGTTCGGGGGAAAAGTGGTGAAAATTCTCCTTTGTGCGGGTGTGATTAGTCATTACGCTTTGCCTAAGGTCAAAGAGGCCGAACCACAGTGGAGGGACATTCATATGGGCAAACGGGACGATCTGATTGCGCAATACGCGGACGACCTAAAAAACAAGTGCGGTATGACACCGGACATGGAGCTTTTGACGAAAGTGACCATCGGATGCGGACCGGCAATCTACGATGCCGACGCCTCGACCGTTGCCGCCACGCAAGAGCATGAGCTGGAAACCGTCAAAACGAATTTCTTGATGAAAAAACTTGGCCTGAGTGACGGACCTGAATTGATGCAGGCCATTAACACCGTCATCGAAACCTATGGCCGCTCAGAGCGCAACAAGTACCGCGCGGTCATCTATTACATGCTGACCAAGCATTTCGGCAAAGAAGCCGTTTACGGCTAGGCCGGGTCAATCAACCATGAGACCGCGTGCTTGGTTAAGCAGGCGTTTCGGTTTTGGCTCTCATTCTAGGTGTTTGCCATTTGAGCGGAACGGTCGGTTCTGATAGACAACAAGGACCGGCTAGGATGGCCAGGACCGATTTCAATCACGTGTGGTGCGTATGGGAGCACGTGGGGAAGGAAGGGTTCTGGCTTTAATGCCCGAACCCTTCCAAATTTCTTTGCTGCGGTTCACAGCTAAAAGAGCGTCAGGACGATCCCGATGATTGCGCAGCCAAACGTGGCATATCCTCCATCTATGAGGATCAAGCGCATCGGTCGCCCGGCAAAGCCGTAGTTTGTGGCCAGCCAAGGCGATGCCAGGAATGCGCCAATCCCAAGGCCAGAGACCGCTCCTTCCCAGACCGTATCCACGCCACTGCCGGAAAAGATGTGGCGCATCATTCCCGCGACCAGAATTGCGGCAATGACACCGATCACGTACGGTTTGGGATTGGACGCATTCGCTGGCTTTCCCGTGTCTGGGTCGACTGCAACACCCGAAACCGCCACCCATGGTTTGGCCAGAACCGAATACCAGATCGCGCCAAACATGAAGGACGCAACCCCAGCAACAAAGACATTAAGGATTTCCATCTTTCCCTCCCTTTTGTGCAGGCAGCATGAAGGAGGGATTGGCGTGCCGCTAGTCTGTAATGCCCGCCAGTTCACACACAATCGCCCATTCCTCGGGCGTAACGGGCTGAACTGACAGGCGAGAGTTGCGCACCAGCACCATCTCGCTCAGGCGTGGATCGGCTTTGATCACGTCAAGTGTAACGGGTGTCTTAACAGGTTTGACCGCTTTGATGTCGACGCATTCCCAGCGCGCATCCTCGGTGGTGCTGTCGGGGTGGGCTGTCGCACACACCTCGACGATCCCGACAACCGCCTTTTCGGTCTGCGAATGGTAGAAAAACCCGCGATCGCCGATCTCCATCTCGCGCATGAAGTTCCTGGCCTGGTAATTGCGCACGCCGTCCCACTCCTCGCCCTCGGCGCCCTTTGCGACTTGCTGATCCCAGCTCCAGGTCGAGGGTTCGGATTTAAAAAGCCAGTATGCCATATCAGTGCCCTTGGTCTGTGCAGCGAAAGACGCAACGCGGTACTCAGCAGGTTACAGCATTTTCCGGTCGGATGCGTTAGGGCTGTGCAAGAAATCTACCGCGAAGCCCAAGGTTTGGGCCCAGTCGCGGGCGTAGGGCCGAATGTCGCCCGATCCTTGGCGGTGCCTGCCCCTCTGGGTTCAGGGGGTGTGGGTGTCATGGATACCAATATGGTCAAATGAACAGACAGCCAAGCCGTTCAGCACTATCGACTTTGGCCGCCAGTTTCGCAACATAAACGCAAAAGGCAGGCCCTTAGGCCTGCCCTTTCGTTTTCTTAGACGGCAGTACTCAGTTCGAGGACGGAGCTGTCGTTGTTGTGCTCGAGGACGAGCCACCGGATGCTACGGCAATGACCAGAACTGCAAGACCAATTCCGACGGTGGGGTCGAGCCCGTCACCGAGATTTGCTGTTTGGGTCGGCGCTGACGTGCTGAGGTTTGCTGCCTGTTCGGGGGTCAGAAGGCAGACGCCACGGTCTTCCTCGATCGTTCCACCCACGCGGTTGCATTCATCTTCGGAAACGGCACGGACCTGCGCAAACGCGGGTGCGGCCAGTGCAACCAAGGCGGCTGCTGCAAGTATCTTTTTGATAGCCATGATAATTCACTCCAAGAAATGGCGACGAAACCTGCGTTCCCGATAGCACGGTCCACAAGCCGCCACAATGCATACTATCCCAATGTGTAAGTTTTTGCCAAGCATAGCTATTCAAACACACGTTCCAGCAAGATATAGCCTGATTTTTCACCCATCCACTGGTCTGACCGCCAGAGAAACAACCGATTTGGGTCTTTCCAGTAAGTGTTTTCGATTTCCGTGGCGACACCTGTGGGTCCGGGACGTTCGGTGATACAGGATTCGGTGAATCGCAGCGTCTGATGCTGACGGTCGAAGACGACGATGGTTTCTGGCACGGGATCGGACATCTGGCAAAAGAATCGCGTCAGATCGAGCTGATTAAGTGCGTTCAGATGACGATAGACGCGTGGGTAAGGCGTCGAACGGTCCCCCTGCAACGCGGCCAGTGTTCCAGTGGTTTGAGCCGAATAAAGATCATAGTTGACGCTGACCGTTCCTGCCAGGACACCCTGATCTGTCTTGACAGTGCTGCCGTCTGCGCCGCTCCAGAAGCTGATCCCCTGCGGTTGGGCGACACGCAACAGCCCGGCTTTAATCTCGACCGGCTTACGAATCGACGCGACCAGGAGCGGCTCGTCAAAACCGCTTTCCAGAAGCCCTGCCCGTGTCGCGGTAAGCTGTGACGGTTCGCTGCGCGAAATGGCAGCTCCGATCGCGCTCCCTGCCAGTCGTAACGGATCGTCCGCTCCCAAGGTTCCGCAGGCCGATAGCACGCCTGCGGCCAGGACCATCGAAATTGCTGATCGAATCAACGCCATATCCGGGCCCATCCATCGTTGATTCGCTTGGAATGGCCGGATCTGACCCGGTCATAAAGCCGCCCCGGCACATCCAGCCGCGCGCCCCCATCCCGCTGAACGGGACGGATTACAGTGCCTGCGGTGGATCTGGTCGGTTGGCCACCAGCCCAGTTCAGCGGGATGGTGAGGCGGATCCCCTTGTCGAAAGAGCCTTCGCCGAAATCGGCACTGGACACATCGGTGACTGTGGCAAACGCGCCAATGCGCCAGCCATTCGCGAATTCCCGGTCGACCGTCAGTGTCGCGCCGATATCGCCTGCCAGGTATCGTCCGACATCCAATTGGGTATGAAAGCCGTTGCCCCAGTCGTAATAGGCAGAAGCGTGCCCGGTGATCACGTCATAGGACTGAAACCCAAAGACCGAATCAAAGTCACGTTGCCGGGCATAGTTGACCTCGACCCCCAGGCCGAGAGAACTCGAAACCGGCTTCCACAGCACTTCGGCCGACACGCCGCCGAACATCCGTTCAAGATAGCCCGCGGTCGCACGGCCGTAGAAATCGTTCCCGAAACTGCGCACATAGGACAGGGTCAGGTTTTCGAGCACCGGATCGCTGCCTTGTTCGAAAAGCGGACCCTGTGTGCGAACAGGGGGTAGATTTGACCCTGACACTCGGGCGTCGTCCAGCTGACTGTAGATCTCCTGCGCGACAGACCCGGACAGGCTGAAGCCCGGAGAGAACTCATAAGAGGCCCGCGCTCTGACACCAACTTCAAACAGAAATGGATTGGCGGGATCAAAGAACGACTGGCGGAAATAGGGCGACAGGCCCCATTGAAACCGGGGATAGACACCGCGCACGGCCGGAGGCGCATCAGCGGAAGACGCCGCCGTCACGCCAACCAGCGGTTGCAGCACCTCGGCGGCATCCGGCCTGACCTCCAGCGCTTCCAGATCCGAACGGCGCAGTACAACCGTTGAGACAGGCAATCCCTGCTCCACAAACACGATCCGGAACGTCTCGACCGTCTGTGGCATCACAGCCGCGAGTATCCGCGAAATCCGTCCGATTGCTGCAGCGGCGCTGCCATAGCGTGTGTTCTCGACCCGCAGCTCTACGTCGAACGCGGTGACGCGCAGTGCCAGAAGGGTTTGGCCCTCAGCATTCAGAAGGCCGGTCAAACGCTGGGCGTAGTCTTCTTGAAGGGTCTCTGAATCCGCCCATGCGGTTGTCCAGAGCTCTGGCGACGTTTCTCGGCTGGGTCGGATGGATAGCGGTCCCGGGGCGGGCAGACGCAAGGCATTCTGCGCCCGTGCCGGGTTCAAAGCAAAGCTCGCCAAAAAGCCGATAGAGTCGCCATAGACAGAATATGCGCCCAAACGGGTGGTGTCGTTCCACTGATACTCGACGCCGAAGCTCCATGGAGATGCCCGGTCAATGACCGATCTGTTGACGGCTTCTTGGGTATATGCGTCCGACGAGTACTCGATCTTGAACCCCAGCCGGTTCGACGGTCTCCATTCTATCCCGCCAAATGGCGCAGCGGGTCCGCGGAACCACTGATCAAAGGAGAACTGTCCGCCAGTTGAGCTCGCGTCGAACGTCGGTCTATTGGACCCAAAGAGTGATCCGATCGAGTTGTAGCTGCCTAGCCGGCCCCACCCCAGGCCCCCGGTAACGGTCAGCCCCGGTCTCACCGTCTTGGTTGCAACAATGTACTCTCCTGCCAGGATGCCAGTGCCTGCAAAATCCTGAAGTCCGATGGCCACCGCAGGTCGATATCGGCCTTCAAAAAATAGCTGGTATCTGAGGTCGAAGCTTCGGTCGTAATAGGTTTCAAAGCCGTCCGAGTTCCAGTCGCGGAACGCGGAATAACGGAATGCGCCGGATATCCGAGGGGTAAGCTGGAAGGCCAGCGTGTTCCGGAAAATCCCGCCAAAGGTTGAGACCGTCGCGTTAAGTTCGCCATCTGGCTGGGCTTCGGCCGTGGGCATGTCAATCAAACCCGGCAACCCATAGAGGTTCACTGTTGGCCGCAACTCTGCCGGGGCATTTGGCGATTGTTGTGCGGCAGCCGTACCTGCACCAAGCGCGCAGGCGACCGACAAGACCATAGCTTGCCAAGATCCGCGCGATCTCCGCTTCAATATCGTGGGATGCGTCACAGCTTTTCGCGCCTGCCTGCCAAATTCGTTAGGTCATTTAGATCATGTCAGGCGCGCCGTAGCAATCGAGGCTATCGCGTGACGCAGAATTGCCGGAATGCGCTGTACTGAAGCGACACCGCAGATCGTTGCACTCATGAAATTCTAACTGCGCTGGCGTCTGGATGATAGTCCTCGACCCAACGTGCAACAACGGCCAATGCGGCTTGTTCGTCGTTATTGGCCAGAGCCTGTTTCAGGCCGCGCATGATCGAAGCGACCTCAATCTCGGACAACTTGTTTTCATCGGTAAAGAATATTTTTTGATGACGCGTTGGCAACAGGTCTCCGCTCAGTGACAGCTCTTCACTCAGCTTCTCGCCAGGGCGGAGGCCGACCATCTTGATCTCGATATCACCGTCCGGGTTCAGGTCGTCTCGTACGGAATAGCCCGCACTTTCGATCACTTGGCGGGCCAATTGCTGAATTGGAACGGGCTTGCCCATGTCCAGGACGAACACTTCGTTTCCATGCGCCTCCGCGCCGGCGGTCAACACCAGTTGCACAGCTTCGTGAAGGGTCATGAAGTACCGCACAACCCGCGGATCGGTCACCGTCACGGGCCCGCCGCGGCGCACCTGGTCCTGAAACAGCGGCACAACAGAACCGCTGGAGCCAAGTACATTACCGAACCGCACCATGGTAAATACTGTATCTGGGTTACGTGTGCCCAGATCCTGCACCAGCAGCTCGGCCAGCCGCTTGGTCGCGCCCATCACATTGGTTGGGCGCACGGCCTTGTCCGAAGAAATAAGGATAAACCGTTCGACACCGAATTGCGCCGATTCACGCGCCAGGGTCTGGGTTCCGAACACGTTGTTGGCCAGACCGGTCAGCGGATTGCATTCAACCAGCGGAACATGCTTGTAGGCCGCCGCATGAAGGACGACCTGAACCTGGTTTTCCTCCAGTACCTTGCGGACCTGACGTGCATCCGTAACGGAACCAAGGATCGCCACCAGCTCGATGCCGTTTTCGTCGCAGGGCTGCTGCAACTCCATCAGGATGTTGTAAAGCGCAAGTTCACTCAACTCGAACAGAACGAGGCGCGAGGGCCGACAAGTCAGGATCTGACGGCATAGTTCAGACCCGATTGAACCGCCCCCGCCAGAGACCAGAACCGAGCGATCTTTGTATTTCTCGCTGGCCGCGCCCAAGTTCATGTCCCGCGTTTCGCGCCCCAGAAAGGCTTGCGGAGGTACGGGGGTCAGCTTGTCCACCAACTCTTCTTGGCCGATCAGCTGAGCAAATGAGGGCAGCGCCTGCACGTCCAGACCCATCTTTTGCAGGCGACGTGCGATCTGCGCCTGTTTCGGTTGGCTTTGCGACGGCATGGCCAGCAGGACCCGGTCAATTTTCCGAGCCTTTACGATTTCGCCAATCTTCATCGGCGAATACACTTGGAGGCCCGCGACCGTCAGGCCACGCAAAGCGGCGTTGTCGTCGACAAAGGCCACGGCCTCGATCTCGCGGTTGGATTGAAAGGCAGAAACCAGTTGAACGCCGGTCGTGCCCGCCCCGTAGATCAGAACACGGCAGCGCTGTTCCCCGCGCCGGTAAAGCGCCTGAACGACTTGCAGTAATATGGCGCGGCTGACGGCGATCAATAGGAAGTAAACCAGTCCAAAGACGGCGTGAACATTCATGTTCAGGTCTAGCCCTACGATCGTGGAAACAGTGGCGGACAATGCGCCGAGGCTGATCGCATAAATTGCGGTCAAACCGATTGACCGGCTGTCGTACATCACCAGCTGGGTTGACGAGAGGCCCATCCAAACAGACAGAAGGGTGGCCCCGAAAAGGATATAGGGCAAAACTGGAATATAGTTGGCAAAGGCAGAAAGGCTTCCGCCCGGAAGGCTTTCCATACCGAAGGCGATGACTGCTGCGATGCAGAGCAAGAGCAGATCGATTGATAAAACGATCATACTTTTCTGACGGCGAGTCAGCTGCTTAATCAATGCCAACATCCGGCAATAATCCCCCGAAACCTACCATACCGAACGCCTGTACCACGCAACCAAAACCACCAACAATTGACTGTGGATATGTCCGGCCTGTTAAAATGA
Organism: Aestuariivita sp.; assembly: GCF_021404545.1. Taxonomy (GTDB): domain Bacteria; phylum Pseudomonadota; class Alphaproteobacteria; order Rhodobacterales; family Rhodobacteraceae; genus Aestuariivita. The sequence goes on from NZ_JAAWWD010000001.1 coordinate 159,895, forward strand.
CTTAGATTCACTCACGCAACTACGTGAGCTTAAATTACCCGACCGTTCATGACAAAAAATGCACGGTGAGGAAAGAGATTGGTACGGAATCGGTCCATTTTCGGCCATTTCTTGCTCTTCTAGCCCTTTTTTTGTGCGCCTTTAGAGCGTGGCGTGCGGGAAAACAACTCTCCGATGGTTTGAAACACCAGCAGGAAATCGTAGCAGATCGACTGATTCTTCTGATAAATCAAGTCGAGCTTGGCCTTTTTCGGGATACAGACACGGCAATAGATCTCATCGGTCTCGGCCGGAGTGGCGGATCTGGACAAAAGCTCGGTCTCGTGCCGGTGAAACGTCAGCGTTGCCAATCCGGTCACGCCCGGTTTGCTCTTGAGAACCGCGTCATAGGTCTTTGGGAACCGGGTCACATAGCTGCGCAAAGGCGGGCGCGGGCCGACAAAGCTGATATCCCCCTTGAGGATGTTCCAAAGCTGCGGGATTTCATCCAACCGTTTGGCCCGCAGCCGCGCCCCGACAGGTGTGATCCGCGATATCTTGTCTCCGCCCGATACACCGCTATCGGCATCGGCCACTGTCATTGTGCGGAATTTCCAAAGACGAAACCCTTCCGTCGGTGACTTCATCCGTTCAGCGGCATAAAACAGCGGCCTGCCCTGCGTGCGCAACAGCCAGATGAGGAGACCCGCAAACACCGGGAAGAGGATCACCATCAGCAGGATCGAAAACACGATATCCATTGTGCGTTTCAGCGGGGTCATGGGGTCTCTCCTGTCTCTTTCCAGCGACGCCAGTCTCCGATGATCGCGCTGGGCTCGCCGGCCCCGGGCGCAAAGCTGTGAAATCGGTTCAGCAGCGCCACATCCATCTCAACCTTGGGGATGGCGGTGTGTGGGGCAACAACAGGTGTCCAGGCCAGATCAGCGCATGTCATCAGCTCACCCACATCAACGGCGCCGGGTAGGGCAAGGTTCAGGCGATTGGGCAACTGGCGCCCACGGGCCAGCAAATCAGCGAGCGCGTCGGACAGAGCCCGCGGCCCGATATAGCTGCGCCGCAGGGTCGTGCCGTCCGCAAATTGATGCAGGCCGAACGGCTGGCGCCAACCGGCCAGAAATGTATCCGCGCCTGCGACATTACCGATCCTGAGGTTGCAGACCGGGACCGACAGTTTTTCGCCCAACGCCAGGGCGTGATCCTCCATCCTCAGCTTTGCCTGGCCATACCTGCTCTCGGGCCGGGTGATGTCCTGCTCGGTCCAGCTGCGGTCCCCGCGTCCATAGACCGCGGCACTCGAGCTCAGCAATACCGGTATTCCGCCCGCCTCGGCTGCCGCGCGGATCCCGGCTAGCGCCAGATCGGTGTTTGCGGACAGATCCGCCGTGTTCGATACAATACCGGCCAGACACAGCACCGCGCCCTGACCCATCGCAGCCCGGCTGAGCCCGCGCGGATCGTTCAGCGGATCGTTTGCGATCAGACCGGCCCCTCCCGCGCGGGACAGCCATGAAACAGGCCGATCTTTCCAAAACCCGCGGAGCATTCGGGCCAGACGCCCGGACCCCCCCATGACCAAGGTGGCCGGAAATTGATCAGTGGGAATAGTTGGCGTTGACGGCATGGGACCATGCAGTATCTTACGGCCAAGAAATTGCAACGGTTTGGGCGCGATCGCACGACCGTCATACTAGAGTTTATAAGGCCTCGCATAAATGATTGTATTCCTTCGGGCAGTTGGCTTGACATGTGCCTTTCTTGGATTGGTCGCGTGCAACAACCTTCCTCGCGGTGCCGCAGTCGACAATGAGATCCTGAGGGAAGCTGACGACGCGGACGCCGATTTCGCGGTCTATCCGGTGACACGCGCGTTTTTGCCCAGCCTGTCGGACTGGCCCGTGGTTGGGGAGCAGGAACTGAGCTGGATGCAATACAGCCAGGGCGCAAGCAGCAAGTTGATCCGCCCGGGCGACATGCTCAGCCTGCGCATCTGGGATAGCGGCGAAAACTCCCTCCTGACGTCGCTCGAACAACGCTCGGTGGATATGTCGGAGATCCGGGTTTCTTCGTCTGGGTCGATCTTTGTGCCGTATGTCGGCAAGGTCGTGGTATCGGGGCGTACATCCGACAATGCGCGCGCCCAGATCCAATCCGAACTTGAGGCGATTGTGCCGTCGGCCCAGGTTCAGCTCAGTGTGGCGGCTGGCCGGTCAAACTCGGTTGATCTGGTCGGCGGGGTCAATACTCCAGGCAGCTATCCAATGCCGGATCGCAACTTTACCGTCCTTGGTCTGATCGCGGCAGGGGGCGGCGTAAGTCAGCAGCTCGCCAACCCGCAGATCCGCCTGGTGCGGAGCGGACAGATGTTTGGCACCTCGATTGATCGGCTGTTCGCAAATCCTGGGCTCGACTCCCGCCTGGTTGGCGGCGACAAGGTGATTGTTGAGGAAGATCGCCGCTATTTCCTGTCGATCGGAGCCACCGGAACCGAGGCGCTGCATCCCTTTACCAAGGATACCATCTCGGCGATGGATGCGCTTTCGATCACAGGGGGGATCAACGATGGTCGTGGCGATCCGCAGGGCATCTTGATCCTGCGCGAATATCCCGCCTCGGCGGTGCTCCCGGGCCAGCGCGGTCCACGCATGCAGCGCGTTGTGTTCACGGTTGACCTGACCAATAGTGACGGCCTGTTCTCGGCCCGGAAATTCCAGATCAGGCCCGGCGATCTTGTGCTGGCCACTGAAAGCCCGATCACCAATGCGCGGACGATTCTGGGCCTTGTCGGCTCTGCCTTCGGAGTGGTCAGCGCAGTGTCAAACAATTGATCCGGGTCTAGATCCGGATCGCTTTATCCGATGGCACAAGTGCATTGATGTGATCCACCAGCCCCGGCAGGGATCGGGTCAGGAAGTCATATTTCTCCACTACGTGCTGTCGCGCTGCGGGTCCGAGATGGGCGAATGCATGCGGTGCCTCAAGTACGTCGCAGACCTGTCGTGCCAGGGCGGAGGGATCAAAGAAATCGACCAGCAGCCCGGTTTCCCCGTGGGTCACGGCCTCACGCACGGGGGCCACGTCCGACGCAACGATCGTGGCCTGCATCGACATCGCCTCGAGCAAGGACCAACTGAGCACGAAGGGCATTGTCAGATAGATATGGCAACGGCTGAGCTGAAGGATGCGGCAAAACTCCGGGTAGGGCACCCGCCCCAGAAAATGCACCCGGTCCCAGTCGATCAGGTGGCCCACCTCGGCTTCCATTTCGCCGCGTACACCGCGCGGATGTTTGCTTGGCGCACCGTAGGATGTCTCGTTGCCGCCAATTGCGATAACCCGCGCGTTCGGGCGTGCCGCCTGAATCTTGGGCAATGCCCGCATGAACTGGTGGACCCCGCGGGTGCGTTCCATGTTGCGCGCGACATAGGTCACGATCTCATCGTCGCGGGTCAGATCCCGTTCCAGTCGAGTCAGCCGGACGCGGACATTCGGGTTGGGCAACAGCCGGTCGGTGCGGATACCATCATGCAGCACGTGTAAAATCTGGGCAAATGTCTCGGGAAATCGGTCGCGCTGCCAATAGGTTGGTACAATCCCGCGATCAACGGAATGCAGATTTGTGAACGGCACGCTATTGCGGGCATGCAAAAGAAACGGCGACTGTGGGCTTGCAGGCTCCTCGGGGTCAAACCCCACAGGTCCGCCGGTCGGTCGGTAAAAGTACTCAAACAGACCAAGCACAGGCACATCGGCCCACACCTGTTTGAAGAACAAAAGCTCTCCCCAGCCGGTGTGCCCTATGACGATATCGGGGCGGAACCCGTCTTCCTTTTCCAGCTTTTGCGCCGCCAGCGCGGCACCATAACCGGCGCCTGTTGCCCCTTCCCAGATTTTCGACAAGCCGTAGGCATTCTTGGCTGGTGTGCGGTGGGGCGCGTAGTGGACGGTTCTGACACCCGTCAGCTTGGGCGCCGGGTCGCGTTGGGTCAAAAAGACAATCTCATGCTGGCCCGTAGTACCCAGCCATTCGGCGAATTCCCGATATTGGCCTGGCATGTTCTGGTGAACAAAGAGAACTTTCACGACGTCGGGTCCTTGTGTTTGCCGTTCGTGCTACCCGATGACCTTGTTCCACGCCGACAGGGTGACGACATCGAAAAGACCCGCCTTGGCATAGGGATCCGCATCGGCCCAGGCTTGGGCTGCGGTCAGGTCGTCACAGTCAAGCACGATCAGCGATCCGACCATGGCTCCGCCCGCGTCCAACAGTGGGCCTGCCATCTCCACCACACCGGTTCTCCGGATATAGGCCAGATGTGCCTCGCGGTTGGCCTTGCGGACATCGAGGTGGTCGGGCTTGTCTTTGCACATCAGGGCAAACCGCATGCGCTATTCCTCTCTCAAAGGGCGGGTCATCAGCCCCGCAATCGCTGACTGCACGTTTATCGTGCCGGTCACCAGTGCGGCAACCGTTTCCGTGATCGGCAGGTCCAGCCCCTGTTCGCGACCCAGCTCTGCCACGGAACGCGCGGTTGCCACCCCTTCGACAGTGGCATTGGGTTGGGCCGAGGTACCGTCGCCAAGTGCGAAACCCATCTGATAGTTCCGGGACTGTGCCGAGGTGCAGGTCAGCGCCAGATCGCCAAAGCCCGACAGGCCCGACAGCGTGCGCGCATCCGCCCCCTGGGTGACCGCAAGGCGCACCATTTCGGCAAATCCCCGGGTCATCAAAGCCGCGCGTGCGCTTTCCCCCAAACCGGCGCCCATCACCGCGCCACAGGCAATCGCAATTACGTTTTTCAGCGCCCCGCCCAGCTCGGCCCCGATCGTATCCGATGTTGTGTAAAGGCGCAGGTTCTGCGTGGTCAGAGCCTGTTGCAAGGTCTTGCCGCGATCCGCGTCCGCGCAGGCAAGCGTCAGCGCCGTGGGCAAACCCTGGGCAATATCGCGGGCAAAACTGGGCCCGGTCAGCAGGGCCGCATGGGCCTGGTCCACCTCGGCTCCGATGATGCGGATGGGCCCGAGGTGGGAGCCCAGTTCGACCCCCTTGCAACACGCAACCAGCGCTTTGCCCGACAACACGTGCGCATGGAGCTGCAACACCGCTCGCAACTGCTGCATTGGCACAGCCAACAGCAATGTCTCGGCTCGGGCGGCCTGCCGTATGTCGCCCGTGACTGTTAATTCAGGGGGCAGCGCGATACCGGGCAGGCGCTGAGCGTTTTCGCGCATGGTGCGCATCGTCTGGACCTGGTCGGAGGATCGCGACCAGAGGGTTACGGGCCCGCTTCCGGCCAAGGAAATGGCCAGAGCCGTGCCAAAGGCGCCGGATCCGATCACCGATACGCTCATGCCTTTGCCCCTTTGCGGCCTGATCCCAAAAGGGCAGGCTGGCTTTGATCCAACGGCCAGCGTGGGCGCGCAGACAGGGTCAGGTCATCGCGGTCACCGGTCAGAAACCGCAGCCCGCCCGCATAGGCGATCATCGCCGCGTTGTCGGTGCACAGTTGCAGGGGTGGCGCTGCAAAACGAACGCCCAGATCGGAGGAAACCGTCTCTAATGCAGCACGAATGGTCTGATTTGCCGCAACACCTCCTGCGACGGCGAAGCTGGGCGCGGCAGGGGCTTCGGACAGGTAGCGGGCCAACGCAATGCGCGCCTTGGCGCCCAAGACGTCGCTGACCGCAGCCTGAAACCCGGCGCAGAGATCGGCCCGATCTTGCCGTGTTAGGCCCTGTTTTTGCGCGACAAGCCCGTCACGCGCCCGCAACACAGCGGTCTTGAGGCCGGAAAAAGACATGTTGCAATCGTCCCGGTCCAGCAGAGGGCGAGGCAGGGCGAACCGCGCGGGATCGCCGGATTGCGCCTCCCGCTCGACCGAGGGGCCGCCGGGTTGCGGCAAACCCAAAAGGCGCGCGGTCTTGTCAAAGGCTTCGCCTGGCGCGTCGTCAATCGTACCGCCCAGGCGCACGAACGCGGAGGCGGAGCGGACGATCAGGAACTGACAGTGCCCGCCCGAGACCAAGAGCGTCAGATAGGGATAGTCCAGCCCATCGGTCAGACGTGCGGTCAGCGCATGCCCGGCGAGATGGTTCACTCCGATCAGGGGCAGGCCGGTTGCCGCGCTCAGCCCCTTTGCACACATAACACCCGACAACACGCCGCCGATCAGGCCGGGGCCCGCAGTCACTGCAATCGCGTCCAGATCCGACAGGGACAGCTTGGCCTGCGTGAGAGCCGCATCGACGCAGCCATCGAGCTTTTCTGTGTGTGCGCGCGCAGCGATTTCCGGCACCACACCGCCGAAATCCGCATGTAGGTCGGACTGACCCGCAACCACCGAGGACAGGATCTCTCCGCGCTGGTCGTTTCTCAGCCGGACAACCGCCGCTGCTGTGTCGTCACAGCTGCTCTCCAGACCAAGGATGATCACGTCTTTTGCCAATTGTGCCGCCGTTGCATGATGAACGCTCCGCAGGTACCACCTGATATCCCTGCAAACAATCCCGGCGGACCGGATGACCCTGACCCGACCCACGCTCTTGCTGACCCGGCCCGAAGATGCCGCGCGCCGCTTTCTCGGCCAGCTGGATCCGGCGCTGGTGGCTCAGTCCGCTGTCTGCATATCCCCGTTGATCCGGATTGTGCCCCGGACCGACCCGGTCGAGACGGGCACGGCGCGGGGCCTGATCTTCACTTCGGCCAATGCGGTGCGGGCGGCGGAACACGTTTTTATCGGGCGCGATTTGCCCGCCTATTGCGTTGGCGGCGCAACCGCGAGCGCGGCCCGCCAGGCGGGATGGATTGCGCATCAGATCGGCCCGGATGCCGATGCCCTGGTCGTCGGATTGATCCGCGAAAGACCGGACGGGCCGCTTGTGCATTTGCGGGGACGGCATGCGCGCGGCGATATCGCGCAGCGGCTGACTGCCTGCGATCTGCCCACCCGGGAGCATGTGATCTATGATCAGATCGCATTGCCATTGTCGTCCGAGGCTTTGAGATTTCTAGATAACCCAGGTCCGAAGATTGCACCTGTCTTTTCACCCAGAACCGCTTGTTTACTGGCCGATGCGACGGATCGACCGCTGGTTTTGGCAGCGCTCAGCCCTGCTGTGGCGGGCGCTTTCGGCGACAGGCCCGGCTGCACGATCCACATCGCCGCATCTCCCGATGCCCGGTCGATGGGCGCGCTGGTGGAAAAACTGATGCAATCCGCTCTGTCGGGTTGAGAGCCTAAGGCGCGCGCACTAAACTCATGCGATGCGCCCCATCCGGGTGGAAAAGGAATCAATAAGGGGTTCTGTGACGTGGCCGCGAAGAAAACAAAATCTGACGATGCGGCAAAAGAGAGCCGGAACAAGCCAGAGGACCGTTCGGAAGACACTGTTTCGCCGACGCTCGACAGAGGCGTATCCGGTGAGGATCAGACGGGGCCGTCGAACAACAGCACGGCAAAGGCGGCATCCTTTGCCAAAGACGTGGCCGATCTCTCCAGCGATGCCGAGGTCGTGCAGCCGGAGCCCGTCCCTGAAACTGGCGACACCACTGCCGCGAAGCGGGCCAAAGGTCCAGACGCCGACGCTGGGGCGTCGCAGGATGAGAGCTTGACCGGCGGCGATCCAGAGAAACCCTCCGAGACCGAGACCGAGACCGAGACCGAGACCGAGACCGAGACCGAGACCGAAGCGGCGCGGTCGGACGAGGCGTCTGCGGACACCCAATCCGAATCGGCACCCGAGCGGGAGCGCGTCGTCGAAAAGATCGTCGAGAAACGCGCCGGTTTCTTTCCCGCACTTATCGGCGGGCTTCTGGCCGGGCTCTTGGGATTTGCAGCCGGATCGAGCGATGTGCTGGCGCCCTACTTGCCCGAAACGCTGCAACGATCGGCGCAGCAGGATGAAACAGCACAACAGATCGCGACGCTGCGTGACCAGATTGCAGCGCTGGAGGCCGAAGTGGCCAACCCTCCTGCGGTTCCTGCTCCGGACCTTTCTGGGATCGAGGCACAGGTTCAGGATGGGCTTTCGGCCCAGTCTCAGGCGTTGGACGCCGCACAATCGGCCCTGTCCGGCCGTCTGGATGCGCTGGAGGCACGCCTGACAGAGATCGCCCAGGCCCCGCTGGAGGCCGCCGTTTCCGACGAGGCGATTGCCGCATATGAGCGCGAACTGGCGGCTGTGCAGGATGCCATGGCCCAGCAACGTGCCGAGGTTGAAGAGATGATCGCCGAAGCCGCCCGGATGGAAGCCGATGCCGACGAAAGCGCGCGTATCGCTCGGGCTCAGGCAGCGGTCACGCGCCTTTTTGCCGCCCTGGACAACGGCGACGGATTTGCGACTGAAGTCACCGAACTGCAAACGCTGGGCGTCTCGGTGCCCGATGCGCTGGCGTCATCCTCGGATGGCGTCGACGCCCTGTCGGCGCTCCGGGCGGATTTCCCCTCGCTGGCCCGCACCGCACTCGCCACGGCGCGCGAGGCCGACAGCGCCAGTGGCGGCGTCACCGGGTTCCTGCAACGTCAGTTGGGCGCCCGGTCCGTGGCGCCGCGCGACGGCGACGATCCCGATGCGATCCTCTCGCGGGCGGAAGCGGCCCTGACAGAGGGCGATCTGGATCAGACGCTTTCCGAACTGGCCGCGCTGCCGGAGGTCGCTCAGGCATCACTGGCGGAATGGACCGACAGGGCCTCGGCCCGGCTTGCGGCTCTGGCCGCGGCGGATGATCTCGCAACCTCTCTGGCGGGCAACTGAAAGGATCACCTCTGATGCTCTGGTCTCTTATCAAGATCCTTTTGTTTGTGGTGGTCGTGGGCGCGCTCACGCTCGGCGCCGAATACCTGCTGGAATCCGAAGGCGGCGTGCAACTGACTGTTGCTGGCACCGAATACACGTTGGGTCCGCTGCAATCTGTGATCGCCGCCGCGGTTCTGGTTTTCGCGGTCTGGGTCCTTTTGAAACTGGTGTCGTTCCTTGTGGCGGTCTGGCGGTTCCTGAATGGGGATGAGACGGCGATATCGCGCTATTTCGACCGTAACCGCGAACGCAAGGGGTTCCAGGCCCTGTCCGAAGGGATGATGGCGCTGGCCTCGGGCGAAGGGCGGCTGGCGATGGCCAAGGCCGCCAAGGCGGAGAAGTATCTGCAAAAGCCCGAACTGACCAACCTGCTGACCGCACAGGCGGCGGAACTGTCGGGGGATCGCAAAAAGGCCGAGGATACATATAAGAAACTGATCGCCAGCGAGACGACCAAATTCGTCGGCGTGCGTGGGATCATGAAACAGCGGCTGGCCGATGGCGACACCGATACGGCGCGCAAGTTGGCCGAAAAGGCATTTCAGCTCAAACCCAAGCACGAGGAAACGCAGGACGTTCTGTTGACGCTGCAAGCGCAGGCGCAGGATTGGTCCGGCGCGCGCAAGACGCTGAGCGCCAAGCTGAAGAACGGCAACCTGCCGCGCGATGTGCATCGCCGTCGCGACGCCGTTCTGGCACTGTCCGAAGCCAAAGAGATCCTGAACGACGAGAACTCCATCGACGCGCGTGAGGCCGCGATCGAGGCGAACCGCATGTCGCCGGATCTGATCCCGGCGGCGATCATGGCCGCGCGCTCCTATATCGAAAAGGGCAAACCGAAATACGCCATCCGCGTATTGAAGAAGGCCTGGGAGGTACAACCGCACCCCGAACTGGCTGCGGCCTTTGCCGAGATCGCACCGAATGAGACCCCGAAGGAGCGGATCAAGCGGTTCGGTGTGCTGACCCGGATCAAACCGGATCATCCCGAAACCCGCCTGGTTCTGGCCGAACTCAACCTCGCGGCAGAGGATTTCCCCGAGGCGCGCCGCGCGCTGGGCGATCTGGTCGACAGCCAGGGCGATGCGCGTGCGCTGACGATTATGGCTGCGATTGAACGGGGTGAAGGGGCGCCGGACGCGGTTGTCAAAGGCTGGCTGGCACGTGCGCTGAATGCACCGCGCGGGCCACAATGGGTCTGCGACAATTGCCAGCATGCCCATGCCGACTGGACCCCGATCTGCAAGAATTGTCAGAGCTTTGATACGCTGAGCTGGCGCGCCCCGTCCGCCGCCGAGGTGTCAAGCGCCACCGGTGTTCAGATGCTGCCGCTGATCGTGGGCAGCCTGGAAGACAAGTCGGCCGAAGAGGATGTCCCCGAGGCCGAGGTCGAGGTCGTCGACGCGGCAGAGGTGATACCTCCAACGGAGGAGCCGATCGGCCCTCCCATCGTCGAGGAAAACCCACCCGAAACGGTTGAGGCTGAACTCGCCCGCGAGAAATAGAGGTGGGCTTTTCCCTGTTGTTATCCGCAGATCGGATCCGCCCCATTGCGGAGCGGGGCCGTGTCACATCGGGATTTGTACCAGCTTAGCCGCAGCAATTGCCCGGCAGTTCGGGTGCCGTGACCCCACTGTGATTGCAGCAGCCGCCCTTCCACCAATCGGCACCCGGTCCGTGGCAGTATTTGTCATCCGCCCCGGTCATCTTCATGAAGAGCGGGTGGTAGTTGCGGCAAACCTCAAGCTCGGTCTTGACCCAGTGTAACGGATCGCGCCCGTAATGGTCCCAGTAGTCGCCATCCATGTTCAGCCCCGGCACGGCCGGGTTCCACGATTCGTCCAGCCACAGATCGACATCGCCGTATTTGGCACAAAGCTTGCGGATCGCAGGATCGTCCAGCGCGCCAAGGCGTCCGTTTTCGATCAGCGTTTCGTTATCGCCCTCGCGCTCCATCGTGTAGGTGGGGAAGTAGAGATGCAGGTGCCAGTGCCCCACCAGATGGCCCGCTCGCGCCGCGCGGCGTTCGGCCATGGAACTGATGATCGTGCCGAAGCCCATATGGATCACGCCCGAGCGCACACGTTCGTAAAGGCAATTGACGAAGCCTGACGGGAAATCCTTGCGCGGGCGATGCACATGGGGGTTGGTGCCAATCGACGCTTCCCACCAGTAAAGGAGGCCCTTGCCCGGAAACTCGGGATACTGGATGTGATCGGTTTCGGCCTTGAGCCTGCGCAACCGGTCGCCGAATTCGCCCCCCTCATTGATCTGGGTGATCTGCGAGTTCTCGACGATCAGTTGGGTCCAGTCGCAGGGCGCGATATGGTTGGTCGTGCCCGCGATCACACCGTTGCCGTCTTCCTTGCCTGGCAGGAACATCCACGGGCGGCCCGTCACATGGCCGGGCAGGTATTGCTTGCCGAAATGTTCGTTCGTGGTCCAGGTGGCTGCGGTCAGGTCGGGGTCATAGAACTCACGCTTGCTGTCCCAGTATCCGGCGTGATTTGTGAACTCGATATCGGTGCCTTCGGGGTCAACGATGCGCGCGCGTTTGCAGGTGCGCACCCTGTCCCAGGTCCAGCGGTCGATGGCGTTGAGTACCTCAATCGGCATCGCATGCGCGGGCGAGGCGAGGATTTCCGGTGTGATGAATGGCATGCGCTGGATCTTGATGAACCGTTCAGCAAGGACCGGGCCGCCATAGCCCATCAGGATCTTGTCGTAGGTCTGCTTTTTCTCCTCCTCTTCCCACCAATCCATCCATTCGGCCAGTTCTTTGGTGCGGAAAAGATAGTAATCCACCTCGTCCGAGCCGATCCATTGCGGCACCGGACCCCGGTCGATCTTCTTGATCTCGTATATCACACCGTATTTTTCGAGGATCTTCTGGCAGGCCTGAATGACCAGATCGGAATGCCAGTTATCGACCCTGAGCAGCACCCGCTCGCCCGGTTGCAGATCCCAGCAGGCGTTCAGCCCGTGGTTATAGGGACGCTGCGCCACATGTTCGAGATAGGGCAGCAACTGATCGGGATGCGTCACCTCCACAAAGGGTGGGCAGCGGGGCGGGCGTGTGGCCTGCAAGGGCGGGCTTTGGAAGGTCGGCGCACCCTTGGGCCGGGCCGAGACGCGATCCCGACCGGGCGTGGCGCTAAGCTCATGCAGGGGCCGTTCCGAGGCGATGCGTGTGAAATCTTCGGGCATTCTCTTCGTCCTTCCTTACGACACTTTTGCCGCCTTGAGGTCCATCAGCAGGAATTGCGCCTGCCGATCCTCGATCTCTTCAAAGCCGATGAAGGTTTTGAAATCCGCCATACTCATCACCGGATGGGGCAGGGCCAGAGTACCGCCATCGGCGATGAGGCGGGCGTAATTGTCCTGCATGGCGCGCGCAGCGCTCATCAAGCCAACCAGCGGATAGCAGGCCAGCCCTGCGACCGTGCCGATCTGCTTCGACGTCAGGTCCTTTTCGAGCCAACCGAGGATTTGCAGGCTGAGCGGTACCCCCACCGCATCGCGCAGCCGTTTCAGCCCGGCGAAATCGGTGAATGTCCGGCTGATCGGCTGGATCAGATCGGCACCAGCCTCCACATACATCCTGGCCCGCTCGATGCTGTCGTCCTCGGTCATGGCGTCGGTGCGCGCGATGATCAGCGTGTCGGGATCGCGCCGCGCCTCGACCGCCGCGCGGATCTTGGCGGCGTGCTCATAAGCCGGGATGATCTCCAGCTGATTTGCGGCGGCGGCACAGCGTTTGGGGGCGGTCTGATCCTCGAACACCATGCCGCAGACACCGGCCTGCTCGAATTCCCGCACGGTGCGCATCACGTTGATCGCATTGCCATAACCGGTGTCGGTATCGGCCACGACCGGCACCGTGACCGCATTGGCGATATTGCGCACGACCGTGAGGTTCTCGGTCATGGTATAGAGCTCCACGTCCGGGAACCCGAGATGCGAGGCCGAAACGGCAAAGCCCGAGGTGAAGACCGCCTGCGCGCCTGCCTTTTCGGCCATGAGCGCGGACATCGCGTCAAAGCACCCCGGCAACATCTGGGTTTCGCCCGCGCGTACCTTTGCGGCGAAAGTCGTTTTGAAATCGGGGTCTAGCATTGGCTGGCCTCTTCTTCCTCGCGGGCATGCAGATATCCGACGATACCGCCCGCCTCCAACATCAGGCGATCACCGTCCGACAGCGGCTCGAAATCCATTTCGGTCGCTTGGGTCAGGTTGCGCAGCGTGGCGCTGTGCCAATCGATCTCCACCTCGTCCCAGCGGTTGACGGCGGTCAGAATCCCCGGGCAGGCGACCTGGGGAAAGCCCATCGCGATCTCGCCCCGCCAATAGCCGGGCGAAAAGCTTTCGGCGATCACCCCGGCGATGCCCAATTGCCGCATGCCGATCATCGGCGGGTAATGCGGATGGCCATAGCCGAAATTGTGATTGCCGATCAGCAGATCGCCGGGCCGGACCTTGTCTGCAAAACCGGGTTCTTCGGCGGCCAAGCAAAGTTTGGCCAGCGCGTCGGGGTCCTTGATTTTGATATTTTTGACGCCGATGATTTGGTCAACGTCGAAGTCTTCATCCTCGAACATCCAGGCGACGCGGCCCTTGAGATTTGCCAGCGCCATCGCGTTACCCTTTCAGATAAGGGCGCGGATCCGCGATGCGCCCTTCGATGGCCGAGGCCGCGACGGCGGCGGCGTTCACGATATAGATCTCGCTGTCGGGCGACCCCATGCGCCCGCGCACGTTCAGCGTGCCGGTCGAAACCGCCCGCTGCCCGTCGCGCATCACGCCCATCCGGCCAAAGCAGTAATCGCAAGAGGAGGACGAGATAAACGCCCCCGCCGCGATCAGCCGGGTCAGGATGCCCTGTGCCGCAGCCTCCTTCATGATCTCGTTAGAAGTGGGGATCACGTTGAGCTGGAAGCCGTCTTTCACCCTGTGACCGTCCAGCACATCGGCGGCCAGTGCCAGATCCTCCACCCGGCCCGACGCGCAGGAGCCGAGATAGCCCACCTGCACCTCGGTGCCCGCAACCTCACTGAGATCGCGGGTATTGGCAGGGCTGGGCGGAATGACGGCGATGGGTTCCAGATCGGTGACGTCGATCGAGTGGCGCGCGTGGTAAACGGCGTCCTCGTCGGAGAAAAGTGGGTCGATATCGAGCCGTTGCCGTTCGCGGATGTATGCGAGCGCCTTGTCATCGGGGTTGATGATGGCCGTGATCGCCCCGGTGAACATCGCCAGAGAGGTGATCGTCTGCCGACCCGACAGCGAAATCGCGTCGATGCCTAGGCCACCCAGCTCCATCACCATACCGCGACAGGACCGTGGTCCCAGAACACGCACGATGTGATGGAAGAGGTCGCGCGCCGTCACGCCGGGTTGCAATGCGCCCGTGATGTCGATCCGCACCGTTTCGGGCACCTTGAACTTGATGCGTTCCTTGACGAAGGCCTCAAGCAGATGCCGCCGCACGCCGACGGCGAGTGTGCCGAAGGTGCCAAGCTGGGAGATATGGCCGTCGAAATGCACCACGAAGGCGCCCGGCGTGGCATAGCCCAGCTCGGCCGCGACCTGATGACCGATGCCCTTGCGCTCATAGACGGGCACGTTGTTCTTGCGACCCCAGGCACGGGTGATCTCGTGCAACTCCTCCTCGGCGGTGGTGGCGGCGGGCACCATATGATCGATGAACAGCGCATACCGGTCCGGCTCGGCCACTTTGTCGATGCCGAACTCCTCCTCCATCTGGCGGAAAATCACATCCGTATAGCCGGGAAAATCATAGGCGATGACGAAATCCGGCTTGGCCAGAACCTCGTCCCCGGCATGGACCGTTTCGCGGTCTGACACACGCGCCAGTATCTTTTCGGCAATTGTATATCCCACGCGCCGACGTCCTCTTCTCTTCGGATCCAACGAGGTAATTGTGTGTCTTGATCTGATAGAAAGTCAACTGACAACGAAAATTTCATATAATGAAATACTAGCTTGCGTGACCACGAACCATGCGCTGCATGTCGGTCGCTGCGGTTTGCAAGGCCGCCAACAGCTCTGCCTGGGCCGCGCCAACAAATCGCGGCGTCAAGCCGCCGGAGGAGATCGCGGCAAGGATCTGCCCCTCATCATCCAACAGCGGCACCGCCATTGCTGAGAGGCCCGTGGCGATCTCGTCATGTTTGACAATCACGCCATTGGCGCGAATATCCGCGACCTCCTGTCGCAAAAGGCCACGCCCCTCTTCCAGCTCATCCAGAAGGCGCGCGCGCGTTTCCTCATCCTTGTAGGCCAGCAGGACCCGAGGGGCCGTGCCCCGGTCAAACGGTCGGGTTTCGCCCACCGCCCACCATCGCACCTCGATCGCCTGACCGCCGTTATGGCGTGCGGTACAAAGCGCCTCGTCCCCATGCGGAATGGACAGATAGACAGTCGTTTGCGTATCGACGGCGAGCTGGATCAGGCGCCTTTCGACCAGGCTGGTGAGGGTCAGCGATTCGGGTACGGCGCGCGCAAGATCCAGCAACCCGGTTGACGCGCTATAGCGTCCAGAAGACGGGTCTTGATGAACCAACCCCTCGTCCCGCAGGGTCACCAGGATGCGCCGCGTCGTACCCGCATCCAGCCCGGTGGCGCGCACAATCTCGTTCAGCGCAAGGTATGGTTGATTGGTGGAAAACGTGCGCAGGATGGCAACTGCGCGCGAAATGGCCCGGACACGGGGCAGGGTCGCGCCCTGCTGTCCGCGTGGTTGAGTGGTCTTGGTCACAGAGCGATCCAGTCAAAGAATTTCATTAGATGAAATATAAATTACATGTTGACACAGCACAACCCCGCTATGCGATATTGCTCCGGACTGATCCGACGAGATCGGTGTAGGGAGGATATTAAATGAAACGTTTGCTCAGTGGATTTCTGATGCCCGCGCTTGTGGCTGCGGGTCTTGTCACCGTCGCGCTGCCCGCGCCCGCCGAGGCACAGATGCGCGAATTGCGCTTTGCCGAGTTTGGCCCCAATCGCGGAACCCGTGCGGCGGCTCTGGAATGGCTCGACCAAGAGATGCGGGACCGCAGCGGCGGTACGCTTGGCCTGAACATCACATGGGGCGGTGCGCTTTTGGGTGCAAAGACCGCAGCACAGGGTCTATCGGACGGTGTGGCGGATATGGCGTCGATCGTGCCGGTCTATGCGCCGGGTCAATTGGTGGCCTACGAGGTCGTCGACACGATCCAGTTTGGTGACGAATGGGTCGGCATGATGGCCACCTATGAGTTGATGACCACGAACGAGGCCGCACTGGCCGAGCAGAAGAAGGCCAATATCAAGTATTTCGGCAACTATACCACCGGACCCACACAGCTTTTGATGCGGGATACGCCAGTAGCGACCGCCGCCGATCTGGATGGCAAGACGATCCGCGCGACTGGTGCCTTTGTCCCCGCGTTGGAGGCCAAGGGTGCCTCAACCGTGTCGATGTCACAGCCCAAGGTCTATGAAGCGATCTCGAACGGGTCGGTCGATGGGTCGACGACATATTACTACGTGGCCAAGGCCTATAAGCATTATGAGGTCGCGGACTATATCACGGCGCTCGATATGGGTCAGGTGCTGGCCTTTGGTATCGGCATGAACATGAACACCTACATGAGCCTTACCCCGGAGCAGCAGGCGCTTGTGGACGAGCTGGGCCGCGACTTTACCGTTTATATGGCGGAAAAGATGTATACCTCCAGAACCGAGACACGGGCCGAGCTTGAGGCCGGTATCGATGGTCACAAGATCGAGATCGTGGAACCCACGGCCGAGCTGCGTGCTGCGCTGGTCAAGGTGGCAAATGAAGACGTGGCTAGCTGGAAGGAGAAGGCCAGCGAAAAGGGTCTCGATGCCGGGGGTGTCTATGACGCGTTTGCGGCGCTGGTGGACAAATACACCGCCGCGCGGGACGCCGACGGCTATCCCTGGGACGTCAAGAGCAACTGATTATGACCCCGAAACCGGCCCGTTCCCATTTGGTACGGGCCGGTTTGATTTGACCGAAAGTGTTGGCACACATTGCTCAGATTCCTTGATATTATTGAAAACATCGCCCTTTGGACCGGCTGTCTGGCGCTCTTGATCATGGGTGCGCTGGTGACCGGGTCAGTGCTGGGGCGCAGTCTTTTTAACGCGCCGATCCCGGATGATCTCTTGATGATCGGGTTGTTGATGGTCTGCGTGATTGTCCTGCCGCTGTCTTATGTCGAACGCAGCAACGGCCACATCGTCGTGACCGTGATCGCGGACCGCTTGCCCGTGCGTGTTCAGCGTGTCCTGCGGATATTCGGTCAGCTGATCTTTGCCGCGTTCATGGGTACGATGGGGTTCGTGATCGCGCGGAAGGTGCCGTCGGAGTTCGAACAGAATCTCTATTACGATGGTCATCTCGAAGTGCCGACCTGGCCGATGAAAGCGGTCTTTGCATTTGGCGTGGCGGTTTTTCTGCTGCGTATCGTGACAAACATCATTCGGGATCTGCGCGAGACCGATCAAGATCAGGCGATCTGAGCCCATGGACCCTTTGACGGTTGGCATCTGCGGGCTGATTGCCACGCTTGTTCTTCTGGCGCTGCGCGTCCCAATTGCGGCGGCACTGGGCGCTGTGGCTTCGGTTGGGATCTTTGTCATATTTGCCTGGCGTCCGGGGGCGGAGTTTGCCCCGCAATGGGCCTGGCAACCAACCTTTTCGCTGCTTGCAAATAACCCTTACGCGTTCATCACCACCTATACCTTGTCGACAATCCCGCTTTTTATTTTCATGGGGCATCTGGCATATGAGGCCGGGTTCACGACAGATATCTACCGCGCCGCACGGTTGTGGCTGACCCGCGTCAAGGGCGGTGTTGCCATTGCATCGGTCGTTGGCTGCGGCGGGTTTTCGGCCATCACCGGGTCGTCGGTGGCCTGTGCGGCGGCGATGGGCCGGATCGCGATCCCCGAGATGCTGAAATTCGGGTACTCCAAATCGCTTGCGTCAGGATCGGTCGCGATTGGGGGCACGCTGGGCTCGCTCATCCCGCCCAGCGTTCTGTTCATCCTCTATGGCATCTTTGCCGAGCAATCGATTGCCAAGCTCTTTGTTGCCGCGATCATCCCGGGGCTGTTGTCGCTGGCGGCCTATATCCTGGTGATCTACATTTGGGTGTCGCGCCGCCCGCAGGACGCACCGATCCCGGAAGAAGAGATCTCGCGCGCCGAGCGAATGCGCGCTTTGCGCGACTGCTGGGCGATTGTTGTCCTGTTCATCGCTGTTGTCGGCGGCATCTATGTCGGTCTTTTCACCCCGACCGAAGCTGCGGGCATGGGCGCTGCGACAACACTGGTCTTGGGTCTGCTCCTGGGTCGTTTGAACCTTAGGAAGATCTTCGCGGCCCTGAAAGAGAGCGTCTATCAGTCTTCAATGGTGTTTGTGATCGCAATCGGCGGCAAGCTGTTTGTGAACTTCATGGCGCTGACCGGTCTGGCCGGAGAAATCACCACCTGGATCGAGACATCCGGGGTGTCGGTCTTTGTGATCATGGGCCTGATCGTCCTGATGTATATCTTCTTGGGGATGTTTCTGGATCCCATCGGGATCATACTGCTGACATTGCCGCTGACCATTCCGATTGTCGAAACCTTTGGCTTTTCGCTGATCTGGTTTGGCGTGGTGGTGATCAAGCTGTTGGAGATCGGGCTTGTCACGCCGCCCATTGGGCTGAACGTCTTTGTAATCAAGTCCATCGTTGGTGACCGAATACCATTGGAATCAATATTCGGCGGTGTGGCGTGGTTCCTTCTGATCGAGATATTCGTCCTCGCCGCGATCCTGCTGATCCCGGCCTTGTCGCTCTACCTGACGGCTTTCGTCTAGGTACTGCCAGCGGTCAAGGGCCCACAGAACGGACCCGCCCGTCGGATGCGGTGCGCTAAACTCTGCCCTTTTCATGTGGGTTGGCATTTGCCACTCTAACCCTGAATTTCCGGATCGGGTGATGTAAACCCCATTAACATTACCTATATGGACAGCATGATGATTGGAAAGGGCGTATTTGATGGCCAATTTTGACGCGATGGTTGAGGATTCTCAGGCGCAGGTCGCCAAGACTCAAGCCGAAATCCAACAGCTCTCGTCGCGGATCGAGTCCGCGCGTGCCAAGATTGCAGCGGGCGAGGATGCCACGATTGACATCGAAACTGCGACCCTTGAGGATGTCCACGCCCATACGGACGTGATGAACGCCAACATCGCCGAGCTGATCATGGGTCTGGACGACGTCACCGAGGCGTTTTCCAAGGATTTCGATGAGATGCGGTCAAAGACCGGCTGGGAGAGCTTTGTCGGCATCTTCTCAAGCGGCAAATCGGAATCGATGCGTCAGGAGCGGATGCGCACCGCGTCGATCGACGACAAGCTTCAGGACCTGATCGCGAAATCCGATGTCATCGTGACGCTCTTGCAAGGCCAGCTGGAGATGCTGGAGGCCGAGAAAACCAAGGTCGAGACAAATCTGACCGGGACCCTGGACGAACGCGAGGCCGTCGTGGCCGAGCTGGAAGCCCTGCGCACCGATATTCAGGGGATGGATCCCAAGATCATTACTCTGGAAAACAAGATCTCCGTCGAACAGGACGCCGCCGCGCGGACCCAACTGGAGACAGAGCTGGCCGGGCTGAACACCCAGTACAATCAGATGGTGCAGGATGAGCAGGTCAAGCTCGCCCGCAGCCAAACCCTGGAGCGGTATATCGAAAAGGGCAAGACCTGGGTCGACTCGCTTCAGAATCAGGCAGCGACCCAGATGGTTCTGATCAACAAGTTGCAGACCGATACCAAACAGCGGGTCGTTCTTTATGATGCGTTGTCGAAATCGCTGAAAACAGCGCAGCAACAGGACGTGGCGCACCGGATAAACGAGATCGGCGTAAAAACCGACCAGGAGGCGCAAACCGCAATGGCCGCGATTGGTACGGCGACCAATCAGAAGATGGCCGAGATGATGGAAAAACACGAGGATCACATGGTCTTTGCCCGCGACGTGCTGGAAGCCAAGGCCAAGGCGGATGAACGCTTTGCCCGGCGGTTCGCGAAGATTATCGAGAAACACGACAAAAATCTCTACGGGGCGTGAGGATGCAAAAGCTTGGCTTGATCCTGATGGCGGTCTGGCTGGTCTCGGCCGTGGCTTCCTGGCTGGACCTCGTCCCGCGTGAGGTGGAACTGGTAGGGCTGGGCCTCGGGGCCGTGGGTGTGCTGATGTTGTTTTTGGCGCGCAAGCGGCGCCAGTGATCCGGTCATGACCGATACCATCGAAGACCGCAGCGGCCTGATCGACAGGTTTGCCTCACGCCGGTATTTTCGCAAGTTCGAGGCGATTACCGGCCATATGGCGCGTGTCGCCGCGGTGATGGAGGCAGATGGCGCATTGAGCCGGGAGGATGTGAAGATCCTGGCGCGTTATGGCCAGATGCTGACCTTTACGTTTCGCGCGCTCAGCATGAAGTACCTGCTCGTCGGGCGCGACACCGGGCGGTTTTTCGGCTCTCTCGCCATCGACCGGACAGAGAGCGGATTTCCCGTCGCGGCTGAGCTGTTGACCATGGCCAACGATGCCCAGCAAGCCGCGCGCCACCTGGATAACATGCCGTCGGTCGAGGCACTGAAAGACGATATGGTGCGCACGATCATCGGCGCCCAGGAGCTGCCCACCAAACTGCAATTCGCGCTGAGCCAGCGGTACTATTACGAGGAGCTGATGCGTGGGCAGCTTTTTTGGGTGCAGAACGATCCAGAATGTCTGTGGCAAGGCAATCTGGAGGAGCGGCGTCGGCAGTTCCTGATCCATTGGGCGGCCTATGACAGTCAGATAAACCTGCCCGTTATCTATCTGCTGAACCTTGAAGACACCGGCAAAGTGGCGCTGCCCAAAGACGAGCGGCGTTGGCCTGAAGCGCAGGCCCATTTGATGGCGCAAGGGCTGGCGGGGCTGAAGCTTGTGACCATCGCGCAGGGGTTTGACGAGGATTTCGGCGATCTTCACCCCAAGCGGCTGCGCCGGTTTCACATCGGCCCGATGTATTCCAGTGCCTTTACCGAACAATCTGGCCCGCTGCGTCGGGTGCTGTCCGATGCGCGCGCGCCGGAGGGGCAGGATTGGGCGCTGGCCTGGACCGAGGAACAGCTGGAAAGCGAAAGCGTGCGCGCGGAACGGACGGGTTGGTTCTCGAATGTGGAGCGCCAGGTCTTTGCGCTGGATCCGTTTGGCGGACGTGATGCCGAGACGGGCGCAACCCGGACCCAACGCGCGATCATTCTGCCGCAGCGGCCCTATCAAGTGCTGGCGGAAAAGACCCCGCCGGGATTTGAGGATGTGCGCAAGTTCGTTGTCGGGTCTGGCGGCAGGGTGCTGAGATATTGAGCGCGGAAGCAGGGCCCGGCTGGCGGGGCCGGTGGGTTTGGCCTCCCTGCTGCTGGGTGTTTCGGACCCGCTCGGCGCTCGTGTCTGTGCCTCGCAAACCTGCGGATGCCCGGCGGCGGACATGTGGCAGGTGCGGGAGCCTCCGGCGGCCGGTATTTGAAAAGAGAAGAAGAACGGGTTTCGCGCAATGACTATGACCTCTGATTTGATGGAACTGCCCGAGGCGGACATCCAGAAGCATTACCCCGCAGCGTTGGCGATGATGCAGGGGTTCGATCATGCCCCGCGCATCGGGTCCGCGACTGAGGAGCGTGTCGAACGATCCTCGGGTATTGGGACACGGCGGCGGTTTCGGTCCACCACGCCCGGGCTGGTGACCCGGCGGGTGGAACGGCCCGAGGGTGTGCACCTCTTGGAGCGGATCGAGGCGGCAGATGGCGATGATGCGCTGGTTTCGCCTGCGCAGGCCCAAGTGATGAACGGGTTGCGGCGGGCATTGGCCATCTCATTGGCGGTGGCGGAGACCTATGCGGAGCGGACCGCGCTTGCCGATCTCAAGCGGGCCAATCTGGCCGGGGATCTGCCTGCTGCGCGCAAGACCGAGTTTTCCGAGCTGCTGGCGGCGGAAGCGCTGATCTCGTTGCATGTTCTGGGCAATGCGCTGGCGGTCCTGATGTCCTCGCATCTGGGCGAAGTGACGGTTGAGGTGGGCGAGGTTGAGGAGCTTCTGACCGATAACGGGCAATTGGCCCTGCACGGAGCGCTATGGGAATTGGATCAGGATATCGCGCGTCATGCCAGCGACGATATGCGCCTGGTCGCCACGGTCGCCGCATTTGCCGAACAGGTGATGGACAAAGTCGCAATGCGCGCCCAGATGGCGCCGCGGCTGGAACCGTTTCGTATGGCCGCCTGGAAGGTGGAGGCCGACGATCTGACGATCCGAGGGTTTGAGCCCGCCTCACGCGCGAAATCCACCACGCTGACGATGGCGTTCAAGAAACCGCATGAGGTGGTGGGCAACCACATTGCCAAATACCAGGCGATGCGACTGGCCAAGATGATCATGGCCTACGACTTTGACCGCCGACTCAATCCGTTTGTCGAACTGGGCGGGTTCATCTTTACTTTCATGGGGGATGGCAGGCCTGGGACGGGAAAGACCACCCTGATCCAGATGATGGCCGGAATGATCAACGACTACTGTCAGGTCGCGGGCTATCCGTTTCGGTATCAGAACCTCTCGACGGATAATATCGACAGTTATCAGGGGAAATCGGGGCAGAACGCCAAGGCGTTCATCAACACGGTGATCGACCCCACGGTGATCGGCTTCGGCACAATTGATGACATTGATACTTTGGCCGGGAAACGCGGCGACCGGCAATCCAGCGCCGGTCAGTTGGAGATCACCGCCGTCCTGATGGAGAGCTTTGCCGGAGCCAACACGGTGGTGCGCGGCAATTGCACCTTTGGCATGTTCTCGAATTACCCCGAGAACGTGGACGACGCGCTGCGCCAGCGGGCGGGCGCGCGCTTCCTGGTGGACGGCCCGCAAACGCAGGAGGATTACATCGACATTCTGGCGCTGCTGATGGGGAAGAACCACGATATTCCTTTAGGTGCGCATGAGCTCTATGCCGCGCAGGAGATCAAGACGGCTGTCGCCGCGTCCTTTGAAGGGCACAGCCGACCGCATGAGGAAGGTTTGATGCGGGTGTTTGAGCAGGTCTCGGACCAGGTGGGGGAACTCGATACTATTGCCAAGCTGGGCACCTATCTGAAGGGCATTCAGGAGGCGGACGACCGGTTCACGGGCCGCGCGATCAAGAACATCACGGATGCGGTGAAGGTCCGCGCGATGGATTTCGAACTGCCCGATGAATGGATGGAGGAGCCCGATCTGTTCCTGTTCCAGCCCTATGAGGCCAAGCTGGGCATGATCGGTGAACTGCGCCAACCGATCACGGTGGAGATGGTGATCCAGGAGATCAACCGCTATGCGGATTCAGAGTTTCGGTATGCCGATAAATCCGACGAGGTCGCGATCGAGGATATGGTCCGCGACTTTGGCCGGACCGAAGAGGCGAAACGCCGATATCTGGAGGGCAAGGAATGACCTTCGTGATGGCCGGATTGGCCGCGATTGTGGCGTGGATCCTGCCGCTCCGCTGGGGCGTTCTGGGGTTTCTCGGTGCCGCGCTGGGGCTGTTCGTTGTGCATTTTGCGGCGCTGTCGGCGATGGGGTTCGAGGGCGAGCCTTTGTCGGAATCGCTCCTGCTGTTCGGGGGGAGCTGGGTCGCGTATTTCGGGTTTAACGCGCAGGTGGCGTACCGGGCGTTTGCGCTGTCTGCGTTGGTCTTGGGGGCGGTTGTTGTTTGGCGGATGGGGAGGGTGTCCCGTGCATAACGGCGGGTGTCTATCAGAACAAAGGGCCGCGCCCGACCTGGAGGGCGCATTTGGTCCCTGTATCTGGGGTGGCCGCCTCGAAGCACGCGCGTCGGCCGATCTGCCACCGACACCGCCAACGCGCCCTCTGGGGGGAGGTCGGGCGCGGCCCGGCTGTGAGCCAGGCGGGACGCACAAGAAAAGCTGTTCTCCGCCTTGGATGGGTTTGATTTGAAGGGGGCCGGGATGCTTGATCGAGGTGGATGGCTCACGTTTCTTGTTATTGGAGCGGCGGCTGTCGGTTTCCCATTGGTCGCACTAGGACACATAGAGTATTGCGATACCGAAGATGTCTGCTCTTCGTTCTTTGAGAAATTCGTGGATCTGCCGCCCAATGGAATTGGCGATACGTTGGCGGGTATTTTTGGCTCGTTGGCGTTTTTGGCGGCTGCGGTAGCCGTTATCATGCAATCCAGAGAGTTATCCGCTCAGCGAGAGGAGCTGCAACTCACGCGAAGGGAGCACGAGGAACATCGCAAAGCAGCACAAGAGATGGCCAAAGCGATGAGAATTCAAACTGATCTACTTTTGGAGGAGAGGAGTTTCCGAAACGCAGAAGGCGCACGACGAAAATTTGATGAGCTACTGCTCACCTTGAAGAACGAGTGCTCGAGAAACCCGTCTCCTCGCTGGAAAATCAGCTCATTTGCAGATAATAGGCGATACACTGATACCCCAACAGTGGAAGAGAAGCTGCTGGTTCCGACCCATATCTTTGAGGGGAGTACTGATGTCGGTGATGGTGTTCGCGAGCTTACCGATCATCTTTCCAGTCTGCGTGAAGACCTAGGATTTGCACTTGGTAACAATAATGACCATCCGTCTTGGAACAAAGCGGAAGTCATGGAGTACCCTTCACTCCGATACCCTATCATCGAAAACTTGAAATCTGTTCTGGAGAAGATGGATCACTTGAAGGTGGATTTGTCTGGGGCCGATATGGAAAGATTTGAGAGACTAGGAGTAACAACAGCGTACTCTGCCTTTACGGAAGTCATCAGTTCGGTTGCTTTCGAGGAGAGGCAAAACAAATGAAACGCCTCATCGAAACCGGTCTCATGTTCGGCAACCTCATCGAGGTGGCCTCGCCTGCCTTGGTCGAGCGGTATAACCGCGCGCTCAAGCATCTGACGGGGCAGCAAACCCAACTGACCGATTTTCATATCGACATCTCAGGCTATTCGCCGGAGATCGGGGATGAGTTGAACGACCATCTCTATCTCAACCATGCGGGGGTGAACCGGCAGTTCATTTTGCTGACGACCGAACAGAAGACGGCGCCGCTGCTCAATGCGAAATTCTCCAACTCGCGGGATATACTGCGGCGGTTTATCGAAGAGAACGAACCTCAGCTCTTCGCGCTCACCGCACGGGACGCGGTCGCGGGGGAGTTGGTGAACTCGGTCTATGAGGTCACAACGCCTGAACACCTCTTTGATATCCGCAAGATCACGGTCGAGGCCGATACCGCCGGAGGCACGCTGGACAATGCGGACCGGTTGGCGGCCAAGGTGGACCGGTTCAAGACCGAAGAAGACGCCTGGTTCGACGATGTGCTGATCGCCGAGATGATCACGCTTGCTCAAAAGACGGGCGATATCGCGCGCAACCCCGTGCGGCTGAAGCAGATGAGCTTTGAACAGATCAACTTCTGGACCGAGCATTTCGGCGGGCTTTACGTATTCCGGGGGCTGGATCACCCTGCCGTGATTTCGGTCGGAGCCAAGGAGGCGCTGGGCAAGCTGCCGATCAAATACGTCTGGGATTTGCAGGACCGCAACCAGATCGCCAAGTTCTTTGAGTTTAACGACCTGGTCGAACCCATCGTCAAGGCGCGTGGTGTGGATGCCGCGGCGATCCTGCGACAGAAGATGGATTTTGTCCTGATCAGTGCCGCGGCGGATGCCGGGATGGATCTGTCGGGCACCACGCGGCGCGAACTGCGCAGGCTGGCGCGGCAGATGCCGTCACTGCCAGAAGAGTTTCGCGCACTCTCGGATCTGGTGCGCTGGGCTGAGACCAAGGCCGACTGGCCGCGCATCGGATCGGATCACCCGGCCTATTTCTATACGCTGCGCGCCGCGGATACGCCGGACCACGACCTGGTCAACATGCTGCTGTGTGAATTGACGCCGCGCGATTTTCGGCAAACCTTCATCTGCCACAAGCGGCTCTTTTACGCGCGCTATGCCGATTGGCCCGGGGCAAAGAGGCAATACGTGGTTGATTTCCTGGTGCGTGAGTATCAGGTGGATAAGGCAGGCGCGCGCGCGGCACTTTTCGGGCATGAACCGGATATGGCCGATGACCTACCGCCACCGCCACCCCGCCGCGAGCGGCCCCGGGATTTGGTCGCCCGTGTCGGCCCTTGGGGCGCTGTTAGGAGACGTTAAGATGATCGCCGGTGCGAGATTGCTGTTTATTGTCTTGGTGGTTTTGACCATCGTCTATGCCTGTCTGTCGCTTTATTCGCGCAGTGTGCGCAAGGGCAAGCTGGAGGAGCGCTGGGCACAAGAAGGCATGCCTGGAGACCGCGAGACCTTTGTGCGCGAAGGGCTGGAGGAATACGATGGCTCGATCCGGCGCAAGCTGATCCTGGGGGTGTATATCATTCCGCTGACCCTGATCGCGGTTCTGATTTACGTCACCAATTTTATGTGAAGGACGCGGGATGGTTTATGCAAAATGGATATTCTGGGTTCTTGTCTGGACGGTGGTCGCATCGTTCTTTCATTACACGCTGCCGCAACATGACGTGGTGCGGATCGTCAACACCGAGGTGCGGCGCGTCGATTTCGGGGAAAACTCGATCTTCTGGGCCAATGCCGATCTGGGTCAGACGGCAGGAACGGTGAACCGCGACATCCGGTTCATCGAGGCGTTTTATGACAATGATCGCCCAATGGTCTATCGCAATGAGGATACGGGCTGGGGCTGGCCGCCCTATTTCAAGCTCGATAGCTCGAACTTGCAGGCCGAGGCGCGCGATCTGGTTTCGACCAAGGCCGCGCCGCAATGGGTCGTGGTGCGCCACTATGGCTGGCGGAACGAGTTTTTGTCGATCTTCCCCAATGCGGTGAGCGTGCGGGCCGTTGACAGCCCCGATGTGCGGATCATCCCGTGGATCAACATCATCATCCTTGGGCTCTTTGCCGCCCTGTTTTATGCGATCTGGGTGCGCTGGCGCCGGTTTCGGGCCGCGCGGATCGATCCGGTGCTGGAAGATATCGGCGAAAGCTGGGACGCGGCAGGCGATGCGGTCGAGGATCGGCGCGGACGGGTGCGTCGGTGGCTGG
Source organism: Aestuariivita sp. (assembly GCF_021404545.1). GTDB lineage: Bacteria > Pseudomonadota > Alphaproteobacteria > Rhodobacterales > Rhodobacteraceae > Aestuariivita. The sequence goes on from NZ_JAAWWD010000001.1 coordinate 186,875, forward strand.
ATAGCTGGCGGTCGAAATAGGCTGGAATGCTGGCCGAAAGGCTCGATGCTGTTTGAGAGCAAATCAAGGGCAGGGGCCAGCGTGCGGCGGTTCGCCGGTCAGGCGTTCAGTTCCTCTTCGATCTGGGACAGGCGTTCTTTGCCAAAGAACATCTCATCGCCCACAAAGAACGTCGGGATGCCGAAGACCCCGCGCGCCACGGCGTCTTCGGTCGCTTTGACGAGGGCGGCTTTGATGTCCGGGTCCTGTGTGTCGGAGAGCAGTTTTTCACCATCAAGACCGGAGGCGGTGAACGTCGCGGCAAAGACCTCGGGTTCGGACATGTTGCGATCCTCCTCCCACATCGCGGCAAGGCCCGCGTCGATATAGGTTGGCAGGGTGCCGTCGCGCTTGGCCGCCATGGCGCCCCGCATCAGAAGCAGCGTGTTGACCGGAAAATGGCTGTTGAAGGTGAACTTGGCCAGATCGTGTTTGCGGACGAACCGGACAAATTCGGTCTGTTCATAGGCCATTTTGCCCTTGATATCCTTGAATGCCATCATCGGCGGCTGGTTGTTGGTCGCCTTGAAGATGCCACCTAACAGAGCGGGTTTGTAAACCAGCGTCGCGCCGGTGCGCGCGATCAGCGGTTTGAGCGCATGATGACAGAGATAGGCGTTGGGACTGCCGAAATCGAAATAGAACTCCAGGGTCTTGGTCATGAAGGCCTCAAAAGGGTTCGGACCATGGGCGCAGGTCGATCTCGTGCGTCCAGGCGGTGCGGGGTTGATTGTGCAGCATCACGAAATTGGACGCGATATGGGCGGGGTTGAGAATGGCGTCGGTATCCCGCTTGTCATCTACATCCGCGAAGGTGTCGCGGATGAACCTGCTGTCGATGGCGCCGTCGATCACCACATGGGCGACATGGATGTTCTTGGGGCCCAGTTCGCGCGCCATGGATTGCGCGAGGGCACGCAGCCCGTGTTTGGCCGATGCAAAGGCTGAAAATCCCGCCGCTCCGCGCACCGAAGCGGTGGCTCCGGTAAATAGGATCGTGCCGCGCCCGCGCGCCAGCATGGGTTTGGCCACTTCGCGCCCCATCAGAAACCCCGCGAAACAGGCCATTTCCCAGACCTTGCGGAACACCCTTGACGTGGTCTCGGTCACCTCGAAACGGACATTGGCGCCGACGTTGAAGATCGCGACCTCGATCGGGCTGACCTCGGCCTCGATCCGCGCGACAAGGGCGGTGACAGCGTCTTCATCGCGCGCGTCACACGGATAGGCACGGGCCTGATAACCCTCCGCTTGGATAGAGGCGGCCAGCGCAAGGAGTTTGTCGGCGTGGCGGGGGCGGCGCGAGAGACACACGACATACCCTTCGCGGGCAAAGGCCCGGGCAATGGCGGCTCCGGTATCGTCCCCGGCACCGATAATGAGACACGCTTGGGCCGTCATGTCGCCCTCCCAGGGTAAACCTGCGAGAGATTGCAGATACTGGCAAGCGTGTTGCGTCTTGTGGGACGCAGCGTCAGAGCCTACATCTGCGCGTCATGGCACAGACGAAATCCGATCCGAATTACAAGGTGATCGCCGAGAACCGGCGTGCGCGCTTCGATTACGCAATCGACAGCGATATCGAGTGCGGGATCATCCTGGAGGGCTCGGAGGTGAAATCGCTGCGTGCCAATGGCGGCAATATCGCCGAGAGCTATGCCGCGGTGGAGGACGGCGAGCTGTGGCTGGTCAACAGTTACATCGCGCCCTATGCGCAGGCCAAATCGTTCCGGCATGAGGAACGCAGGCGGCGTAAACTGCTGGTGAGCCGCAAGCAAATGGCCGATCTGTGGAATGCCACCCAACGCAAGGGCATGACGCTGGTGCCGATGGTGATGTATTTCAACCATCGCGGCATCGCCAAGATCAAGCTGGGTATCGCCAAGGGCAAGAAAAACGTCGACAAACGCGCGACCGAAGCCAAGCGTGACTGGTCCCGACAAAAGCAGCGCTTGCTGAAAGACAATCGCTGAACAGAAGCTGACACAGCTTCTGGCCAATTTTTGGCAAAAATTGGGCTCACCCCCAGACGCGGGCTGTCCGGGAAAATCGGGCCGCTGGGTTGCCAGCGCGCCCCGATAAGCGCTAAGCACGGGATCGTTGCCGAAAGGGAATGGCCGATGTCCGCAGACGACCCCAAAACGCTTGTTTCAACCGAGTGGCTGGCCGCTCATCTCAAGGATCCCGATCTGAGGCTCCTGGATGGGTCATGGTATCTGCCCAGTGTCGGGCGCGATCCGCGTGCCGAATACGATGCGGGCCATATTCCGGGTGCGCGGTTTTTTGACATCGACGATGTTGCGGACCATCGGTCGGATTTGCCACATATGGCACCACCGCCCGAGAAATTCATGAGCCGTATGCGCGCCATGGGTGTGGGGGATGGGCATCAGGTGGTGGTCTATGATGGCGCGGGCGTAAACTCCGCCGCGCGGGTGTGGTGGCTCTTTCGGCTGATGGGGCAGGAAAACGTGGCCGTGCTGGATGGCGGCTTTCCCAAATGGCAGGCCGAGGGGCACCCGGTAGAGGACTTGCCGCCCGTCGTGCGCGACCGTCACATGACCGTGCGGGTGCAGAACCATCTGGTGCGCGATGTCACACAGGTCTCTTCCGCGTCCAAGCTGGGCGATCATGAGATTATCGACGCACGCTCGCCCGGGCGGTTCGCAGGTACCGAGCCCGAGCCGCGGGACGGGTTGCGCGCAGGTCATATCCCCGGATCGCGCAGCCTGCCGTTCCAGCAACTGCTCAATGACGATGGCACGATGAAGCCCGTGTCCGCGCTGCGCGCCGTCTTCGAGACCTCTGGTGTCGATCTGGCCAAACCGGCGATCACCACCTGCGGCTCGGGCGTGACGGCGGCGATCCTCGCATTGGCGCTGGAGCGGATCGGCAAGACCGATTGGTCGGTCTATGACGGATCCTGGACAGAATGGGGTGCGTTCCCGACCGTGCCCGTCGCAACCGGAGAGGTCTGATGTTTCAACATCTCAAAGCGCAACCCGCCGACAAGATCCTGACCCTGATGCAGATGTATCGCGAGGACCCGCGCGAGACCAAGATCGACCTGGGCGTCGGCGTCTACAAGAACGCCGAAGGGGTCACGCCGGTGATGCGCGCCATCAAGGCCGCAGAACACCGTCTTTGGGAGGAGCAGGAGACCAAAGCCTATGTCGGGCTGGCCGGGGACCCGGGCTTTTCGGATGCGATGATCAAGCTGATCCTGGACGATGCGGTGCCCCGCGAATTGGTGGCGGCGGCGGCCACGCCAGGCGGCACCGGTGCGGTACGCCAGGCATTCGAGCTGATCCAGATGGCCAACCCCAAGGCGCGCGTCTTTGTGAGCAACCCGACATGGCCGAACCACATCTCGATCCTCCAATACCTGGGTATCGAAACGGTGACCTATCGGTATTTCGACGACGAAACGCGCGGCGTCGATGTCGAAGGTATGCTGGCCGATCTTGGGGATGTGCGGAAGGGGGATGTGGTGCTGCTGCATGGCTGCTGTCACAACCCCACGGGCGCCAACCTGAACTTGGTCGACTGGCAAGCGGTGGTCGACTTACTGAATGCGCAAGGTGGCGTGCCGATGATCGACATCGCCTATCAGGGCTTTGGCGACGGGCTGGAGGCGGACGCAGACGCAACGCGACTGGTCGCATCCAGCGTGCCGGAGTGTCTGATCGCGGCCAGTTGCTCCAAGAATTTCGGCATCTACCGGGAACGGACCGGCCTGTTGATGGCCGTGTCGCAGGAGGCAGGCGCGCGCGCTCTCAATCAGGATACGTTGGCATTTCTGAACCGTCAGAATTACTCCTTTCCGCCCGACCATGGCGCGCGTCTGGTGACCATGATCCTGAACGACGCGGATTTGCGCGCAGACTGGGCGGCAGAGCTGGAAGACGTGCGCCGGTCGATGCTGAACCTGCGTCAGGGGCTGGCGGATGAGCTTCAGCGATTGTCAGGCTCGGACCGGTTCGGGTTTCTGGCCCAGCACCGGGGCATGTTCTCGCGTCTGGGCGCCAGCCCCGAGCTGGTGGAAAAACTCAGGTCCGATCATGCGATCTATATGATCGGGGACAGCCGAATGAACATTGCCGGGCTGAACGCCAAGACCATCCCGATCCTCGCCAAGGCGATTGTGGATGTCGGGGTCTAGCCTACCGGCACCTCGGAGAGACCAGAGCGCAAGAGGACCGGCTTGGCCTCTTTTCTTGAATGTACCAGCGCGCGCTCTGTAGCCGACCAGAGGCCTGTCCCCAACCTGGAAAAGGGTAAGCACGTACTGCGGTCAAGACCCAGCTGCGCGATCCCCGGTATTTGACGGTCTGATCTTTTTGATACACTTGAACAAAGCATTCCGTGGCAAGCCGGTCATGGGCGCGTCGCATGCCGTTGCCCCAGCAGGCAACAGAGGACAGGGCAACATCACCCAAGACCGGATCGATCCGGATTGACGTCCGATCAATTGGTTGGTCGCTGGCGTTCAGGCCCTGGATGTCCCCAGCGACCATCGCTGGGCGCCGTTCGGATCGGCAATGTGCCGTTTCTGGTGTTGATGTACGAAATCTTCCGTGATGGGCTTGCTGTTGGTCGAGAAGCACCCGCGCCTGCAACCCAATCGGTACAGGTCTGATAATCCCTGTTGCACCTTCTGGGTGCGATCCTCTCTTCATCCTATATGCGCAAGATAGAAATCGCGAACTTTGGCGGTCCCGGCCCGAACATGTGCACATGATGGATGGAGAGGATCCAGCGCAAGCCCCCGACGTCGTTCCAATGCCGCATGAGACGACAGAGATTGCCCTGGTACCGACAGACCTGACCTTCGAGCCCTTTGAAACGATGCTTGATCAACCAGACGGGTCCTCGCGCCGAAGAAGATCTGACAACATGTCGGAGGGATTGTTCCGAGGCATGGATATCGGACGGTTTCAGCCTGCTTGACCGGTACCGAACTGCGCGGCCATATGCCTGCCCGTCAATGTGTAGTGCTCGGTCAGCAAACCGCAGGCCCGGTCCGCGTCGCGGGCCACGGCTGCTTCCATCAATGCACGGTGTTCGGCGTCCAGGTCGCGGCGCTGCTCCGGGATCAGGCGGTGCATCGTCGTGTGCCGATAGCGTTCAGTGGCCAATGTGAGTTTTTCCGCAAAATCCAGCAGCCAGTCCGAGCCGCAGGCCGAGATAAGCGCCGCGTGAAACTCCTGATGCCGCTGACGCAGTGCTTCGGTCTGGGGCTCTTTCAGCGGGCCGTCGGGCAGGCGCCGGTATTGCAGCGACAGCGCGTGCATCGCCGCCACCAGGGTCGCTTCCCACCTGTCATCGCCTTTGTCGATGGCGCGGCGCAGCGCGTCCGTCTCGATCAGGAGGCGGGTGTTGATCGCATCCCACATCTTGTCGATGGACATCGGTGCCACGGTAAACCCACGCAGCGCCACCGCATCGACCAACCGTTCGGACTGCAACCGGCTCAACGCCTCGCGCAGCGGCGAGAACCCGACACCATAGCGGGTCTTGAGCCGGTCCAGGCGCAATGGCAATCGCGGCTCCAGCACGCCGGAAACAATATCACGGCGCAGATCCTGATAGACCTGTTCTGAGAGTGTCATGGCCCCGAACCCGTCCCTGTTGCAGTGCGCGGTCAGCAATGCACACTCACCGATTTTCGACAAGATCTATTATTTTCGCAAATTCCTTGCCGTGTTGAAGGCAAGGTGCCACACTCGGCCCGGACCAGGATCAACCGCCAGCCGAGGACGCCGATGACCCCTCCCCGAGAAAACCACCGTGAAGATGTGATTGGCCGCGCCAATGTCGAAGATACGCCCGAGCTGCTGGCCTATTACGATGAGCTTGATACGCTCGATACCGGTGCCTTGTGGACGGTGGCCAACAAGATCGAGCCGTGGGAGCCTGCCTCGCAATCCAAGCCCGTTCTCTGGCGCTATAACGATCTGCGCGCGCATGTGTTGCGCTCTGTCGATCTGGTGACGCCGGAAAAGGCGGGGCGGCGGGTGATCTATCTCAACAACCCTGGACGCACGGATGTGTCGGCGGCCGTGGGCTGGATCTATGCGGGGCTGCAAGTGATGCATCCCGGAGAGGTCGCCAGCGCGCATCGCCATTCGGCCAGCGCGATCCGCTTCATCATGGAAGGGTCGGGCGCCTATACGGTGGTGGACGGGCACAAGATGACGCTGGGCCGGAACGATTTCGTGCTGACCCCCAACGGCACCTGGCATGAGCATGGGGTCTCTGAGGATGGCAGCCCCTGCATCTGGCAGGATGGGCTGGACATTCCCTTTGTCAACGCGATGGAGGCGAATTTCTACGAGGTTCATCCCGATCTGCAACAGGCCGTGACATATCCGGTCGACGACATGACGAAGACCTGGGGCAATCCCGGCCTGACCCCGGGTGGCGGCGATTGGGACAAGGGCTATAGCCCGCTCTTCAAATATGAATGGGAGCCGACCTATGACGCGCTCACCAAGTATTCTGCCGCGTCCGAGCCATCGCCCTTTGACGGCACGCTGATGGAGTATGTGAACCCGGTCACCAATGGACCGGTGATGCAGACGATGGGTGCCAGCATGCAGATGCTGGCCCCCGGTCAGGTGACAAAGGCGCACCGGCACACGGGCAGTTACCTGTACCAGGTGGCCAAGGGCAGCGGCTACAGCCTCATCAACGGACAGCGCTTCGACTGGTGCGAGCGCGACATTTTTTGCGTGCCCTCCTGGGCCTGGCACGAACATGGCAACACCTCCCAGACCGAGGATGCCTGCCTCTTCTGCCTGAACGACCTGCCGGTGATCCGCGCGCTCGGCCTCTACCGCGAAGAGGCGTTCGGAGACAATAACGGCCATCAGATCACGTAAAGGACAAGACCAGATGAAACTCGTTACCTATGCCGCCTCGGTGGAGGCCGCGCCGCGCTTGGGCGTGATCGAAGACGGCTATGTGGTCGATGTGGCCGCATTTGGCGCGGCTTCGGGCCTCAGCTTGCCCAACCGGATGCTCGATTTCATCGATGCCGGGCCGCGGGCCGTCGCCCAGCTGGGCGATGCGCTCAACCATGCGGCGAGGGATTGGGGGACGGGCACCGCAGTGCCCGCGCCCAATGTGAGGCTTCTTGCTCCGATCCCGCGACCCCGTAAGAATATCTTTGGTATCGGGCTGAACTATCTCGACCATGTCACCGAAAGCGCCAAGGCGCTCGACACCAAACCGGACCTGCCACAGCAGCCGGTAGTGTTCTCCAAACCCCCGACCGCTGTAATCGGTCCCGGTCAGGCCGTGCATCACGACGCCGCCATGACCCAGCAACTGGATTGGGAGGTGGAACTGGCCGTGATCATCGGCACCCGGGCCAAACGGGTCGCGCGGGCCGATGCGCTGAGCCATGTGTTCGGTTACTCGGTGATGATCGACATTTCGGCCCGCGACAACCGGCGCGCGGGGCAATGGATCTTCTCGAAAGGGATGGACACCTATGCACCCTTTGGCCCCTGCATCGTGACAGCAGATGAGATCCCCGATCCACAAACCCTCGACCTGTGGCTGACGGTCAATGGGGTCGAAAAGCAGCGGTCGAACACCAGCCATATGCTGTTCAAGGTGGATGAGCTGATTGCCGATCTGTCGACCGGTATGACGCTGGAGCCGGGCGATATCATCGCATCCGGCACGCCCGAAGGGGTGGGCGCAGGCCGCGATCCGCAGGAATGGCTTTGGCCCGGCGACGTGATCGAGGCGCATGTGCAAGGGATCGGCACGATCCGTCACCCGGTTGTGAACGCGACGGTTTTCGACGCATGACGCGACCCTTCCCGCTGCGGCCCGAATTGGACCGCGCCTATAACGCGCGCGAAAGCGTCGTCTCGTTCGAGGACGAGTACGGCGCCCTCGTTGCGCTCAGCCGTACGGCGCGACGCAGCCTGCCGGTGCAAGCCGATCTCGTCTTTGACCGCGCAAGCGGCATGAAGCTCGATCTCTATGGTGCGGGCGACGGGCGGCCCGTGCTGCTCTGGATCCATGGCGGGTATTGGCGGCTGGGCAACAAAGAGGACAATGCCTTTGCCGCACCCGGTCTGGTGGCGCAGGGTGTTGCCGTGGCCGTGATGGATTACACTCCGGCCCCCGCCGTCAGCCTGGATGAAATCGTCCGCGAAGTGCGCCAGGCCGTCGCCTGGCTGCACCGTAATGGCGGCGCCTATGGGCTGGACACGACCCGTGTCCACGTCGGCGGCTCGTCTGCCGGAGGGCATCTGACCGGCATGCTGCTGACCGGCGACTGGGAGGCGGATTTCGGTCTGCCGCAGGACGTGATCGGCGTGGCCCTTGCGCTGAGCGGGCTGTTTGAGCTGGAGCCCCTGCTTTACACCCAAGTCAACGACTGGGCGCGGATGGATCAGGCAGCGGTCGCGCGGCTTTCGCCGATGCGGCATATCCCCGACACGACCGAAGCCTCGCTGATCTTGTCTGTGGGCGGATTGGAGCCCGAAGGGTTTCCCCGCCAGACACAGGATTACCACACAGCCTGGATCGCTGCGGGCCACAAGGCAGAGTGGGTTGAAATGCCCGGTTACAACCATTTCGACATCAGCGGAACCTTGTCAGATCCCTCGGGCGATCTGGTGCAGGCTACCGCACACGCCATTGCAGCGCAGCGGGGCTGAGCCATGCGGTTCGATCTTGATCCCAACACGCCGGAGATCAGCTATAAGCTGCTCACGGCCACAGTCACCCCGCGCCCGATCGCCTGGATTACCACGCTGTCGCCCGATGGCGTGACCAATGCCGCCCCGTTCAGCTTTTTCAACGCGATGGGCCATACGCCGCCAACCGTGGCCATTGGCATCTTGGGCGATCCGGAAAAAGGCTGGAAAGACACTGCGCGCAACATCCTCGATACCGGGCAATTCGTGGTGAACCTGGTGCCGGAGGCGTTGGCCGACGCGATGAACCTGACCTGCATGGATGCGCCGACAGATGTCAGCGAGCTGGACATCGCGGGGCTTGCCACACGGCCCGCGCGCCATATCAACCCGGCCCTGATCGCCGCATCGCCGGTCGCCTTTGAATGCCGGACCCATTCGGTGGTCAGCACCGGCGCCTTTCAGGCCATTGTCATCGGTCAGGTGCTGGCCATCCATATCGATGATACCCTCGTTCTGGATGCCGACCGCGCCTATATCGACACGCCGAAACTGGGGTTGATCGGGCGCATGCACGGCTCGGGCTGGTACACGCGCAGCACCGACACCTTTCAGCTTGATCGCCCCGATTACGCGGGCTGGCGTGCGCGCAATGACCCGGATCGCGAAACCTGACCCGGACCGTTGATCCAAGATACGTGCAGCGTTCGGTTCGAACGGCGGTCAGGTCCCGCGCAGATCTGTGACACGCACCGGTTTGAACGCCCCTTCAAAGGATTTGGCGATCTCGCCGGGTATGCCTATGACGATACGCGGCGTTACACCGAACATACGATGAATCGCCCCAGTGATCTTTTCGGCGCCTATATTCGGGGCGACGCTTTCGGCCAGTTCGACATGCACAACCAAGTCGTCCCTGTCGTTTTGCCAAAGGACCTCGACCCGGAAATCCGAGACATCCTCGCTTTGAAACATCAGATCTTCAAGGTCCGTGAACCCGATATTGATGCCCCGGACCTTGACGAAACCAGCGGTCCGATGAGTGTGCTTGACCAGCGGAAACACGTCATAGGCGCTGTCGCGCAGGATCCCGTCGCGCAGGGTCACGATGTCGCCGGTATTCCAGCGCAAGAACGGTGTCGCATTGTTGGTCACCAGAGATGTCACCACCAACAGCCCCGGCTCCCCCTCGGGCACGGGCTCCAGCGTTTTTTCATCCAGAACTTCCGGATAGCAGAAATCGGCCCAGAACCTGAACCCGTCGCAGGCGTGATCCTCGCAGCCCAGCATCATCGCCTCGGTCATGCCATAGCAATCGCGCACTTCTGCCCCCCAAAGTGCCGAAAGCTTGGCGCGTTTGGAGGCCGATAGAGGCTCGGCCGAGCACAGGATGCGTTCGACACTGGCCGCGGACAGATCGAACCCTTCGGATTTCGCAAGATTGCCCAGCTGTATTCCATAGCTGGCCATGCCGATCCAGGAGGATGGCTGAAACAGCCGGATCAGATCCAGCTGCGTTCCTGACGGCAGCGTGTTGCCGCCCCCCGCCCAGACCATGCCGATCCCCATGTCCGATCCGCTGCGCGACATCATATGGCCCGCCGGATGAATGCCCAAAGGCAACGACATATGGGTGATATCCGCATCCGTGAACCCGGCCAGATCGAGGCTGCGCTTGAACCCGATTTGACCGTAGTGGATGTCCTGCGCTGTGCGCGGATAGAAGAGAGGTTTGCCCGTCGACCCACCGGATCGCCAGAACTCGGTGACGTCCCTGCGGGTATTGATGCAGAAATCGTTATAGAACGTCTCGGGCGACATCGCGCGCAACTGGTCCTTGTCCAGGATGGGGATCTTGGCCCATTCCTCGGGCTCGATCACCGTTTCGAGGTCCAGCCCGTCGAGCGTGCCATCAAAGAAAGTCGACTTCTTCGCCTGCCGGACAGCGTTTTTGCGCCGCGTCGCCTGACGCTCCCGCAGCGCCTCGGGCGAGGGGGGGATATCGAGATCGGGGGTCTGTGCGGTCACGTTCGCCTCCCGGCACTGTGGTCCTTGGAGGCAGTGTAGCAGAGGCATCTTGTGCTTCAAGCTTGAAATACTCTATCCGATAGCGTATAGAGTTTTGGCGCGACGACGCGCATTAGGCGGAGGACCACCAGCGACATGTCACAGATCGACACCATGGCCCGGCGCGCCGTTTCACGCGGCGATCGCGACGGCGCTCAGATCTGGGTATTGGGTGCGCTGAATACCATTGCCCGCGATGGGGTCGATGCGGTCCGGGTGGAGCGTCTGGCCCGCGAGATCGGTGTTTCCAAAGGCAGTTTCTATTGGTTCTTTGCCAGTATAGACGATCTTCTGGCGCGCAGCCTGGATCATTGGAAGACCCATCTCAATGACGCCGTCTTCGCTCAGATCCGCAACCTGGATGGACCGGTAATGGACCGGATGTGCCGGTTGATCGACACCGTCTTTCAAAGCAGGCTGGGCCGCTACGACGCTGCGATCCGCGCCTGGGCAATGAAAGATCCGCGCGTACAAACGGTTGTCGGCACCGTGGATCGCGAACGGTTGAGTTTCCTGGTCGAAATTTTCTCGGAAAGCGGAATGTCGGATCAGACTGCCCGCAATCGCGCGCATCTCTTTTACCGGGCGCTGATCGCGGAGTCCTATCTGGGCGCCTATCCCGGGGCCTCTGTCCGGGATGCCTATCTCAAGGAACTTCTTGCCGAACTGCTCTCCGCGACCTTGGAGACCCCGATCAGACCATCCGCGCCCTAGGAGCTCATCGCAATGGATGCCGCCGCCGTCAAAGAGCTTGCCAAAGACCTTGGCGCCGATCTGGTCGGCATCGCCAGCGCGGATGTGCTGAACGCAAACCCGCCTGATCCCAAGGTGCCGCAGACACCCGACCGGATCTCGCGCCATTGCAGAAGTGTCATCGTGATCGCGAACCGCATCCCTGTGGCGGCATTCCGTGCGAAATCCAGCGTGGCAGTGCAATATATCGACATGCTGGTGCTGCGCCGCATGGACCGGATCGCGGCGAAACTCTCTGCCCATCTCGAAGACGCGGGCCACCCGAGTTTTGTCACCGCAGCGCAGGAAACCGATTGGGATTACAAACGCGCCAGCTATGGTCGTCTGTCCACCCGGCATCTGGGGGTAGAGGCCGGGCTGGGTACGCTGGGGTTGGATGTGAACATCCTGACCCCGGAATACGGGCCGCGCGTCTATCTGACAGGTATCCTGACCGAGCTGGAGCTGGAACCCGACGGGCGCATGACCGAACAGGTCTGCATCGGGGAAAGCTGCTCGCGCTGTCTGCATTCCTGTCCGACCGACGCGGTGGAGCATTTCAACCTCAACAAACGCGCCTGTGCCCAGGCCGCGCAGGAGTTCGGCTTCATGACCTCGCTTGCGCTGTTCGAAGCGATGATCGACGGCGACGCGGCGCGCAAGAAGGAACTGATGGCGAGCCGTGATCTGTTCGGCTTCTGGCAGGGCATGCTCCGCGTTGTCGGCTCGTTCGGCGATTGCCCGCGCTGTCTGGCGGTCTGCCCGGTGGGCAATGATTACCACGCGCATCTGGCCAAACCGCAAAAACTGATCCCCGAAAAGACCGACGAGAAAGTCGCCAAGGGCAAACGCTTCAAAGCCGCGCGTGAGGCCGGAGAGCCTGCGACGGGCCTGTCGGAGTACAACATCCGCTGGGTGGGCGAGGATGGCTATCAGGGCATTGTGGCCCGGCAACTCAGAGAGTTTCGTGAGACGCAAAAGGCGCGCGCCCAGGCCAGTGAAAAGGACCGCTCGACATGAGTTTCGTGTTTCAGGAGCCGATCGACAGCGCGGCGATCAAGGCAAAGGGCAGGGCGCTTGGCGTCGATCTGGTTGGCATCGCCGATGGGGCCGTGATGAATGCGCATCCGCCCAATCCGCGCCTGCCCCAGACACCAGACCGGATCACCGATCATGACGGGGATCGCTGCATCGTGCTGGCCAAACGCTATAGCATCGGGACCACCCGCCTGCCCCGCGTGGATGAACGGCACAAGTACTATAATGATGAGCTGACCCTTTCGGAACTTGAAAGCGCCTCGCTGGAACTGGTGCTTTGGCTTGAGGATATGGGATACCCGGCCCTGATCATCCCGCCGACTCACGTGGATCCCTGGGTCTATTTCGGGGAGCCGGACCAGCATACCGAAACGATCCTGTCGCTGACCCATGCCGCGGTCGAGGCCGGTTTGGGCACGCTGGGCATGGCCGAACAATTGATCACACCCGAATACGGCCCGCGCGTATTGCTGAGCGCCGTTCTGACCTCCGCCCCGGTGGAGCCGGACCGCAAACGCGACGAGGCGCTTTGTCTCGGGCCGCGTTGCGGGCGCTGCGTGCAGACCTGCCCGGTGGATGCGGTGGGGCATTTCGAACGCGACTGGAAGACCTGCAACACCCAACGCTCCCCCCATGGGTTTCATGCGCTGGCCGACCATCTGGGCCGGATCATAGACGAGCCCGACCCGGAGGTGAAAAAGCAGATGCTACGCAGCAAGGACCAGTTCTATATCTGGCAATCCATGCTGCGCGGCGCAGGGGTGGTGACCGGCTGCCGCCGCTGTCAGGATGTATGCCCCGTCGGCTCCGACTACACCCGGTTGGCGGATGCGCTGGATGAGATCCCCGAGGCAAACGCGGCCAAATCCGCCCGCCTCACCGCCTATGCGCAGGCGGAGGCAGATGGTGCCCCGCCCCAAAGCTATGACTCGGCCAAACGCTGGATCGGCACATTGAAAGAGCCGACACAAGGCTGACCAACCCGCCCGACCGGAAGGATGGATGATGACCACACCTGCCAAACCCGATACCGCAAAGCCGCTTTTCGCCGATCACGGCTGCGCGCCGGCTGCGCCCGAGCGTTTCGCCAATTCCGACAATATCGAGATCACACCGGAGTATGAGGGCTTTAACCAGCACAACGACATGTTCAGCCGGGGCCTGTGGGACAGCAAATTCGCCACCCGGATCACCATGCGGTTCTATCGGTCCTTCGTGAAACCCAAGGAACGCGTGCGCGACGAAGAAGGCTTCGCCCAGGAGGATTTCGCCCTGCGCAACGGCCCCTGGGTGGTGACCGAGATGTTTGCCGAAATGCAAAAAGCGAAAGATCGGCGCGACGGGTTCACGGATGATTTCACCCCGCATCTGCCGCCCAAGGTCGAACCCGCCGATATGGGCGATCCCAAATCAGCCGCCAAACGGGTCAAGAAAACGGCCCGGATCTATGGCGCCGATCTGGTGGGCATCACCGCCTATGATCCGCGCTGGACCTACCGGTCGAAATTTAGCGGTCGCACGATGTCATCAAAACCGGTCGAGATCCCCGAGGGCATCACAAATGTGATCGTCGTGGGCAAATCCATGCAATACGATCTGGTGCGCATGTCGCCCACAGCCACCGCCGCGACCTCGGCCGCGGCGGGCTATGCCGAGGATGCGGTGACGCTTTTGGCGCTGGCCCAGTACATTCGCAGCCTGGGTTATCAGGCGATTGCCAATCAGAACGACACCAATCTGGCCATTCCCTATGCGATCCAGGCGGGTCTGGGCGAATATGGCCGCAACGGGCTCTGCATCACCAGGGAATTCGGACCCCGTGTCCGCTTTGGCCGCATCCTGACCGACATGCCGCTGGCCCATGACACGCCTCTCTCGTTCGGGGTGGAACAGACCTGCGAGATCTGCCGCCGCTGCGCCAATAACTGCCCGCCGCAGGCCATCGACCACGGGCCGCCCAGCACCTACACCTTCAACCAGTCCAACATCAAAGGGATCAAGAAATGGACCACCGACGGTGAGAAGTGTTTCAAGTTCTGGGTCCTCAAGGGCAGCGATTGCGCCAATTGCATTCGCACCTGCCCCTATAACAAGGATTATACGCGGCTCTGGTCCAAGATCATGCGTCGCCTGCTGGCCACACCCCTGCGTCGGCTGGCGCTGATCCTCGATGACAAGATGCGCCTGCACGACCAGATCAAACCATCCAGTTGGTGGCGCTCGGAAAACGGCCGGTTCGAGGTGTTGGAAAAAGCCAAGGATCACGCGCCGATGCCCGACCTAAAGGCGCAACAGGATCGGGTGAAGGCGATCCGGGACGCGCGGAAGGAAAAAGAAGCGCAAGAGGCCCAAGCGCAGTAACGCAGACTGGCGCGCAGCTCGGCCCGTCTCTCCCGCTGTGGTCGGTTCGGTTACCAATCCGCGCGCAGCACGCGGTCCGCTCAGCGGTGCCCTTGCGGCCGTCAACCGGCCCCTCACGATAGAATGGCAAGACCCTTCATCCTAACCATAGGGTATCTCGAACCGCAGTCACACCAGCGGTACCCGCCGGGGCGCACAGACCGAACGTCACCTTATCGATAATGACGGCCTGCGATTCCCGCGTGGTGCCGGGTCGATGCTAAGCGCGAATGGTTTCCTGCGCGCGCTCTTGCAGGCGATACGCCTGATCGCGCCCGGCCAGATAGGGATCTGGCCAGTTCGCCTGGGTATCCCCCAGTTCCACCGCGCGGTGCAAGGTCCAGTAAGGATCGCTCAGATGCGGGCGGGCCAGACAGACCAGATCGGCGCGCCCGGCCATCAGGATCGAATTGGCGTGATCGGCCTCATAGATGTTGCCGACCGCCATGGTGGGAATGTCCAGCTCGTTCCGGATGAGGTTGGAGAACGGCGTCTGGAACATGCGGCCATAGACCGGCTGCGCGTCCTCGCTGGTCTGCCCGGCCGAGACGTCGATGATGTCCGCGCCCGCTTCGTGGAACATCCGGGCCACCTCTACCGCGTCAGCGGGTGTGATGCCGTCCTCGCCCATCCAGTCATGGGCCGAGATCCGCACAGACATCGGCCTTTCCCCAGGCCAGGCTGCACGCATTGCCCGCATCACCTCCAGAGGAAATCGCATCCGGTTGTCCAAAGACCCGCCATAGTCATCGCCCCGTACATTCGACAGTGGCGAGATAAAGGACGAGATGAGATACCCATGCGCTGCATGCAGCTCGATCATGTCAAAGCCCGCGCGCGCCGCCATCTGCGTTGAAGCCACGAATTGATCGCGCACCGCGTCCATCTCGGCCCGTGTGATCTCACGTGGGGTGATGTTGCGGTCGGTCCATGGAATGGCGGAGGCCGACACGATCTCCCAATTGCCATCGGCCAAGGGCGCGTCCATCTCCTCCCAGCCCAGCTGGGTCGAGCCCTTGCGCCCGGAATGACCGATCTGGCAGCAAATCTTTGCGTCGGTTTCCGCGTGGACGAAACCGGTCAGGCGCGCCCATGCCGCCTCATGCTCGGGCGCGTAAAGGCCGGTGCAGCCGGGCGTGATCCGCCCTTTGGGCGAGACACAGCTCATCTCGGTATAAACCAGGCCCGCGCCGCCTTTGGCCCGTTCGGCGTAATGCACGAAATGCCAATCGGTGGGGCGCCCATCCACGGCCTTGTATTGGGCCATGGGCGAGACGACGATGCGATTGGCCAGCGTCATCTCGCGCAGCTTGAACGGGGCGAACATTGGCGCGCGCACTGGCGCATCCGCCGACACACCGGCCTGGGTCTGAAACCAGCGTTCCGCGGTCTCGACCCATGCGGGATCGCGTAGGCGCAGGTTCTCATGGCTGATCCGCTGAGACCGGGTCAGCAGGTTATAGTTGAACTGCACCGGATCCTGATCGAGATAGCGTTCCACCTGCTCAAACCACTCCAGCGAGTTGCGCGCCGCCGATTGCAGGCGCAAAACCTCAAGCCGCCGCTCCTCCTGATAACGCTGGAACGCCTTTTCCATGGTCGGTTCGGACTGCAGATAATTGGCCAGCGCAATCGCACTGTCAAAGGCCAGCCGCGACCCCGACCCTATCGAGAAATGGCCGGTCGCCGCCGCATCCCCCATCAGGACCACATTGCCATTATACCACGTTTCGCAAATCACCCGGGGGAAGTTCATCCACACGGCAGAACCGCGCAGGTGATCCGCGTTCGACATCAGATCGTGCCCGCCCAGATACTTGGCAAACACTCTTTGGCAAGTGGCGACCGTCTCTTGCTTGGACATGTCGGCAAAGCCCCACGCGTCCCATGTGGGTTGCAGGCATTCCACGATGAAGGTCGCTGTGTCTTCGTCAAACTGATAAACATGCGCCCACATCCAACCATGTTCGGTCTTTTCAAAGATAAAGGTGAACGCGTCGTCGAATTTCTGATGCGTGCCCAACCAGATGAATTTGCACAGCCGGGTGTCGA
Organism: Aestuariivita sp.; assembly: GCF_021404545.1. GTDB lineage: Bacteria > Pseudomonadota > Alphaproteobacteria > Rhodobacterales > Rhodobacteraceae > Aestuariivita. Next base: position 203,866 of record NZ_JAAWWD010000001.1, read on the forward strand.
TATCGGGCTTGTAGATTTCCTGGTACTCGGTCCGCACGGCTGAGTTGATCCCGTCAGAGGCGACAACCAGGTCATAATCCCGGCGATAGGCCTCGGCGGTCTTGAACTCCGTCTCGAGTTGCAGGTTTACGCCCAGCTGCCGCGCCCGCTGCTGAAGCAGGATCAGCATCTGCTTGCGCCCGATACCGGCAAACCCGTGCCCGCCCGACACTGTGCGTACACCGTTATGCTCTATCGCGATATCGTCCCAATAGGCAAAGTGATCGCGAATGGCCTGGGCGCTCTTGGGATCGTTCTCCTGCATCTGCTCCAACGCATCGTCAGACAGGACAACCCCCCAGCCAAAAGTGTCGTTGGCGCGGTTGCGTTCCAGGACCGTTACATCGTGGTCCGGATCGCGCAATTTCATGCTGATCGCAAAGTAGAGGCCCGCTGGCCCGCCGCCCAGGCACATGATTTTCATGATCATCACTCCATCTATGGCGTCGCGCGTTTATGAAAAACTCTAGGGGGTCGATGAATTTATTTCAAGCTTGAAAATTTATACTTGAAACAATTAGAGTGTCACAAGCATCCCCTCCTTCGCTTGACAGCAAAGTGTCCGTGACCGTACCCCTTGTGTCATGGGCCGATGCTGCCTGCCGCTCGCACATATGGTCAAAGCATCCTGATGTTCCTCGCATGATGCCCCCTGACTGGCGATGGATCGGCAACGCGAGCACCGAGACGGCTTCGCCAGCGTCAAGAGGACCCTATGCAAACCATCACCCAAGCCAAAGCACAGGCCAAGCGGCTGCGCGCCGCACTGGCCAAACGCGACATTGATCTGCCCCACACAACCACCCTTGAACTCATCGCCGAAGGGCTGGGGTTCAAGGATTGGAACACCGCCGCCGCCAGCCTCGATCCCGGGCACGCCACCGATATCGTGTTTGAAAAGACCATCCCGATCCTGCGGATTTTCGACGAGGGGAAAGCACGTGAGTTCTATTGTGATTTTCTGGGTTTTTCGGTTGTGTTCGAGCATCGGTTCGCCGCCGACCTGCCTCTCTATCTGGGCATCGGGCGCGCGGACGTGCAGCTGCACCTGTCCGAACATCACGGTGATGCCAGCCCCGGCGCAACCGTTTTCGTGCCCATGCGGGGCATTGCCAGGTTCCATGCCGAATTGACGGCGAAACGTTATAACTACGGGCGACCGGGGTTGGAAGCGCAGCCCTGGGGCGAACAGGTTGAGGTTCACGACCCCTTTGGAAACCGGCTGCGGTTCTGTCAGCAATCGGCCTGAGACGCATAAATCCGAGCCTCGCTCAGCCGACAGCACGGCCCGGTGCGTCGGTCACGAGCGATTGCAGGATCTCGCGCAGCGCATCGGGCCACGGCGTCGACGTGCCAGCCCGGTCGGTCAGAACCAGCGTCGATTGTGCGCGAAACCGCAGCTCATCGGCGCAATGGCAGGCGTATCCAACTGTCAGGCTCGACCGGCCCACGCGTTGAATATCAAGGGTTATCTCCAGATCATCACCCAATCGGCTGGGGGCCGCAAAAGTCGCCTCGATCTGGGCCGTGGGCACCCCGTTCTCTGCCTGCACCTGGGCAAAGGAGAAGCCCAAGACCTCCTCGAAAAACGCTTCGACCGTGTCATTCGTCATCTCGAAATAGCGCGGATAGAAGACGATCCCGGCCGGATCGCAGTGTTTGAACTTCACCTTCTGGCGATAGATAAATGCCATGATCAGACCCCGAGATACCTGTCTTTGACGTCTGCCGACAGATCCGCGATACCGCCTTGCCAGACCGAGCTGCCGCGTTCGAGAATGACGACGCCATCGGCGATCTGCCGCAGCTCGGCGATGGATTTGTCCACCACCAGGATCGAGAGGCCCGTCTGCCGTTTCAGCGTGGCGATCGCGGTCCAGATTTCCTGACGCACCACCGGCGCCAACCCTTCGGTTGCCTCGTCCAGGATCAAAAGACGCGGATTGGTCATCAACGCGCGCCCGATGGACAACATCTGCTGCTCGCCGCCCGACAGCGATGCGGCCATCTGATCGCTGCGCTCTTTTAGCCGGGGGAAAAGCCCATGCACCTTGCCCAGATCCCATTCCCCGGGCCGGGCCGAGGCGATGAGGTTCTCGCCAACAGTCAGATTGGGAAAACACCGCCGCCCTTCGGGCACCAGACCGATCCCGCGCCGGGCGGCGCGATGGGCGGGCAGGTTGGCGATATCCTCACCCGCGAATGTCACGCGCCCTTCAGGGTTCTTCAGCAGGCGGCAGATCACCTTGATTGTGGTCGACTTGCCCATCCCGTTGCGCCCCATCAGCGCGATCACCTCGCCTTCGCCAATCGTCAGATCAACCCCGAAGAGCGCCGGTGTCGCGCCATAGATGGCAGTGACCGCTTCGAGTTCCAGCAGGCTCATGACGCGTCCTCCTCGCCCAGATAGGCCAGCTGAACTTCTGGATTGGCGCGGATCTCCTCGACGCTGCCGGTCGCGATGATCTTGCCATAAACCAGGACGCTGATCCGGTCGGCCAGCGCAAAGACCGCGTCCATGTCATGTTCCACCAGCAGGATCGGCGCCTCGTGTTTGAGCTCACGCAGAAACGCGGTCAGTCGTTTCGACCCGCCACCGCCCATGCCGGCCATCGGTTCGTCCATCATGAATGCCTTGGGCGAGAGGGTCAGGGCAACCGCAACCTCAAGCTGGCGCCGCTGACCATGCGACAGCTCGGCGGTGATCGTCTGGGCGTGGTCGGTCAGCTTGACCTGCTCCAACGCGGCATGCGCCCGTGCAAGCAGCGCCTTGTCCTTCATCGCGGGCCGAAAGAACCGGAACGCACCGCCGCTTTGCCCGACGGCTCCCAGCACCGCGTTTTCCAAAACAGTGTACTCCATCGCCAGAGCCGAGATCTGGAACGTGCGCGCCAGCCCCAGCCGCGCGCGCTCGACCGTCGACAGCGCGCTGACGTCCCGGCCCAGGAAATGGACAGCACCGCTGTCGGGTTTCATGCCCCCCGCGATCTGTTTGATCAGCGTCGACTTGCCCGCCCCGTTGGGACCGATCAGCGCGTGGATTTCACCCGGATAGAGATCGAGCGTTATGCCATCGCTGGCCTTTAACGCGCCAAAGGATTTGTGCACGTCCACCACATTTAGGATCGGATCAGGCATGCCGACGCTCCTTCTTCGACAGCGTCCCGATCAGGCCGCCATGGGCAAAAAGCACCACGAACAACAGGATCGCGCCCAGATAGATGTGCCAGTATTCCGACAGCCCCCCCAGATAATGCTCCAGCACGATGAACAACGCTGCCCCCGCCACCGGACCATAAAGCCGCGCAACACCGCCGAGGATGATAAAGATCATAATTTCGCCACTGGTGTGCCAGCTGAACATCGTCGGGCTGACGAACCGGTTGAGATCGGCAAAAAGCGCCCCCGCCAGCCCGGTGATCGCGCCCGAGATCACAAAGGCCACCAGCCGCAGCCGATAGGTGTTGATGCCGACTGTCTGTGCCCGCTCGGTGTTCTGGCGCGCGCCGGCCAGCGCCAGCCCGAAGGGCGAATTGTTCAGCCGCGAGACAAACAACAGGGCCAGCATTAGGATCACATAACAGATCCCAAAGAACTGTATCGGATCCAGCGTGTTGAGCCCGGGAAACTGGTTGCGCACATAAATCGACAGGCCGTCTTCACCGCCATAGGCAGGCCAGCTGATGGTGAAGTAGTAAAACATCTGCCCGAAGGCGAGCGTGACCATAATGAAGTAAACGCCCGACGTCCTGAGCGAGAGCGCCCCGACCACCAGCGCCACCAGCGCGCTGGCGATCATCGCCACCAGCCAGATCACCGGCATTGAGTTGGTCCCCTCGATCAGGAACGGCACCTCCATCAGGGGGGTAAAGCTTTGTGCGTGACTGGCCAGGATGCCCATCGAGTAGCCTCCGACGCCAAAGAAAGTGGCGTGACCGAAACTCACCAACCCTCCTTGCCCCAGCGCCAGGTTCAGACCCACCGCCGCCAGAGCAAGAATGGCCACCTTGGTCGCAAGGGTGATGAAAAACGGCTCGTCCAGAAAAAGCGCCGCCACCGGCACCAACAGCAGCAGGCTCGCGATCACGATATTCAGCGTGGATTCTCGCAACACGTCAGGCACTCCCAAAGAGGCCGTTGGGCTTGAAGATCAAGACCCCCGCCATCAGCACATAAATCAGCATCGATGCCAGCGCGGAGCCGACGGTGTTTGCCGCCGACGCATCCATGAAGGTGGTGAACGCCCAAGGCAGCATGGTCCGGCCCAGCGTATCGGTCAGCCCCACCAGAATGGCCCCCGCCAGCGCGCCCTTGATCGACCCGATGCCGCCGATCACGATGACCACGAAGGCCAGGATCAGAACCGGCTCGCCCATCCCGACCTCGACCGACTGGATGGCGCCCACCAATGCGCCGGAAAGGCCAGCCAGCGCCGCCCCCAGCGCAAAAACCAGCGTATAAAGGACCGAGATATCGACGCCCAGCGCTCCGATCATCTCCCGATCGCTTTCGCCCGCGCGGATCCGCATGCCGACCCGGGTTTTCGAGATCAGCAGGAACAGCGCCGCCGCCACCACCAGGCCAATCACGATGATCGTCAGCCGGTACAGCGAATATTGAATGCCCCCCGGCAGCATCACGGTACCCGACAGCGCGTCCGGAATATCGAGGAACAGCGGAAAAGAGCCAAAGACCCAGCGCGTCGCCTCGGAAAAGACCAGGATCAGGGCAAAGGTGGCCAGAACCTGATCCAGATGATCGCGATCATAAAGACGCCTGATGATCGTCAGCTCGATCAGCGCGCCAAACGCCGCCGCCGCCGCCAGGCTGGCAATCAGGGCCAGCACGAACGATCCCGACCAGGCCGCGACCGCCGCCGCCGCAAACGCACCCACCATGTAAAGAGAGCCATGCGCCAGGTTGATCAGGCCCATCACGCCAAAGATCAGCGTCAGACCGGCGGCCATCAAAAAAAGCATCACACCGAACTGAAGCCCGTTCAGGACCTGCTCGACCAGAAGTATAAGTGACATTCGATCCCTGCCCCGGAAAAACAGGCCGGAAACACGTGGGCTTCCGGCCATACAGTCAATGTCGGATCACAATCCACACTCGCTCGCATAGACGTCCTGGTGATCCGTCAGGGAGGTGCCGACGATCCTGTTGGTGAAGACTTCCCCCTCCTGGATAACTTCGCGGACATAGATGTCCTGGATCGGATGTTGGTTGTTGCCGAACTCGAAATCCCCCCGGGTGGAGCTGAAATCCGCCTCAAGCAGGGCCGCGCGGAAGGCATCGGCATCCTGTACATCGGCCTTGGACAGCGCGCTGAGGATCAGGTTGGCACTGTCAAAGGACTGCGACGCATAAAGCGACGGCAGACGTCCGAACGCCGCCTCAAAGCTTTCGACGAAAGCCTTGTTGGTCGGGTTGTCGATGTCCTTGCTCCATTGCGAGGTGTTCTTCACTCCCAGCGCCGCATCGCCCACCGCCTGCAAGATCCCCTGATCGAAGCTGAAGGCGGGTCCCACCACGGGCAGGTCGATGCCGCTATCGGCGTATTGTTTCAGGAATGAAATCCCCATGCCACCGGGCAGAAAGAAAAAGATGCTATCGGCACCCGAGGCGCGGATCTGCGCGATCTCGGCGGCGTAATCGGTCTGACCCAACCGGGTGTAAAGTTCGCCCGCCAGCTCGCCCTCATACATCCGCTTGAACCCGGTCAGCGCGTCCTGCCCCGCCGGATAGTTGGGTGCGAGGATGAACGCGTTCTGATATCCCGCGCTGGTGGTATAGGCGCCCGCCGCCTCGTGCAGGTTGTCGTTCTGCCAGGCCACATTGAAGTATTTCTCATGACATCCGCGCCCGGCCAACTGGGTCGGTCCGGCATTGGGCGAGACATAGAATTTACCCTGCGCCGTCGCACTGGGCACAACCGCCAGGGCAAGATTGGACCAGATGATCCCGGTCAACAGATCCACCTTGTCGGACTGGATCAGCTTGTCCGAAAGCTGGACCGCCAGATCCGGCTGGCGCTGATCGTCGACGATCACAACTTCGACATTCTCGTTGCCCGCCTGGTCGATGGCGAGCATGAAGCCGTCGCGGATATCGGCGCCGATGCCTGCACCGCCTCCCGTTAATGTCGTGATCATGCCAATCTTGATCGCGTTGCCATCCTCGGCCATCGCCGCCATGGGCAGGGTCGTGGCCAGAAGGGTCGCCGCCGCAATCCCCTTGAGTTTTGAAACACCTTGTCCTGTTGGTCGCATTCTTTGTTCTCCATGCTGTTGCTGGTCTGCGCTTTTGAGACTGCGCAGTACGACTGGAGCTTACAGTGCTTTTCCAGTTTTCTCCCAGCAGTGAATTCAGCCAGATGCCCGTTTTCCCAGGCTTGATGAGGCCGCCATCCTTGAAACGCTAGCCGAGGACGTTTTTTGCTTCAAGCAATAATGTTTTGACCTTAAAGTTTAGCGGGGACCTCGACGATCACCTGCCTAACCGCTCAGCGATCTCATCGATGGTCATCACATCGCCGAATTGCTGGATAATGGTCTCCAGAGCCGCGCGGTGTTCGTCATCCGACAGCGCGGCGGTGGCATCCGACACCATGACCACGTTGAAATCCATCATCATCGCATCGCGTGCCGTGGACTCGCAGCAGACATTCGTCTTGGTTCCGGTGATCAGCAGAGTGTCGATACCCAGGCTGCGCAGCACCCGCTCCAACGGCGAGGCGCCGGTGATCAGAGCCGAGTACCGGTTCTTGAGCATCCGGATATCGGCCTCTTCGACCTCCAGACCCTGCCAGATCTCCTGTCCCGGGCTGCCCGGTGCCATGCTTTCAACTGTCCGCGCACGCACCGCGTCAGAAACGAAATTGTCGTAAAACCCGGCCCAGTCGCTCTGGCCATTGGTGTTCAGATTGGCATGATTGACCCAGATGACATGACCCCCGGCCTGCCGCATCAGGCTGTTCAGCCGGTTGATCGGACGCACCAACTGCCGCGACAGGGGCACCTCGGCGGGCCCGCCTTCGGCGCAAAAGGTGGCTTGCATGTCGATGACGACAGAGGCGGTGCGCGCTGGCACGAACCGGTCAAACAGATGCACCCGTCCGCGCCGCGCGATCACGCGTGCGATGATCTCGTCCCGGATACCGATCTGATGCATCTGTCTTCCCCGCTGCGCACCTCAGAGGCTGCTGGCAAGCAACACGCCCGACCCGCCGCCAAGGCCGGGGCCGGGATGGGTCGAGGCACCGATATGATAGAGGTTCTTGATATGCGTCTTGTGATTGACCGTGTCGGTGAAAGGGCGCCACAGGAAGAACTGGTCAATGGTCGCCGCACCGCCATAGGGATCGCCGCCCACCAGATTGATGTTCATCGCCTCCAGATCCGCAGGCGAGATCACGACGCGGGTACCCTTGATCGCATCGAAATTGCGAATATGGGCACGCACGATCCCCTCGATCCGGTCGGCATAGGCTTCGGCCAGCGTGGGCGTCCAGGTTTGATCCGCAGGCGTCTCGATCCTGCCCGCCGCATCGCCTTTGACCACACGCGGCGCCTCGGGCATTTGCAGCCACAGGATCGCCTTGCCATCCGGGCAGCGGGTGGGATCAAGGGCATGCGGCTGGCCCACGCAGATCGTGGGCACCTCGGGCAAGAGCCCGCGCTCGGCCTCGTTGACGGCCTTAGACACCGCATCAAGCCCGTCCGTGAGGTGCAATAGAGCGACCTCTGACAGCGCCTCGGCGCCCCAGTCGGGCAGGCCGTTCAGCGCGTAATGAATCTGGAAATTCGCCTTGCCGTGCCGGTACGCCGTGGCGGCCTGGCGTTTGCCGCCTGCGTCTTCATCCGACAGGAGGGTATGATAGAGCTGCCCCGGTGCGACGGAGGCCACGACGCCCTTGCCGGCCGCAATCGCCTCCCCGTTCGCAAGGGTGACACCGGTGGCCTTGCCCCGCGACGTGGTGATCCGGGCGACATCCGCGCCGGTGCGCACGGTACCGCCGTTTTCCTCGATGATGGCGCGCAAAGCCTGCGTCAGCCGCTCGGCGCCGCCTTCGACGATGGGCGCGCCCGCCGCCTCCAGCGCGAAGCCGATCACGCGCGACATCTCTCCGGAAAAGGAGGTCTCGGGGCCGAGCCCCGCATGCAGGCACCATGGCGCGAACAGCGCACGGCTCAGATCCGAGGAAAACCGCGTCTCCAGCCAGGCCCGCGCAGGCAACAGCGTCGCCCCGAGCGTATCGAGCAGATTGCGCGTGCCCCCCTTGAGGGCTGCCTTGGCGAAAAGCTTGGCCGTGGCCCCGCCATAGGCTTGTCCGCCCAGAAGGCCAAAGAGCATCTCGGCGTTTTGCTCCACATACCCGATCTCGGAGCGCAGCGCGGCCCCGTCGCCCGCGCCTGCCCCCTCGAACGCGGCGCGGTTCACCTCGCGGTCGGTGGTCAGGACCAGATGACTGCCATCGGGGCGCAACACGCCGGTGGGGCTGGCGGTGTTGGCGAACCGGACGCCGTGGCGGGCCAGATCGCCGCCCAGCTCCTCCATCGCGGGTCCGGTCACGAACAGCACGAAAGTTGTGGCCATCACGTCATGGATGTATCCCGGACCCGTCAGCGCCTCGGTCCGGATACAGCCGCCGATCCGGTCATTGCGTTCCAGCACCAGCACCCGCGCCTTGCGCTTGGCCAGCATCGCGGCCCCGACCAGGGCATTGATGCCACTGCCGACGAAAACGTAACGGGGCACCGGGGCCATGATCCGTTACCCGGCAACCAGAGCCAATGCGCGGATCGGACTGCCGGTGCCTTGAACCAGCTTGAGCGGCGCCGCGATCAGCACAGCGCCCTTTGCGGGCAACTGATCGAGCTGCGCGAGCGAAGCCAGCCCGTACATGTTATTGGCATGCAGCATGGTGTGCGCGGGAAAGGCAGGCTCCAGCGTCGCGGCCTGACCCCAATCGGTGCCGATGCATTCGCTGCCCCAGCCCTTAATCTTCTTGCCGATCAGATATTCGACAGCCGCCACCGACGGACCCGGGGAATGCGGCTGGCCGTCGGCGTCGTTGTTCAGGAAATCCGCCTCGGACCCGTTGCGCTTGTACCAATCGGTGCGCATCACGACCCACTCGCCTGCGCCGATCTCGCCATGCTCGGCCTCCCAGGCCTTGATGTGATCGACCTCCAGCAGGAAATCGGGATCGGCCTCACTTTCCTTGGAGCAATCAATCACGTTCACCGGGCCGACAAAGTTCTGCGGGTCGATGGTATCGGTATATCCATCGGCGTAATCCTTGCCGGAAATCCAGTGATGGGGCGCATCGAAATGGGTGCCCGAATGCTCTCCGATCTTCAGCCAGTTCCACGCCCAATAGGGCCCATGTTCGTCATATTCCGAGATCTTGTGAACCTCGATCGGGGGGGTGTTGTCGCCAAACCCTTCGGGCAGTTTCAAAAGCGGCGTCTCCGGTCCCAGGGGACCGGCCAGGTCCACCACACGGACCCCTCCGCTCAGCAGCATGGTGCCAAGAGTGTCGAGTGTTGATTGCGCTGTCATGTGAAATCTCCCTGCATCTGTTGCCCGATTTGGCGCTGGCATGGCCCGCAAAATATATGCAACTGCAAATACTTCTTTACAGCCCGTCCCGGAGTCGTGCAAGAATTAATTCAAGGTTGAAATACTTTGGAACGGGTCCGGAACATGAGCGCGACAACCTATGATGCGGTCATAATCGGGGCGGGGCACAATGGCCTTGCCGCGGCGTTGCATCTAAGCGCCAAGGGATGGTCCGTTGCCATGTTCGAGCGGTCGGGTCACATCGGCGGCTGCGTGGCCACGGATGAGGTGACAGCCCCCGGCTTTCGCAGCGATCTGGCCGCCGCCAACCTGTCGCTCTTTGCCGGATCGGGCTTTCATGCTCACTATGCCGAGGAGCTGGCGCGGCATGGTTTTGCCCTCGCTCCCGCCGCCAGACCTTTCGCCAGCGCCTTTCCCGATGGCACTTGGTTGGGCGTGTCGACCGATCTTGACGCCACTGCGGCGGGCATCGCGGCCCTGTCGCAGGCCGATGCGGACCGCTGGCGCGCCATGGTCGCGGCCTTCCCGGATGAGGCCCAGCATATTGGCGGGCTTTTGAACACACCGATGACACGCTCGGCTTTGTTGAAATTTCTGTGGCGCACCTGGCGGGCCAAGGGTGCTGCGTGGATGCTCGACACCGCGCGGATGCTGATGTCATCCTCCCGCGCCTGGCTGGATCGCGAGTTTGAGAACGACAAGCTCAAGGCGATGATGGCCAGCTGGGGCATGCATCTGGATTTCGCGCCCGAGGTCGCGGGCGGTGCGATCTTTCCCTATCTGGAATCGATGGCCAACCAGTGCTTTGGCATGGTTCTGGGCCAAGGCGGCGCCGATGTGATGCCGCGGGCGCTGGCCGCCGCGATCCGCGAACGGGGCGGCGTGATCGAGACCGGCGTGGCTGTCGAACAGGTCGGTCACGACGGCACCCGCGCCACCGCTGTTACGCTGTCGGATGGCCGGGTCATCGCCGCGCGCAAGGCTGTCATCGCCGGGACAACGCCTGCCGCGTTGGTGGATCTGACCGGCCCGACCCCCGATCCGCGATACGACGCGCAGGCGCGGGCCTTCGCCCCTGCGCCGGGCACGATGATGATCCATCTCGCCCTCGACGCTCTGCCTGACTGGTCGGCGGGTTCCGAGCTGCAGGAGTTCTCCTATGTCCATCTCGCCCCGTCGATGGCGGCGATGGATCTGGCCTATATCCAGGCCAAATCCGGCCTGCTGCCGACCGAGCCGGTTCTGGTCGTGGGTCAGCCCACCGCGGTCGACCCCAGCCGGGCGCCGGACGGGAAACATGTCCTCTGGGTCCAGGTCCGCATGGCGCCGATGGAGATCAAAGGCGACGCCAAAGGCGAGATCGCGGCCACCGACTGGGCGCAGGCCGCCCGCCCTTTTGCCGACCGGGTTCTCGATATCATCGAACGCTATGCGCCCGGCCTGCGCGGCAAGATCGTCGCAGAGCATATCATGACCCCCGCCGATCTGGAGCGGTGGAACCCCAATCTGGTGGGGGGCGATCAGATCGCGGGCTCGCACCACATCTCGCAGAACTTCCTCTTCCGCCCCGTGCGCGGCTATGCCGATTGGTCCACGCCGCTGAAAAACCTGCATCTCATCGGTGCCTCCACCTGGCCCGGAGGCGGCACAGGGGCCGGATCGGGTTTTATGTTGGCGCAGGATTTGGCAGGCAAGTGAACCGAAGAAAAAAACAAATCAATAGGGAGACCATCATGAGTTTTACACGACGCAACACATTGCAAATGGGTCTGGCCGGGCTGCTGGCCGGTGCCGCGCCCAAAATCGCCCTCGCCCAGGTCAATGACCTGACCATCGCGTTCAACGTCAACCTGCCGGCCTGGGACCCGACCACCGGACCCTCGGCGGTGAATCCGACCATTCAGGCGATCTATCAGTCGGTGTTCGACCAATATATCTCCCAGGCCCCCAATCTGGATTTCGAACCCGGCATCCTCACCGACTGGGGCTGGAACGACGACCGCACCAAGGTGATGATGACCGTCCGCGAGGGTGTGAAATGGCATGACGGCAGCGATCTGACACCCGAGGATGTCGTCTGGTCGCTGGAGCGCGCGGGCAACCCCGAAACCGGAAACCCGATCCAGTTCGTTTGGGGCAAGATCGGCAATTTCACCATCGACGGCCAAACGGTCACGGGCGATGTCAAGGAATACGATCCAACAATCTTCAAGTGGATGGGGTTCCTGACCGCCTATGTGCTGCCCAAAGCCTATTACGAGCGCGTCGGCGCCGAGGGTTTCGAGGCAGCCCCCATCGGCACAGGGCCTTACATGGTCGACCGGTTCGAGAGGAATTCGTTCCTGCGGCTGAAAGCCAACCCCGATTACTGGGGCGGCGTGCCTGAATTCGAAAGCGTCACGATCAAATTCGTCACCGATGCCGCCAGCCGCGTCGCGGAGGTGGAATCCGGTGCCAGCCATGTCACATTGGAAGTGCCCTATGAGGAGTTCGACCGCCTCAAGGAGCGCGACGGGATCATGGGCACCACCACGCCGGTGTCGGATATCGGGATGATCTTTCTCAACGATATCGACGTGATGACCGACCGCAATGTGCGGCTGGCCGCGGCCCATGCCATCGACAAGCAGTTGATCATCGACCGGCTGCTCAGCGGTTACGGCGTGCCCATCGACACATTGCAAACGCCGGAATATGCCGCTTACGATCCGTCGATCACCGTGGCCTATGATCCCGAGCTGGCCAAGGAGTATCTGGCCAAGTCGGGCTATAGCACCGAAAACCCGGTGCGGTTCACCATCCAGACCACCCGCGGGTTCAAGCCCAAGGATTACGAGATGATCCAGGCCATTGTCGGCCTCTGGCGCCGCGTGGGGATCGAGGCCGAGATCGAGGTTTATGAGATCGCCAAGCATTTCGAACTGCGCGCCGCCGATCAACTGGCCCCCGCCGCCTTTTACAACTGGGGCAACTCGGTGGGCGATCCGACGACATCGACGGGTTTTGCGATGTTCGGTCCCTCGCCGCATTCGGTCTGGGACGGGCAAGACGTGTTCGACGCCATCGTGCCGCTTTGGGGTGAAAGCGACGAGGAAAAGCGCATCGCAGGGTTCAAGGCCGTCGACCGGCTGATCGCGGAAGAGGCGTACGTGATCCCGCTTTTGCAATATGTGCAGCCGATCCTGCACAGCTCGGAGGTTGCGGTCACGCCCAGCGTGTCGGGCGCTCTGCTGCCACAGCGCATCTCGCGCGCCTGATCACGTAAAGGACAGCCCCGGCAAACCCCGTCGGGGCTGACATCCATGCTCAAACGTCTCCTCCTGCGCCTGATCAGCATCGCGATCACGCTTCTGGGCGTGTCAATCGTGGTATTCGTCGCTGTGCGCCTTGTGCCCGGCAACCCGGTGGCGATGATGCTGGGCCCGGGTGCCACGGCCGAGGATGCAGCGGCGCTTGAGGCGCTTTTGGGCCTCGATAAATCCATCCTCGTGCAATACTGGATCTGGCTGACAAATGTGGTGCAGGGGGATTTCGGCACCTCGATCTCACTCCGGCAGGATGTGCTGACACTGGTTCTGGGCCGTCTGCCCGCCACGCTGGAGCTTGCGTTTCTTGCGCTGGTCTTTGCGGCCCTGCTGGGCGGCATGCTGGCAGTGACAGGCACGATCCGGCGCGGTGGCTGGACCGAAAACGGCATTGATCTGTGGAACGGGCTGACGCTTTCGACGCCGGATTTCCTCTGGGGTCTGTTCCTGATCCTGGTCTTCGGTGTGTGGCTTCAGATCGCTGGGATTTCCGGGCGCATCTCGCCCCAGCTCGATCTGCCGTTCACCACGCAGTTCTACCTGATCGAGAGCGTGCTGCGCCTGCGGTTCGATCTGACGGCGAACCTGATCGGCCATATGTGGATGCCCGCGCTGGCGCTGGCGCTGCCGCTCTCTGCGATGATCGGCCAGCTTCTGAAACAATCGCTGAAGGAAACGATGCATCTGGATTACGTCACGCTGGCGCGCGCCAAGGGGTTCACCGAAAACCAGGTGATCTGGCGCGAGGCGATGCGCAACGCGCTGGCCCCGACGCTGACGCTGACGGCGGTGCAGTTCACCCACCTGATCGGCGGCACGGTCATCGTGGAACGGCTGTTCAGTTACGGGGGCTTGGGCAATCTGGCCATCGACGCGGTGATCAACCGCGACCTGCCGCTTATTCAGGGGATCGTGCTGGTCTTTGCGGTGATCTTCGTGCTGATCAACTTGGCGGTCGATCTGCTTTACGCTGTTCTGAACCCCCGGCTGCGTCATGGATGAAGCGCTGCGCACCTCGCCCCGCGCCACGCCATGGCGGCTCTGGCTGTCGGGCGGCTGGCTTACGCTTTTCTTCGGTGTTGCGCTGCTGGCGCCTTGGATCGCGCCACATGATCCGCTTTACCAGGATCTTTTTCTGCAACGCCTTCCCCCGTTCTGGATCGACGGCGCCGAAACGGGGCACCCATTGGGCACCGACAGTCTGGGCCGCGATGTGGCGTCGCGCCTGATGCATGGGGCATCGGTCGCGGCGACTGTGGCGCTGATCGCAGGGCTTGCGACCTGCCTGCTGGGATCGGTGCTGGGCCTGCTGGCAGGGTTCTATCGCGGCTGGGTCGATCAGGTGATCAGCCGCATCGTCGATATCTGGATGTCGTTCCCGCCGGTCCTGTTCGCGATCCTGCTCGTGGCGGTGATCGGCACCGGCCTCACCTCTGTCATCGTGGCGATCATCGTCATCGACTGGACCCGGTTTACCCGCGTCGTCCGCGCCGAAACGATGGCCCAGGCCCGCATGGATTACACCGAGGCCGCGCATGTCGCGGGCATGTCCCGCTTCGCAACACTCATGCGTGAGATCCTGCCGAATGTCGCGCCGGTGATCCTGTCGGTGCTGACGCTTCAGATGGGTATCGCCATTGTGGTCGAGGCGATCCTCTCGTTCGTCAACCTCTCGGTCTCAACCGACGATCCCACATGGGGCGGTATGATCGCCGAAGGCCGCGTGTCGATCCACCAGGCCTGGTGGGTGCTGATCTTTCCGATGATCGCACTTTTTCTCACCGTGCTCTCCTTTACCCAGTTCGGTGATGCGCTGCGCAATCGTTTTGACCCGGTGCTGAGATGAGCGCGTATCTTGAGATCACCGGCCTGAATGCCGTTTTGCGCGGCACCCGCACCCGTGTGCTGCGGGATGTCTCGCTCAGCGTGTCCAAAGGTCAGGTGCATGGGCTGGTTGGCGAAAGCGGTGCGGGCAAAAGCATGATCGGCAAGGCCATTCTGGGTGTTCTGCCCCGCGCGATCGAGGTTGCGTCGGGCCGGATATCGCTGGGCGGACAGGATCTGGGTGTTCTGCCTCTGCGCGAACGCCTGCGCGTGATCGGCAGCCAGACCGCTGTGATCCCCCAAGACCCGCTGACCGCGCTGAACCCGTCGCGCCGTATCGGCCCGCAGATGACCGACCGGCTGACGCGCACGCTGGGCTGGCAGAAAACCCGCGCAAATCACCGCGCCCTCGATCTGCTGGAGGAGGTCGCGATCCGCGATCCCGAACGCGTCTTGCACAGCTATCCGCATGAGCTCTCGGGCGGCATGCGCCAGCGTGTGCTGATCGCGGCGGCCTTTGCGGCCGAGCCGAAGCTGATCGTCGCGGATGAGCCGACAACGGCGCTGGATGTGACGGTGCAAAAACAGATCCTGAAGATGATCGCGGATATGCAGACGCGCCACGGCACAACGATGCTGTTCGTGACCCACGATCTGGGAGTGGTGGCACGGGTCTGCCAGTCGGTCAGCATTCTGCATTCCGGTATGGTGATGGAGGAGGCAGATATTCGCACCATGCTGACGGCACCCGCCCATCCCTATACCGCTGCCCTTCTGGCCGCCACACCGCGCTATACCGATCCAGAGGCGTCGCTCGTACCGGTCTCCGACACCGTTCTGGCCGGGGTGGCAGAGGCCATTCGCGCCTCCGACACGCTCTGGGGGCGGGCATGAGCGCATTGGTCGACATTCGGGACCTCGTCGTTTCTTACCCCGACATGGCGCGCAAGCCCCTGTTGGGCGCCGCACCCCGTAACACGGTCCTGCACGGGATCACTTTGGCGGTCGGGCGCGGTCAGATTATCGGCATCGTTGGCGAAAGCGGGTCGGGCAAATCCACGCTGGGCCGCGCCATCCTGCGCCTGATCGAGCCCGATCAGGGTCAGATCGTCTTTGACGGTACCGACATCACCCATCTGGACGACCGCGCCCTGCGCGCCTTGCGGCCCCGGTTTCAGATGATTTTCCAGGATCCGATGTCTTCACTCAACCCGCGCCAGACGCTGCATCGTCTGATCGCTACTCCGCTGGCCATTCGCGGCGACACACAGGCGATGGACAAAGCCGCCAACGCCCTTGACCGGGTTGGCCTGCCAAGCCGTTTTCTGGCACGCTATCCGCATGAGCTGTCGGGCGGTCAGCGGCAACGGGTCGGCATCGCCCGGGCCATCGTTCAATCGCCGGATTTCATTGTGGCGGACGAAATCGCGAGCGGCCTTGACGTGTCGTCCCAGGCGGTGGTGCTGACATTGCTGCAAGACATCGTGCGCGAAACAGGCACGACACTTGCCTTTATCTCACACGATCTGTCGGTCGTGCGACGCCTCTGCGACAGCGTCGTGGTGATGGCGGGCGGCAAAATCGTCGAAGCCGCCCGCACCACCACACTCTTTAACACGCCGCAAAGCGGCTACACTCGTAAATTACTGGAGGCCATCCCCCTGCCTGAACCGGATCAGGTCTGGTAAAATCTCAGGTCACCCTCCGTGTCTGCTTGTACTCAGGCCGATCCCACAGCCTGTTTCTCATTACATCCGCCAAAACATCCGCCGCGCGCCGCACATCGCTCTCGTCGATATAAAGCGGTGTGAAACCGAACCGCATGATGTTGGGCGCCCGGAAATCGCCGATCACATTGCGCGCGACCAACGCCTGCATCGCGGCGTCCCCATGCTCGAAGATGAACGACACCTGACTGCCGCGCAGCGTGCCCTCACGCGGGCTGGCCAGCGTCAGCTCGGGGCAGCGCGCCTCGACCTCGGCAATAAAGAGATCCGATAGCGACAGGCAGGCCGCGCGCAGCTCGTTCATATCGACGCCATCCCAAACCCTCATCGCCGCCTCAAGCGCCCTGAGTTGCAGGATCGGCGGGGTGCCAACCCGCATCCGTTCGATATCGGGCGCCGGGCGATAGCCGGGTTCGAATGCAAAAGGCGCGTCATGGCCCAGCCAGCCGCAGAGTGCTGGCGACAGATCCCCCACGATATCGGGTCGAACATAGATAAACGCCGGGGCACCAGGACCGCCATTGAGGTATTTATAGGTGCAGCCCACAGCAAACTCGCACCCGCTCCCTTCCAGATCGACGGGCAGTGCGCCCGCACTATGCGCCAGATCCCAGATCATAACCGCGTCGGCCCGATGCGCGGCTTGGGTCAGGGCGGTCATGTCATGCTTGCGCCCGGTGCGGTAATCGACCTCGGTCAGCATGACCGCCGCCACCTCGTCGGTGATCGCGGCCTCAACCTCGTCGGGCGCCACGACGCGCAGCTCGTGCCCTTGCCCCATATGGCTAATCAGCCCCTGCGCCATATAAAGATCGGACGGGAAATTGCCGCTATCGGACAGGATCACCCGCCGGTCGGGGCGCATCTTGACCGCCGAGGCCAGCGCCTGAAACACCTTGATCGACAGCGTGTCGCCGGTGGTCACCGACCCTGTCGGCGCACCGATCAACCGACCGATCATATCGCCCACCTGTTTCGGCAGGCCCATCCAATCATCGACATTCCAGCCCTTGATCAGATGCGCGCCCCATTGGCCGGTTATGGTTTCCGCCACATGCGCCGCAACCGATTTCGGCAACGGACCCAGCGAGTTGCCGTCAAGATAAATCACCCCTTCCGGCAGATCGAAAAGCTCCTTGGCAGGCAGAGACCTGGACGTATCCTTCATCACAATTGCCCCCGCATGTTCCACAGTTCGGGGAAAAGCTCGACCTCCAGCATGCGCCGCAGGTATTTCACTCCTGACGTACCCCCTGTGCCACGTTTAAACCCAATAATCCGCTCAACCGTGGTGACATGGTTGAATCGCCAGCGGCGAAAGTAGTCCTCAAGATCGACCAGCTTTTCGGCCAGTTCATAAAGCGTCCAGTGCGTTTCGGGATCGCGGTAGATCGTGGTCCAGGCCGCCATCACCTCATCATTGGCCAAATGCGGCTGATCCATCCGGAACACTGCCGGATCAAAGCTGGTGCCCAGATGATCGGCCAATTGGCGCAGCACCACGTGATAGACCGAGGGCGTCTCGAGCTCCTGCACCAGCATCCGGTGCAGATCGGGGCGATGCTCATGCACCGTGAGCATCGCGCGGTTGCGATTGCCCAGAATGAACTCGATCAGCCGGTATTGATGCGACTGAAACCCCGAGGATTGGCCCAGATCCTCGCGAAAGGCGGTGTATTCGCTGGGCGTCATGGTGCGCAGCACATCCCAGGCGCCGTTCAGCTGCTCGAAAATCCGCGATACCCGTGTGAGCATCTTGAACGCAGGCGGAAACTGCCGGTCTTCCAGCGCGCCGCGTGCCGTCGACAGCTCATGCAGGCACAACCGCATCCACAGCTCGGAGGTCTGATGCTGAATGATGAACAGCATCTCGTCATGGGCATTCGATTGCAGATTCTGCGCGCCCAGGATCGGGTCGAGCGACAGGTAATCGCCATAGCTCATCGCGGTGTCAAAGCGCATCTTCGCTCCGTCCCGCGCTGGATCATATGCCGTGGTCATGAAAGTGCCTCCTGAAATGATCTGGCATCCACGCCGTTGTTTTGCAGCAGATCCCCCAACTGGAGGAAGGCTTGGGTCGAGATGCTGGAATGTCCCGCAAAGCTTTCCATCGCGGCATCGGCATCGCGGTTCAACGCCACATCGTACAGCCGCTGATGCGGCGCCAGCTCCATCGAGGTGGCAAAGACCTGCGCGGCCCGCTCCGCCTGATCCGGCTTGGTCTGGGCAAGATCGCGCAGCCCGTTCTGGATGTGGATGTAATAGCGCCCCAGCCGATCGGTGATCGTCTTGCGAAACCGTTGCATCAGCGGCGAGGGGGCTGCCGCGATCAGCGCGTTGTGAAACCGCTCGTGATAGCGCGTCCAGTCTTCCAGTGCTGTATCGTCCTGCAGGATCGACGGCACCGGCGATCTGGACAGGTGATGAAAACTGCCTACCACGGTGGCCTCCCAGGCGTCATCGCCATGGGTGATCGCATCGAAAAACAGCTTTCCCTCGATCGTGCTGCGCGACTGTTCGAGGTCCAGCAACCCATCCAGTGACAGCTGCGCCACGCGGAATCCTTTGTTGTGCTCTGGGATGACCAGTTGCTCGGTGCTGAGCCTGTTGAGGCATTCACGCACAGGCGTCAGGCCAATCCCATACCGCTCTGACAGGCTGTGAACGCGCAGCGCGCTGCCCGGTGCAAGGTCCAGTCGCAGGATATCCTGGCGCATCCGCTGATACAGTCTGTCGGATTTGGATTGCAAAGCACACACGGCGGCGAATCTCGTTTATTTTGTATGTTGTCTCACATATAGCATAAAAAAATAAGAATCATATATAATAATTAAAAAAATATAGAAGAGGTCAGGCTTGCTGTTTAATGCAAGCCTAAAATATTACTGCTTGAAACTTACCGCGGCTCAATCTAGCCTGATTGGGATCGGTATGAGGGAGGGTCCGTGATGCGCGCTGCACATCCCGACTATGGACGGAATGCCCCGGTAGGGGACGCCGCTTTGGCTTGGCTGCGTGCCTGGAGCACGCATCGCCCCGTCTTGGCCTGCTACTCTGTCCAGCCCCTCTTGCACAGTCAAGCCGGAACGGCCTTGTGACCCTTGTCGGCGCGCATGCGGTTGTTACGGGCGGTGGCACCGGTGTGGGAGCTGAAATCGCCGCGCGGCTCAGCGGTGCCGGGGCACAGGTCACGATACTGGGCCGAAGCGAGGGCCCGCTCAAAGAGCAGGGGCTGCCCTATCAGATTTGCGACGTCACGGATCCGAAGGCCGTGTCAATGGCCATGGACAAGGCGCGCGCCGATCATGGACCGATCACCATCGCGGTGGCCAATGCGGGTGCCGCGCTGAGCAAGCCGTTCGCCAAGATGACGGCGGCGGATCTGTCGGCGATGACAGATGTGAACCTGCTGGGCGTCTTTAACATCTGGCAGGCGGTTCTACCGGACATGCAAACCGCGGGCGCGGGTCGACTGATCGCCATCGCGTCGACTGCCGGGCTCAAGGGCTACCCATATGTCGCGGGCTATTGCGCGGCCAAGCATGGAGTCGTTGGCCTGACCCGCGCGCTTTCGCTGGAGCTGGCCCAAACCCCGATCACCGTTAACGCGGTCTGCCCCGGCTTTGTCGAGACGCCAATGCTGGACCGGTCGATCCGAACTATTGTAGACAAAACCGGAATGAGCGAGGACGAGGCAGCCAGATCGCTGACCAAGAGCAACCCGCAAAGGCGCTTTATCCAAACCGATGAGGTTGCGGGCGCTGTGTTGTGGCTGTGTTCGGACGCGGCGCGGTCGGTCAATGGCCATGCCCTCAGCCTGTCAGGGGGGGAAATATGACGCGAAACAACCTGCAAGACGCCGCCGATACCTCGCCTTCCAAAGAGCGGCTGCGCCTTTGGCTGCGCTTTCTCAAGGCCAGCCGCGCGGTGGAGTCGCAATTGCGCGCCAACCTGCGCAAGGAATTCAGCAGCACCTTGCCGCGCTTTGACGTGATGGCGGCGCTCTCGCGCTATGGGGATGGTTTGAAGATGTCCCAGCTATCGGGCGTGCTGCGGGTGTCGAATGGCAATGTCACCGGCATCGTGGACCGGCTGGCCGAAGAAGGGTGTATCGTGCGTGTCGCGGTGCCGGGCGACCGGCGCGCCTCCCTTGTGCGGCTGACACGCAAAGGCCGGGAGGAGTTCGACCGGCAGGCCAAGGCGCATGAGGCCTGGATCAACGATATGCTTGGCGATTTCTCGGCTCAGGAGGCCAGCGACATCGCACAGCGTCTGGAACAAATGGAAAAATCGCTTCACGGAGACGACGATTAATGCGCAGCAACACCCAGCATTTCAGGTGCAGCATCCAGGATGGGATCGCGACGGTGTCGCTGAACCGACCCGACCGCAAGAACCCGCTGACCTTCGACAGCTATGCCGAGCTGCGCGACTGGTTTCGCGATCTGCCCTATTCGGATGAGGTGCATGCGGTGGTCTTTGCCTCCAATGGCGGCAATTTTTCCTCGGGCGGGGACGTGCATGACATCATCGGGCCTTTGACCCGGATGAACATGAAGGACCTGTTGCAGTTCACCCGCATGACCGGCGATCTGGTCAAGGCGATGGTCAATTGCGGCAAGCCGGTGATCGCGGCCATTGACGGGATCTGTGTGGGTGCCGGTGCGATCATCGCGATGGCCTCTGACCTGCGGATCGGCACGCCGGAGGCCAAGACGGCGTTTCTGTTTACCCGGGTGGGGCTTGCGGGCTGCGATATGGGCGCTTGCGCGATCCTGCCCCGGCTGATCGGACAGGGGCGCGCGGCGGAGCTTCTTTACACGGGCCGCACGATGAGTGCGGATGAGGGCGAACGCTGGGGCTTTTTCAACAAGCTGGTGGCCGCCGATGCGCTGGAGGCCGAGGCGCAGTCTCTGGCCGAGCGGATCGTAGCGGGTCCGAATTTCGCACATATGATGACCAAGACCATGCTGGCCCAGGAATGGTCGATGTCCATCGAACAGGCGATCGAGGCCGAGGCCCAGGCTCAGGCGATCTGCATGCAAACCGGCGATTTCGAGCGCGCGTACACAGCGTTCGTCGCCAAACAAAAGCCCGTGTTCGAAGGCGACTGAACGTGGGAGCCTCCGGCGGGGAATATTTAAGGCCAGAAGAAGCATTGGGGTGCATGGAATGTCTGATCGCAGTTTTCTGACCTGGCCTTTTTTTGAGGAGCGCCATCGCGGTCTGGCAATAAAGCTTGATAGTTGGGCGGAGACGCATCTGGCGGAAATCAACCATGGCGATACCGATGCGGCGTGCCGCGCTCTGGTCGGGGCCCTGGGCGCCGGCGGGTGGTTGTCGCATGCCGCGGTGAGCCCGGACAGCAATACGCCGCTGGACGTGCGCACGCTGTGCCTGATCCGCGAGACGCTGGCGCGGCATGACGGGCTGGCGGATTTCGCCTTTGCCATGCAGGGGTTGGGCACCGGGGCGATTTCGTTGTTCGGCAGTGAGGAGCAGAAGGCCGAATGGCTGCCCCGGGTGCGTGCGGGCGAGGCGATCTCGGCCTTTGCGCTGACCGAGCCGCGCTCGGGCTCGGACGTGGCCAATTCGACGATGACGGCCCGGCTGGAGGGCGACAGCTATGTGCTGAACGGGGAAAAGACCTGGATTTCGAACGGGGGGATCGCGGATGTCTATACGGTGTTTGCCCGCACTGGCGAGGCGCCCGGCGCCAAGGGGCTGAGCGCGTTCATCGTGCCCGCCGACACGCCCGGGCTGCGCGTGGCCGAGCGGCTGGAGACCATCGCGCCGCATCCCCTGGCCACACTGGCCTTTGAAGACTGTCGCGTCCCGGCAAGCGCGCTGATCGGGACCAGCGGGGCGGGCTTTCGCATCGCGATGTCGGTGCTGGACGTGTTCCGCTCTACCGTGGCGGCGGCCGCCCTTGGATTTGCGCGCCGCGCGCTGGATGAAGCGATTGCGCGCGTCACCACCCGACAGGTGCAGGGCGCGCCGCTTTTCGAGTTGCAGATGGTGCAGGGGCATATCGCGGATATGGCGATGGATGTGGATGCGGCGGCCCTGCTGATCTATCGCGCGGCCTGGGCCAAGGACAGCGGCGCGCCACGGGTCAGTCGCGAGGCGGCGATGGCAAAGCTCTTCTCCACCGATCAGGCGCAGAAGGTCATCGATGCCGCCGTCCAGTTGCATGGCGGCGATGGCGTGCGGTCCGGCGAGACGGTGGAGCGGCTGTACCGGGAAATCCGCGCCTTGAGGATCTATGAAGGCGCCTCGGACGTGCAGCGCGTGATCATCGCGCGCCAGACCGTCGGCGCCTATCAGGGAGGGTGATCGATGCTGGGCCCGACTGCACATGTCGACACATTCACACGCGACAACCTGCCGCCTGTCGATCAGTGGCCCGATTTCCTGCTGGATGGGTTCGATTACCCTGACCGGATCAATGCCGGGGTCGAGTTGACGGACGCAATGGTTGGCAAGGGTTTTGGCGACCGCACGGCGCTGATCGGCAATGGCAGGCGGCGCACCTATAAGGAGCTGAGCGACTGGACCAACCGTCTGGCCCATGCGCTGGTCGAGGATCTGGGCGTGCGCCCCGGCAACCGCGTGCTGATCCGGTCGGCCAATAATCCCGCGATGGTGGCCTGCTGGCTGGCCGCCACCAAGGTCGGCGCGGTGGTCGTAAACACCATGCCGATGCTGCGCGTGGGCGAGCTGTTGGCAATCGTCAAGAAAGGCCAGATCACCCACGCGTTGTGCGATACGCGGCTGATGGATGAGATGACCGCCTGCGCCAAGCAAAGCGATGTGCTGACCCATGTGATCGGGTTTGACGGCACCTCGAACCACGATGCCGAACTGGACCGGCTGGCGCTGCAGAAATCAGTGCAGTTTGAGGCGGTTCAGACCGGACGAGATGACGTGGCGCTGCTGGGCTTTACCTCCGGCACGACGGGCGAGCCGAAGGCCACAATGCATTTTCACCGCGATCTGTTGATCATCGCGGATGGCTATGCGCGCGAGGTGCTGAATGTGGTGCCCGAGGACGTCTTTGTGGGCTCCCCTCCGCTGGCGTTCACCTTTGGGCTGGGCGGGCTTGCGATCTTTCCCCTGCGGTTCGGGGCCACGGCGACCCTGCTGGAGCAGGCCACACCGCCCAACATGATCGAGATCATCGAGACATACAAAGCCACCGTCTGTTTCACCGCGCCGACCGCTTACCGCGCGATGCTGGCCGCGATGGAAGAGGGCGCGGACCTGTCCTCCCTGCGTGCGGCCGTGTCGGCGGGAGAGACCCTGCCCGCCCCGGTCTATGACGACTGGATGGCCAAGACGGGCAAGCCGATGCTGGACGGGATCGGCGCGACCGAGATGCTGCATATCTTTATCACCAACCGGTTCGACGATCACAGGCCCGCCTGCACCGGGCGCCCTGTCACCGGTTATGAGGCCAAGATCATCGGCGAAGACGGCACAGACCTGCCCCGGGGCGAGGTCGGTCGGCTCGCCGTGCGCGGGCCGACCGGGTGCCGCTATCTCAATGACGACCGGCAAAGGGGCTATGTCATGGACGGCTGGAACCTCACCGGCGACGCGTTCGTGATGGATGCGGACGGCTATCTGCATTTCGCGGCCCGCAATGACGATATGATCGTCTCATCGGGTTACAACATCGCGGGACCGGAGGTGGAGGCCGCGTTGCTGGCGCATCCACTGGTGGGCGAATGCGCGGTGATCGGCGCTCCGGATGACGCACGCGGCATGATTGTTGAAGCGCATGTGGTTCTGGCGGATGGTGTCCCTTCGCCTGAGACAATCAAGCTCTTGCAGGATCACGTCAAGGCGACTATCGCCCCCTTCAAATACCCCCGCAGCGTTGTCTTTTGCGATGCCCTGCCGAAGACCCAGACCGGCAAGATCCAACGCTTCCTTCTTAAAAAGGCTAAAGGCGCAGACGCCTGACCCATTCCCACCGCCCGAAGTTGAACCGCAACCCTCAAGAGTCGGACCCAGACATGACCAGCACGATCATACACCCCGAGGGCTGGAAGCCCGCCAAAGGATACGCCAACGGGATGCTGGCGACGGACGGCACGCTGTATATCGGGGGGCAGATCGGCTGGACCGCGGATCAGAAATTCGCGTCCCATGACTTCATCGGTCAAATGGAACAGGCCCTGCGCAATATCGTCGAGATCGTCGAGGCGGCGGGCGGGAGTGTCACCGATATCACCCGTCTGACCTGGTTCGTGATCGACAAGGCGGAATACCTGGCCCGTCAGCGGGAGGTGGGGGAGGTCTATCGCCGCGTGCTGGGCCGCCACTTCCCTGCGATGTCGATGCTGGTGGTTGCAGGCCTGATCGAGGATCAGGCGCTGGTTGAAATCGAGGCGACCGCTTACCTCTCCAATCCACGCTAAAGGCGCCATTCGGCCCAATTGATCGGGCATGGTCCGATACACAAGCAGACGTCAATGCGCAGACCGGGTGAACATATCGGTTCTGGACACGCCGCCTTTGCAAGCAATGCGCAATAACACATGTCGTCCGAAGGCATGTGGCTTCTGATCCCATCTCAGGCCAGCCGGTCGGTGACGATATCGTGCAACCGCAATGCGACGAGCGCGCGGCTAACATTCTGTGCCTAACGGTCCATCCAGGCATCATCCGGGTTGCAGCGAAGCTGTCCGATCTTGGCCCTGTCAGCCGCTAGCATAGACAAACGGCCAGCCAATCAGCGCTGTGCCAAGACCCAATGCACCAAGTCGCGCGAAGAATGACATCCGCCCTTTGGCATAGCCGACAATGGCGGCCGAGATCACGATGACGCCCAAAGTCGTGGTGACAATCCCAATGGCGGAGGCCATAAGGCCCGATCCGTTCAGGATCAGCGCGGGGTTGAGCGCAAAGGCAAAGGGCAGCACATAGGCGGGCCAGCCGAACTTCATGGCCTCGAACCCGGTGCGCATAGGATCGGAGTTGCCCAGGCTCGCCGCGGCAAAGGCTGCGATCGCGACAGGCGGGGTGATCATGCTCATCATGCCGAAATAGAGCACGAAGAGATGCGCTGCGATGGGCTCGATCCCCAATCGGACAAGGGCCGGGGCCACCAATGCGGCAAGCAGCACATAGACGGCGATTGTGGGCATGCCCATGCCCAAAACGATGGAAATCAGGGCCGCAAGCACCAAGAGCAGGATCACGCTATCGCCCGCGATGCGTGTCAGCGAACTGGTCAGTCCGAAACTGAGACCGGTTTCGTTCAGAACGCCGATTACGATCCCGGCGGCCGCCGTGATTATGATGATCTGCGCCAATGTCTGGCCTGCCGCCGCGACGGCCTTCCAAAGCCTCAGCGGGTTCAGGCGCGCCAGCCCCTCGGGCAATAGCGGCGCCACCAGCATCAGCGTCGCACCGGCCACAAGACCGGCTGTTGCGGGCTGATAATTCAACACAAAGAGGGCCACCACCAAGGCCACGAACGGCACGACAAAGGGCCAACCGCGTGTAAGGGAGATAGAGGTTGCCACCGCGTCCCGGTCAATGCCGCCAATCCGATCACGGGCCGAGATCAGATCAGCCAGGACAAATAGCGCGATGTAATAGAGGATGGCGGGTACCAATGCCGCCACGACAACCTGCGCATAGGGAATTTCAAGAAATTCAGCCATCAGAAAGGCCGATGCGCCCATCACCGGCGGCATGAGTTGGCCCCCGGTGGAGGCGACAGCCTCGATGCCCGCGGCAGAGCGTGCGGGGAAGCCTGAGCGCTTCATCAACGGGATGGTCACGACGCCGGTGGTGGCTACGTTCGACACAGCGCTGCCTGAAATAGAGCCGAAAAGCGACGAGGCGAGGATCGATACCTTGGCTGCCCCGCCTCGGAACGTGCCCATGGCCAGTGCCGCCAGTCGGGTAAAGAACTCCGCCCCGCCCAAATGCTCAAGAAGGCGTCCGAAGGTAACGAACACCACGACGACCGTGGCCGCGATCAACAGCGGTGTTCCCAGCACCCCGTTGGTATCCAGCGCCAGTTGCACGGTGAGCCGCTCGGGACGGATCGCCAGGGCCTGGAAGGTGCCGGGCACCAGATTGCCGAAATAGCCGTAGGTCAGGAACACCAGAATAATCAGGGTGAGAGGCCAGCCGGCACAGCGGCGCAACCCCTCGACCAGCGCGACAAGCAACGGCACCGCCACCGGTAGCCCCACCAGAGGGTCGATGGAGGCGTCGATGGAAAGCGACGGGTATCGCAGGGCCAGCCACCCGCCCCCTGCCAGCGCGGCGAGGGCCAGAGCCCAATCCAGCGCAGGCAGGAGCCGGGACCGTAAGGTCAGGAAAGTGATTGCAAGGGCCAGCCCCAGCATCAGCGCCAGGAATTGTTCGGTATAGACCGGGATGCCAAGCCCGCGATGCAGGCCCGCGGCCCAGGCCACGGCAATCACGATTGCGGTATTGGACAGGACCCCCGCGATGGCAGGGGCCCAGCCGGGGCCGGGGGGCAGGTCCTTTTTCACGATCTCGGATCAGTCCAGCAGACCGGCTTCCCGATAAAAGCGCACGGCGCCGGGATGAAACGGGGCCCCGTCGATCTGAGTGGCCATGTCAGCCGGGGTGAAGGCCCGGAATGACCCATGGGTTTCGACCAGCGCGTCCTTGTTGTCATAAAGCGCCTTGACCAGCGCATACACTGTATCATCGCTCACATCCTTGTGGGTCAGGATGGCGTATTGGTACCCCAGCAGATCCACCGCCTCCGCGATTTCGGGCAGGCGGTCTGACGGTTCGACCCGGCGGACAAAGGCGCCGGGCAACTGATCCTGGATAATCGCATTGGCCTCGGCCCCTTGCGGAATGGAGATGAACCGCACCGGGCGCACTGCATGGGTGCGTTTGACCACGCCAGAGCCCGGAGCCAGCAGAACGCCGGAAACCTCGCCCTGGGTCAGCAGATTGGCGGCCTCGACAAAGTTGGCGACCGGCACGCCCCTCAGATCGTCCTCGGACATGTCAGCGGCGGCAAAGATGGCATCCTGCATCACTTTGACCAGTCCCTGCCGTGCGTAGCCCACTGGAAAGTCACGGCCTTTCAGATCGGTCACGGTTTGGATATCGCTGTCTGCGGCGACCATAAACCCGACGGCAAAGGGTTGGATAAAGGCCGCGACACGCACGTTGGGATTGGGCCGCCCGTCGAAATTGCCGGTTCCGGTGACGGCGAACACTGCCTCGAAGGTGTTGGAGGTGGCGAAGGCGATCTCGCCGTTATTGAGCGCGGGGATAAAGACCGAGGATCCACCTTGGCCCACGGCGCGGGCGTTGATGCCCCCCTTTTCGGCTGCAATCTGCGCCACACCGCTTGCGATGGAGTACCCCAGCGAGCCTTGGGGTAGGGTTCCGATGGCCACCGGCTCCGCCGCCGCACCCGAAGCTGCGCCCAGGCCGATTGCCATCGTCACCGCCGTCAAAATCCTCTTCATCTTCGTCTCCCTTTTTTCGTGTGATTTGGTTCAGTGCATCTGCGCCAGTGCGGCGGTGATGACCGCGCTGGTCGGGTCCTCGAAATCGGAATAGATGTCGAAATGATTCCGGCCCGCGACCTCGTGGGCCGATCCGCGCCCGGCCACCTTGTCGGCAAAGGCGCGGGACTGACGCTTGAACTCTGCCAGCTCTCCGTCGCCCCAGATGACATCGACCCGCGGGCCTGTGGCATTGAGGCGGCGAACTGGGCTGAGGCGGTCGGCCTCGTCCTGGGACAGGTCCAGATATTCGTTGCGGGCGCTCAGGCGGACGGGCTCCAGATCATAAGGGCCGCTGGCCAGGACAAACCCGCCAAAGCGTTCCGTGTCCAGGTCAATATCGGTCTGCCAGTCTGGATCCATCAGGCAGGACGCCAGATGTGCGCCCGACGAATGGCCCGAGACATAAAGCGGGTGTGCGCCGGCCACATGGTTCAAGGTGAAAAGACACGCCTGACGGATATGATCGACCAAGGCGGGCAGGCGAACATGTGGCACCAACGGGAATCCGGCGACCACAATGGTCGCGCCTTTCGCCGACAGCCCCCTCGCGACAAAGCCACAGTCACGTCGGTGCATCGCCCGCCACGCGCCGCCATGGATGTGGAGATGCACCGGTGCGTCCGGGCGGCCGGGATAGACATCGACCTGCGCCGACGCGTCATCGCCATACCGAAGGGTGACGGGCGGGTGCGCCCTGCGGAACCGCTCACTGGCCTTGGCCCAACGGGCCATATAGCTGCCGATTTCGGGCACCAGAGACGCCTGATCGTACTGCCGGTTCAACGCATCCTGCGTGTAGTCGAGCCACACCGTGCTCTCGTCGTTTCGCGTCCATTGCGTGCTGCGCACACCGTCTCCCATCAGAATATTTAAGCCTGAAATACATACTGGACATAGAACAGTGCAGGCGCGTGGGCAAGTATCGGCATCCAGCAGGTCGCGATCTGGTGCGTCTGTGGGGCGGTCTCGGCAACGCCGCAACGTGGTCCGGGATGCCTGATGGTTGTGACAGGGCCGGGTGAAGGCCTTACTCACCCCCCAAGATCGGGCATCTGCTCGATAATGTCATGGAGCGTGTCGACAAGAGCCGCGTGCCGCTCAGGCCCGATCACCGCGATGATCCGGGCCACATGCTGCATCGCCCGGTTCTGCATCCGAAGCTGCAGTTCAACCCCCTTCGCGGTCAGCTCACTGACATAGGTTCGCCGGTCATCGGGCAGGCGGGTCCGGGTGATCAGCCCCTCGTCTTCCATATGCCTCAGCGCTTTGGTCACGGCGGATTTGTCGCGCCGTGCGCTGCGCCCGATCTGGGTCTGGCTGATTCCGGGATTATTGGCGATCAGCGTCAGCATGGTGAAGTACCCCGGACGGATGGCATCTGGGCCAAGCAACCCCTCGAAATCGGCATAGGACGCTTCATAGGCGGCACGCAGATGCAGGCCAACGAACCGGTCGAGCACGCCCAGATGGATGGCGTCATCGGACAGGCGACGCGGCGCGGTGGCGTCGCCCTGGGTTGCGGTCTGCTCGTTCGGTTGGTCCGTCATGGGCCCCCCTTTGTGCTGGTATCGTCTTATGCCTTGCCGCGCCCGGCCGACAAAGGCAAGGCCGCCAGATCGCGCAGCTTGTCACGATCCAGCGCAAAACCCAGCCCGGGTGTGTCCGGCAGGGGCAGGTCCCAGCCGGTCGGGGTGGCAAGATCGGTATAGAGCGCCTCACCCATGGCGACGGCGGCCAGATGCCACTCCACCAGGCCGCCATTCGCAAGCCCGGCGTTCAGATGCATGTTATGCCAGGGGAACGCCCCGCCATTGGCCATCGTGACGTTCTTGGCCTGGGCCAGGGCCGCGACCTTGCTGGCGATGGTGAACCCGCCACAGATCACCGCGTTGGGTTGGATTACATCGACAGCCCCGGCGTTCATCAGCGCCTCGAACCGAAACAACTGTCCTTCGTTCTGGCCAGCGGCCACGCGCATACCGGTCGCCCGGCGCAGATCGGCCATGGCGGCGGGGTCGTTGTCGCGAACGGGTTCCTCGAAAAAGGCGATATCGCATTCGGCGATCCGGTCGGCCAGCCAGCGTGCCGCATAGGGGCTGAGCGAGCAATTCGCATCCACATAGATCTCGGGCCCGTCGCCAAGCGCTTCGCGAACCGCGCGCACACGGGCGACGTCTTCGGTCAGCTGAGCCTGGATGTCGTTGCCTTCGTTGCGCCGGGCCAGCGCATGATGGCCCACGACCATCTTGAATTTGCTGACGCCCTGGGCCTGAAGGTGTCTGGCAGCCTCGCCCAGCTGCTCGCGCGAGAAGCCGCCGAATCCGAACGTCACATAAAGCGGAACCCGGTCCCTGGCGCCGCCCAGCAATTTCCAGCAGGGCAGGCCGGTGGCATGACCCAGGATATCCCAAAGCGCCAGATCAATGGCCGAGATGGCATGCGCGGCATATCCTGTCTGCCCGCGCGGGGTGAGCAGCCAATAGAGCCGTTCGGCGATATGTTCGCGTGCCAGCGCATCCGCGCCCAGCAGGTTGGGGGCGGCCACAGCATTGACGGCGGCGGCCACGATTTCCTCTTCGGTGATTGCGGTAAACCCATGGCCGTGCAGGCCAGAATCGGTTGTCACCTCGACCACGACGCCGGAAAGGTTGGCATCCGCCGCGCAGGCGCCGACCGCGATCGTGAGCGGTATGTTGACCGGGGTGGCTGTCACCGATTGGATCTTGTGCTGCATGTGTTGCTCCGCTGGCTATGTGCCCGGCCTCTCGGGCGGTCTGGGGATTTCGGCCACGCTACGCGCAAAAAAAAGCGCCATCAAGAATGTTGACAAAAAAACCTTCTGCAACAAGAGTAATTACAGCAGATGGAGGAAACATCACATGCGTGGACTTTTCAAAGCTCTGGCAATGCTGCCGTTCCTTGCCGGTGCGGCAGTGGCCGACGGATACCCGACCAAGCCGGTCACCATGGTTGTCGGCTTTTCCGCTGGCGGCGGTATGGACACACTGGCGCGGATGGCGGCGGAACCCGCAGGGGCCGCTCTGGGCCAGCAGATCGCGGTCGAGAACCGCCCGGGTGCCGGTGGGACCATCGCACCAGGCTATGTCGCGAATGCGGCGGCGGATGGGTATACCATCTGGCTGGGCGAGACCGCAGCGACCATCGGGCCGGTGGTGCATGGCGATGTGGGCTATGATGCGATAGACAGCTTCATACCGATTGCGCAACTGGCCGTGGCGCCGCTTGCGCTGGTGGCGGGTAAAGATGTGGCCGCCACCAACATCCAGGAATTCGTCGATCTGGTGAAGGCCAACCCGGGAGAGTTCTTCTATGCCTCTCCGGGGGTTGCCACCCTGCAGCATCTGGCGGTCGAGGCATTGGCCGATGCCGCAGGGCTGGAGCTGGACGTGGTGCATTTCAAGGGCGGATCGCCGTCAATGCAGGCCTTGCTGTCGGGCGAGGTATCGTTCGCCGTTGTTTCGCTGAATGCCGCAAGGTCACAATCGGAAGGCGGCAATGTGACCATCCTTGGCGTGACCACCGTCGATCCGGTGCCCGGGTTTGAAGAGATCGGCCCCGTCAGCGATGTGATTGAGGGGTTCGATGCGGCACCCCGTCAGTTCATCATGGTTCCCGCCGGTACGCCCGACGCGGTGGTGACCACGCTGCGCGATGCCTTCCGCACCGCGATGGAGGACCAGGACCTGCGCGACAGCCTGTCTGCGCGTGGCTTGGTACCGACTTATCTGGACGGGCCGGACCTGGCGGCCGAGCTGCCCGGAGTGATCGAGACCTGGTCGGCAACCGCGCAGGCGGTTCTGCCGAACTGACAGATCGACCGGCAGGGCCCGCCCCGGGGGTGTGGCCGTGCCGGTCATTCGCGACCTGGCCTGCCGAGACCGGGCCGATCTCGTCACCACAAGGAGAGGCAAAATGACCGCGCCCGTGATCGGAATGATCGTCCCACCTGCAGCCGGTGCCGTGCCGCCCGAAGCCTATGGCCTTTATCCTGAAGGCGTGCGGTTCGCAGCACGGGGCCTGGGTTTGCAAGCGTTGACGATGGAGGATTACGCCATCGCCATTAAACGCGTGGCCGAGCTTGCACGCGAGTTGCGCGAGCACGAGAGGATCGACGCCATATCGCTGATGGGGACATCGCTGAGCTTCTTTCGCGGGGGGGCATTCAACGATGATCTCGTGGCGTTGATGGCGCAGGAAGCGGGCGTGCCTGCCACAACAATGAGCAATTCGATCCGCGATGCCCTGCGTGCGGTCGGGGCGCGACGGATCGCTGTCGGAACGGCCTATAGCGACGCTGTGAATGACCGACTGCGGGGGTTTCTGGAAATGTCGGGGTTTGAGCTGGGCGCGATGATCGGGCTGGGTCTGGAACGGATCGAAGACATACTGGCCGTGTCCGAGGATCAGGTGACCGATCTTGCCCTGCGCGCGCGCGACGCTGCGGATGACAGGGTGGATGCGATCTTTGTGTCCTGCGGCGGCCTGCCTGCGCTGCATCTTGCAGGTGCTGTTGAACCGGAGGCAGGAATACCGGTCATCGCAAGCTCCACCGCCGGCGTGTGGGGGGCGATGCGCCTTGCTGGGTTGAGCGGGGAAACCCCGATGCTTGGCAGGCTTGGCGGAACGCCGCATTTGACCGAGTATGCCGTGGGGTGACCCGCGCGCCCGATCATGACCCGGTCTTTCGCCGGTCGCGCGGACCCATGACTGAATGACCTCCGGAGTGGCACGATGCGTGATCAACAATCCAGAGGCGTGAACCAAAGCGATCTCGTCGCGGGGCTGGCGGTGGTGATCGGCTGCGGCGTCGCGGCCTGGATCGGTGCGGGCTATGGGCTGGGCACACCGCGCCGCATGGGGGCGGGCGCCTTTCCGTTCGTGCTGTCGCTGTTGGGCATGGGCCTTGGGGCGCTTGTGGCAGTGATGTCCGTCACCGCGCCGCAGCAGCCCCCTGTTGCGCTCCGTTGGCGGCGGCTTTTCTATGTCACGGCGTCCTTCCTGCTCTTTGCGGTCGCAATCGAACCGTTGGGCCTTTTGCTGACGATCCCGCTGGTCACGGTGATAGGCGCCAAAGCCGATCCGACTGCAAAGCTGGGAGAAAGTGCGTTGCTGGGCATTGGCCTGGCCCTTGCCCTTTGGGTCGTCTTTGTCCGGTTGCTGGGGCTTGGCATTCCCGTCTTGCCTGGGGTCGGGTGATGGAGATCCTGTCGAACATCGCGGGCGGGTTTGCGACCGTTCTGACCGTGCAAAACCTGCTTTTTTGTTTTGCCGGAGTGGCAATGGGGACCTTTATCGGTGTCCTGCCGGGGCTGGGGGCGATGCTGGGCATCGCGCTCTTGCTGCCGGTGACATACTATCTCACGCCCGAAGCGGCGATCATCATGTTGGCCGGAATTTACTATGGCGGAGAATATGGCGGATCGATCTCGGCCATACTGATCAATGTCCCGGGCACGCCCAGCTCGGCGGTGGCCACGCTGGATGGGCACGAGATGACCAAGCAGGGCAGGGCGGCGGTGGCCCTTTTCACCTCAGCGGTGGCGTCCTTTGCGGCGGGCTCCGTTGGCATCGTTTTGATGATGCTCTTTTCGCCCCTGATTGCGCAGTTCGCGCTGTCGTTTGGATCGCTGGAGTATTTTTCGGTCCTGCTTTTGGGTTTGGTCGGGGCTGCCTCGGTTGCCAAGGGCGCCCGCGTAAAGGCGCTTTTGGCTGTGGTTCTGGGGGTCCTTCTGGGATCGGTCGGCACCGATATCAGCACCGGCGTCCAGCGCTATTCCTTCGGAGTACCCGAGTTCATCACCGGCATCAGCCTTGTCGCCCTGGCAATGGGTGTATTCGGATTTGCCGAAATCGTCAGTTCGAGCGAAGGCACCGCGGGCGCGCACGGCAAGGCGCGCATCCGGTTGCGCGATATGGTGCCATCGCGCGCCGAGATCCGCGCCAGCCTGGGCCCGTTTCGCCGGGGCACGGCGGTCGGGGCGTTTCTGGGCGCCTTGCCAGGCACCGGTCCGACGATCGCCAGCTTCATGGCCTATTCTTTGGAAAAACGCGTCTCCCGCGATCCCGGGCGATTTGGCAAGGGCGCGATCGAGGGGCTGGTCGCGCCGGAATCGGCCAATAACGCCGCGGCGCAGACCGCGTTCATTCCGACCCTGACCCTGGGCATTCCGGGCACCGCGACCATGGCGCTGATCCTGGGTGCGCTGATCATTCAGGGCATTCAGCCAGGCCCGCGCCTGATGGTGGAGAACGAAGAGCTGTTTTGGGCGCTGATCGCCAGTTTCTGGATCGGGAACCTGTTTCTGCTGATCCTGAACATTCCGTTGGTGGGCCTTTGGGTACGGCTTGTCCGCATTCCCTACCGGTTCCTCTTTCCCTCGATCATCTGCTTGATTTCACTGGGGGTCTACAGTGTCCAGCTCAGCCCGTTCGGTGTCTTCGTTGTGATCGGGACCGGTATGCTGGGCTATGGCATGCGCGTGGTTGGTATACCGGCCGCGCCCTTTCTCATGGGCTTTATCCTTGGCCCCCCCATGGAAGAGAACCTGCGCCGCGCCTTGATGCTTGCGCGGGGGGATTTCACCGTGTTTGTGACCTCACCGATCTCGGCGGTCTGTGTCTTGTTGGCGTCGGCGGCGATTGTCTGGCCGACGATGACATGGGGGTATGGCGCGCTCAAACGCCGCCGTCGTGTATGATAGATAGGGGGATCGCTGCGCCCGGCGCGCTGGCGCGGCCCTGATAGCGGTCCATTCGACGGGTGGACGGACGGTCAACGTGTCACCCGCGCTTGGGGAATTCCTCGAATTGGCATTGATTGCCCGGAAAGGAAGGACGCCTATCGTAACCTGGAATGTCGTATTGACCGATGCATAGGATACGCTGGATCAGGCCCTCCTGGCATCGGGACGGTTCCAGAACGCCAGCGAAGCGATGCGCCCGGGTTTGCGTCTTTTGGAGCAGGAAGAGGCGACCGGTGCCGCGTTGCTGTCCCGGCTGGCCGAAGGTGTGCGTCAAGCGCAGGCGGGCGATCTGGCCGAAGGGTCCGGCGCGGATGTGATCCGACGCGCCTTTGAGGCGGCGCGCCCTGCCCCGTGACGCGCACCGTCCGATTGACCCGCCAAACCTTCGATTTCCTGCTCACCGCCTGTTTTCACATTGGTCTTGATCGTGGTGCCGCGCAGGCGGTCTAGGGCATCCTCAAACCGTTGATAGCTGGTCTTGTTCGTGCGCCAGTTCGTCGCCACAATCGCTTCATGCGCCGTCAGCTCCACCGTTTGGCTGATCTCAGCGCCTCGATTGAGCTGATTGACGAGCTTGCTGATGCAATAAAGCAGGATATCCTTATCCATGATCGTCGCCAGCCCTTTGCCGCTCGGTACGATCACCAACTGCTCTCCATTGGCCGTCTTGTATTTCAGCTCGCGCATATCCGGCTTCACAGCAAGCGAGAAGATCGGATGCTCCATCGACGCCATATCATCCTTTGGGACGGCATCCGACACATCGAGGATGAAGAAGTCCTTGTTCGGATAGCGATCAGGTAAGAGTCTGCCGAGTCTGCTCATACCATAACGCTAGCAACTGTTCGCCCATCTAGGGTCTGTTGAGATTCAGGATTCCCAAAACCAGTGAGTTCTGATTCAAACTTCCAAAAGGGAGGATTGAATGGACACGGGCAGGTTTATCATCACAGATCGGCAGTGGGCAAAGATGGAGCCACATTGCTTGGGATTGAAGGCGCATCCCGGGCGCACCGGCGGGGACGCTCGGCTATTTCTTGAAGCGGGGTTCTGGGGCGCGCGGACTGGGGCACCTTGGCGGGGTCTCCCGCCAGGGCTTGGGCACTGGAGAAAGGCTACTTGCCGTTTTTCACAGGGGGGGGCCGGGGGGGGTTTTCTAAATCTACTTATCCCGTTTTTCATTGTAAAAAAAAACACAAAGT
>NZ_JAAWWD010000104.1 GCF_021404545.1 Aestuariivita sp.
TGAAAGAAAAATTTGAACACGAAAAGCCGGTAAACATGGGGCCGAGTTGGTCCGTGGCCCCGGAGAAGACGCTGAGGGGCGGGGGGATCACGAAGTATTTCGGCGATTTCAAAGCGTATGACCAGATTGATGGTGCGCCCGAGGAAAAGGCGCGTGGGATCACGATCTCGACGGCGCATGTGGAATACGAGACCGATGCGCGCCACTATGCGCATGTGGACTGCCCCGGCCACGCCGACTATGTCAAGAACATGATCACCGGTGCGGCGCAGATGGACGGCGCGATCCTGGTGGTGAACGCGGCTGACGGCCCGATGCCGCAAACCCGCGAGCACATTCTGCTGGGCCGCCAGGTGGGTATCCCCACGATGGTGGTGTTCATGAACAAGGTGGACCAGGTTGACGACGAAGAGCTGCTGGAGCTGGTCGAGATGGAGATCCGCGAGCTGCTGTCGGTCTATGAATACCCCGGCGACGACATTCCGGTGATCGCAGGCTCGGCCCTGGCGGCGATGGAAGGCACCAACCCGGAGATCGGCGAAGAGTCTATCCGCAAGCTGATGGCGGCCGTGGACGAATGGATCCCGACGCCGGAACGCGCGGTGGACCAGCCCTTCCTGATGCCGGTCGAGGATGTGTTCTCGATCTCGGGGCGCGGCACGGTTGTGACCGGTCGTGTTGAGCGTGGTGTCATCAACGTGGGCGACGAGATCGAGATCGTCGGCATCCGCGACACCAAGAAAACCACCTGCACGGGCGTGGAAATGTTCCGCAAGCTGCTGGACCGTGGTGAAGCAGGCGACAATATCGGCGCCCTGCTGCGCGGTGTGGAGCGTGACGGCGTCGAGCGCGGTCAGGTTCTGTGCAAGCCCGGAAGCGTGACCCCGCACACCAAGTTCGAGGCCGAGGCCTATATCCTGACCAAGGAAGAAGGCGGGCGCCACACGCCGTTTTTCGCCAACTATCGTCCGCAGTTTTACTTCCGCACGACGGATGTAACGGGCACGGTGAACCTGCCCGACGGGACCGAGATGGTGATGCCCGGCGACAACCTGAAGTTCGACGTCGAGCTGATCGCGCCGATCGCGATGGAAAACGGCCTGCGCTTTGCGATCCGCGAAGGCGGCCGCACGGTGGGTGCCGGCGTGGTGTCGAAAATCATCGAGTGACACCGCGCAGCGGTGGCACCGGTGGGCGACAGGCGCTCTGAAAGAGCGCCGACAGCCCACACCCCCCGGTTGCTGCGCTTTTTCGCCGAAAAATCGCAGCCCCTCAACAAACGGTTCGATGAAGAGCGGCGGTGGTCGCCGCTCTTCCT